>CAYJAZ010000008.1:0-119522 GCA_964368455.1 uncultured Desulfovibrionaceae bacterium
TTTACAAGCCCACCTGCTGCAAAAATATCCCAAAGAGCATCAATTTTGTTTTTTAATTCGCCTGTTATCATGTGACTTCCTAAATACTGTATTTATGGAATTATTATGCTAGGGTATAGAGTTTTTGTCAAATGGATTAGGTAGATATTTAGCTATTAAGTGTTTGAGCTATCGCTTGCTGAAATAAGATTGCCAAAGTCAAGCATTGAGTTGAGTTCGTTTTGGATTTGAGGAATGGCATCTTTATCTATTAATTGAGTTGAGCTATTGTCTGTATAGCTTAAAGGTACACCAAGTTGAGGTATTTTAGAACAAATAATAAACGCAACTTTAATTCGTGAATAGGATAGGTTTTGCGGTATAAATGCAACATGGTTATGTAACATTGATTCTAGACTCATATAAATAATATCTTGTAACGGTAAACTATTATCAAATCTGTACTCGACTTGATTATTTTTGATTAGGTTCATTTTTGAAAATGTACTTGACTTACTATTACCAAAAGTATTTATATATAACTCTTTACTCACCCATACCTTGTCAGAACGAATAGCATCTTTACCAAACATTTCTTGACAAAGAAACTCGTCAAAACTTGCTTTTCTATCTATGTACATTATGTTTTTTAATAATAACATAGCATATGCAAAACATGGTTTATAAGCCTTATATATTGTAATAAACTTATAAATTTTTTTTTCAAAGTTTCTTAATGATGAAATATTTTGAATGGAAGATGAAATTATTTTTAAAAGTACAGCATGATGAAGTTGTATTCTAAACTTATTATAGTAGCTTGTGACTTCTGGATTATCTTGAAACTCTTCTGGTATATCAGAAAAGTATTCTTTTATAAGTTTTACTGCATAAGTGATTATATCTGCTTCAGGCAATTCAAAAAATAAATCAATAAATTTTTCTAAATATATTTGACTATATTCATTCTTCAATCCAAAAGTGTGCTCAACAACAGATAAAAGCTGATTTTTATCTATAGCAAGAACAAAAACAAGTCCATTTATGCTGAAAAAATGCTTTATGGATTCTAATAGCGAAATTACATAATCTGGCTTACAGCGGTCAAGTTCATCAATCATTACAAGAATAGGTGAGTTTGTTTTTTCTTTTACTTGCTCAACAATAGAAGTTAATGCTTCATTAAACAACTTTTTATTTTGATTTTTTTCAGTGTATTTATCTAGAATTTTTTCGGCCTCTTCACCACTTACATTTACAAGAGTGTCTAAGACATCAGAATCAAAGAATTTATTTAATCCACTTACTCCTAAACGTAAAAGAAGTCTTCCTCCAACACTTGGACTAAGTACACATGATAGTAAGTTTTGTGCAGCACTAGTCATTTCAACAGCATCAAGAAGCTTTGATTTAATTAAACTTTCTCTAATTGCAGAAACAACGGCAATACGAGGATCATCTTCTTCATTCTCCCATGCACTAAAATAAACACAAGGAGTTTTGTCTGTATCACCCTCTTTATAAGCGTGTTTATTCTTCCATGCATTTAAAAAATATGTTTTACCCGTTCCCCAAGCAGATGAAAGAGCTATAACATAAGGGGCTTTTGTGTTTTTTACGAGATTATTAAGTCTATCAGTATATTGAGCACGATTAAAAATATCTCCATCTTTTTCCCAATCTGCATTGAGAATGTCTGACTGACAGCAATTTAGCCCAGAATACGTTAAAAAGTTTGACTTTTCATCATCATGTTTTACGTTTTTAATTTTATCTTCAACTTGCATAGATAAATCCTTGTAAATAACACTTATGAGTGCTTTTATTATAATGGCTTCTTAATATGAAAGCAAGTACAAGTTTTATTTACTTTACTATAAGTGTTTATTTATGAAATATTTCAAGTTAAGTGTATAATAAAATTATCGCTAACGAGTTAATTCAACTGAATTTTGACGAGCATAAACTTTACCCAATTTGATGTCTTTATATTTTTGAGCTATATCTTCAAGTCCTTGCGTGCAAGTGATTTGATTTCCATTATCAATTACTTTTCCACCAGATTGAAGTTCAAAGATAATTGCACCTGAAGATGTGATTTTGTATGAAAAATCTCTATCAATAGTTTTTTTGAATTGTTCAACAGCAATAAGTGTTCTTTTTGTTATGCGGCTATAAGAAGATGAATATATTTTTTCTTTAAAAGTAAGTAGTTCTTTTTCGTCTATAAGGCATTTTTTATATTCTTTTTTAGCACTTAAATCTATTGTTTTTGAAAGATTCTTATCGCTTGTAATACGCAGAACAAGCAAAGCCTCTTCATTGCCATTTTGTGCTTTTTCTTGCAGAAATTGCAACCAATTTTCTGATTTTAGCTTATAGTTTTGTCTAAGTTCATTTATTTCCAATTTCTGTTGAATATGTGCTTCTTTGAGCAATTCTTTTTCTCTTTGTTTTGTAATGGCAAGACCAGTAATTTTTATCTTTTTTTTACGCCATTTTTCTTTAATTTCTTTTATTTCATCACTTTTATTTGATTGAATAAATTCTTTCCAAAGTTCAAGTGAAAAATCAATTTCTAACGGCTTTTTATTATACCATTCTTTAGCCTTGTAAATGAATTTCATTCTTTCATATTTGCCAAATTTATCAAACATTTTCTTATACGATATCTCTTTATCGAATTTACTTGCTTTAATGCTTTGTCTGCCCTTTTTATTCTTGATGGACAAACCATTCGCTCTTTGAAGTATTTCAAGTCCAAAATCTGCAAAAGCAAAGTGTACATCTTGCCAATATTCTGCTTTTTCTATAGCTTGCATGATTTTCTCATGTCTATCAAGAACATAGCGTTCAAAGCTTTCTTCGCCTGTTCTCGCCTCTTTACTTGCTGAGTTGTTAGACAGCTTATAACTGTTATCTCTTGTAATGCCATTATCAATTGAGAGATTATATTCATGTTCAAGTTCACGGCAAAGACTATCACGGATTTTATAGTCTCTAAATGGTTCAAAACGTGTATGTTTTTCAGGGTGAATCATATTATAAGCAATGTGCAAATGTAGATTATCCGTATTTTTATGTATACCGCAATGTCTTTGATGTTCTGCAAATCCAAGTGCTTTGGCAAAGCGTTCTTCAATGACAATAAAATCATTATTTGTGAGCTTGCCTTCATCTTCAATACGAAAGCTCACAATCAAGTGATACGTCTTTTCTTTGTCTGAGCGATAGTTCAATGATTGCACGTCTTCTACTTCTTTAATGGCAAATATATAGTCATTGTCACTGCCTTCACACCCTACACACCAATTCAAGATACACTTTTCACCTTTATGACTAGCATCAGCTATATACTTTGCTAATCTGCTATAATTATCATTCTCAGGTTTACAGAAAATATGCTTACTTATCATAGTCTATCAATCTTCCTTTTTAGAGCGTCTTTTGTGCGATCGATATCTCTCAACAAGCCATTTATAGTAACACGATTATCTTGTGTGATAGCTAGTTTGAGAAGTCCGCCAAGCCTGCCTAAATCAGCATTGATTTTTCTTAGTTCTTGCCTTGCGTGAACATCTTCTCTGCTTTCCACCTTTGAACCAAGACACACTCGTCTGGCAAATGTTGAAATTGAAATTCCTGCACGAGTGCTAAAGGTAATTATTTTATCAAATTCTTCCTTTGTTAGGTAGACTTGCATTTTTATATTTCTTTTATTTTTTTCTTTCATATTAATCTTTACGTTGAACACAATTTTGTGTGAATAAGTTTTCTAATAATATGCGTTGTTTTTCATGACGTCATATTACCTGTCCTGCCTTTTAAGTTTTTGCTAATATTTTATAATAAATGCTTACAAAAGTTACTTTTTGATATTCTTTGAGGAAGGAAGAAATTTATTGATATTATTTGAGAATTACAAACTTTTATTAGAAAATTTCTTTTATTTGCATTTATTTTCTTTTGTTTCATAAAATTTCAGAATAATATATTTTATTCTTTTTTTATAACATAAAATACATATAAATATCTTTATAATTTCTCTTATTAAGTTTAGAGTGAAGCTTCTTTCATTGTATTAAAATGCAATTTAAGCCAGTAAGAATCAGGAAAAGTAAAGTGTGTATTAGCATTTTTTCTTTGTGTGTTGATAATTTCCTTCTTCTGCTCTTCTGAAAGACTTAGAAGCCACGTGTTAAATGCATTACTTGCATTTTCCTTTTGTAACTTTGCTAGTCTTTCACTTTCAAGCTTAATGTCCATTTCTGCTTGTTCCTCACCTGACACATAATTATGGGGGCGAGGATAATATCCTTGTCTTGCTAATATTTGGAATACCCAATTCATTGGACTTTTTACTTGTTCAGCATGTTTGTCCTTCATTTGTGCGTGAGACAAATCCCATTCAGCATGCGTTAAACCTTGTATTACATTATCAAGTTTAAGTGATTGTTGTTCCAATCTTGAAACAATTTGTTCTATTTGTATTTTTCCAAAACCGCTTTTTTGTAAATGTGGCCAAAAAAAGGAAATATCTTCATCAGATAAACTGAGCAGCTTTTGTTTATAAGTGATTGTTGAAATATCAACTTTATGGGTGACTATGCCAGAATTGCATTCTCTAAACTCCATTTTACGCACATGTCCATTAGACAGATAAGATATATTTCTATCTAATCTATCTTTAATAGAGTGTTCAGCTAACGTGCTATTATTCGTGTCAGTCTTCGTATTAGAGAGCTTTTGAAAGTGCGTGTAAAGATACGTGTCAATTTGAGGAATATGTTCACATACTAAGTAAGTAAATGTATACAAATTTCCACGACGGTTTACTAAGCGAGAAAGCTTTGAAGTGACAAGCTTATTACGCTTTAATCTTTCGATTACTCCTCGCACTGCACCTTGTGAAAGTTCTGTTTCAAAGTGAAGTAAAAGAATCTCAGAAATGTGTTTGAAGCTTAATGGTAAGCGGTTTTCTTTAATAATTGAAAGAATATTTATATGGTTAATACTCAATCCTTTTGGGCAAGTAAAGTCCGTGTGGAGGTACCTTTCAAACTTCGTACATTCATAACTACATGCTACCTTACATGGTAAATTACATTCAAGAGTGCTTATATCCGTGTTAATATTCGTGTCTAGATACGCTTGAGAAGTATTTGTATCAAGCATTTTGCTTTATTCCTTTATACTGATTTGTAGCACGAATACTATCTATTGTATGTACGCTATTTTGTATGAAAAATTCTTCAAGATCATTGATGTCGTACATTACTTTGCGTCCTACTTTGGAATATTTAGGCCCTTTTTTATAACATCTCCATACTTCTAATGTGTTTGGTTGTACACCTAAAAATTCTGAGGCTTCAATGGTATTAAGTTTTTGTTGTGGCATAAGAGCTCCTTTATAAAATGTTGTCCTTTTAAATAAAATATAAAAAAGGTTCATCAATAAAGGTATAGGAGAGTAAAAGCTTAGTCTATACTTTACAAAAAAATAACCTAAAAAACCTAGAAAAAAGTATATCTTTTCAAAGTTTTTTAGGTTTAAAGTATGTAATTTCAAATATTTATTTGCCTTGCTTTGGTGAACCACCAGTATTGCAAAAACCTTCAGGTAAACAAGGTTTAAATGCATCGTAAAACTTAACTTTTACTTTTTCTATATTTAGTTCTTTCGCCTTTGCAGTAACTTTCTTTTCAATCATTGCGTTAGTGTACTCTTTTGAATTACGCTCTAAAGTTAGTTCAACAGCAGATTTAACAGCTAAAGGAATAAGTTTTTCATAACAAGATTCGTCATTCTTCATTTTTTGTAATTCTTTAGAATCTTTTAATAACATTTTATTGCTTTCTTCAAGCGCAGAAATACTGTTTTCATATTCTGAGATTCTTGCTTCAAACTCAAGTATTCTCTTTTGAAATTCTGTACTTTCTCTGCTTGTTTTTTCATGGAGCAGAGATAAGGATTTATACTTTTCACTAAGTGCTTCATTTTCAAGTTGAAGTTTTTTAAGAGCATTATTTGATTTATTAGCCCAAAAACTTTCTTCCCTTGAAACAATAGATTCTACTTGTTCCAAGTCACACCAAAATGTATCTTTACCAAATATTTTTTTTTGATTTGATTTATAATTAAATATGTTTGGAATTGGCTTATATAATGTGCATCTCAGATTTTCTTGTACACAATCTTGAAAAATGTCTTTTGTAGAATAAAAGTCAAGTTGATAGAGATCGGCTGCATAAATTTTATCTTCATCAAGGCTTTTATTGAGCATCTCAAAAGCTTTATAAATTCTAATAGCTTTCTTTAATATAGTTTTTTTCTTTCTCACAAAGATATAAGGTAGAAAATAAAGACCATATGAAGCATATAGAATAAAAAGCCCAACTACGCAAAAAAAGAAAGTGTTTAAGTATATGTTTTCAAAATGTACTTTTATTATGCTAGCAACAATCCAACACGAAATTAATACATAAATATAAGAAAATAAAAAAGAAATAACAAATCCTATAGAGGATAAAAATGAATCTGATTTACTGAAACGTGTTCTCATAGCATGACCCTTTTATTGCTATTAAGCTTTCTATAAGCATTATAAAAAACACTTGTTGTTTTATATTTAGATGTTTATAGCATAAGTTCATAAGAAGTGCTTCTTCCACCTTCGTTAGATTTTTTGAGAAGTTCAAAATCAAGTAGTAATTTCAAATCTCTAAGAGCAGTATCTTGTGAGCATTTAGCAAGTTTTGCGTATTTACTACTTGTAAGCTTGCCTTCAAAGCTATCTAGCAGTTTGTTTAAGGCAAGCTGTTGACGAGAGTTGAGTTCAAAATTATTTGCTCTTTGCCAAAAAGATGCTTTATTGAGTATTTTTTCTAAAAGCACATTTGCTGAATCAATTGCTTGCTCTAAACATTCTAAAAACCAGACAATCCAAGAGCTTATGTCCAGTGTGCCTTTTTGTGTTTGCTCAAGAATTTCATAATAAGCATTTCTATTTTTTTCTATTGCTGAAGACATGCTATAAAAACGCTCTGAACTTTTATCAGACCTTGCAAGAAGCATATCAGTAAGAGCACGTGTGATACGGCCATTCCCATCTTCAAATGGGTGCAAGGTAACAAACCATAGATGAGCTATTGAAGCTTTTATGACTAAATCATCATTGTTTTTACTATTGAACCATTCAAGAAAAAGAGCACTTTCCTTGTTTAAATCTTCTGCTTTAGGTGCTTGGTAGTGGATTTTTTCTCTACCTAATCCGCCTGATATAACTTGCATTCTTCCATCTTTATCGTCACGAAATTTTCCAATAAGTTTGATATTTGTAAAAAGATGTGGTCTATCGTGCATTTCAGCAAAAAGACTTTTATGCCAAGCAAAAAGACGTTCTAAAGTCAAATCTTCTTGATAGTTAGAGGTTGCATCAAGTACAAGCTGAACAAAACCATCAACATTTCTTGAACTTGGCACAAGTCCTGCTACGTTCATGCCAAGATGACGAGCGATTGAAGAGCGAACTTCATTGTCTGCTAAAAGTTCACCTTCTATTTTAGCTGATTTAGCAATATCGGAAGTTAATACTTCAAGACTTGCTTCTTTTTGTAACTCAAAGCCAAGTCCTTGCATACGCCCATAGAGTAAACCTTGTTTGTGTCGTACACGAGAAAGAAGAGGGGTGATGAGATTATTATCCCAATTCCAATTTGCCCAATCTTTATCTTCGTATATATATTTTACACTCATAATTTACCGCATTAGTATAATTAAATATTCATTTGCGGAGATTAATAAAGATATTCACCGCATGTTTTGCGTAGAATAATATATTTAATCTCCGCATGTCAAGGAGAAATTCCATATGTTTTGACACTATAAGCATGTTATGCTATGTCATTATATATTTGAATAAACAATACTTATATATAATAGAGCTATGATATGGATGTATTCCCAATTATAATACTTGTTATTTTCTTTTTTATATTTAAATCTTTATTCAGTACAAAGTCAAAATATTACTTTCACAAAGATTCAACTTATAATGAACTATTGCGTATAGAAAGAAATAATGAAGATCTTTTATCCTCTGTAACCAATATTCACAGGGGCACTATAAGCGAGCGAAATCTTGTCTTAAAATTACTTGATTTAAACTTTGATGCTCGTGCTATTTTTCATGATATCTATATTAAAAAACTTAATAATAATTATACACAAATCGACTTAGTTTTAGCAACTAAAGTAGGGATATTTGTTTTTGAAGTGAAAGACTATAGTGGTTGGCTATTTGGTAATGCTAGTAATAAATTTTGGACACAAGTTCTTTCCTACGGAAAGGAGAAGCATAGATTTTATAATCCAATCAAACAAAATGAAAGTCATATAAAAGCATTAAAATCTCAACTCGAGGGAATAGGAAATATACCTTTTTATTCAATAATTGTTTTTTATGGTAACTGTGAAATGAAAGAAATCAGTAATATTCCAGAGAATACTTTTGTCTGTTATGCGTTTGACGTGAAAAATGTAGTTAATAATATTCTTGGCTCTGCTTCTAATGCACATTACTTGAACAAGCAAAAAGTGATGGAAGTTCTTCAAGAAGGTGTTAAAAATGGAGAAAATCTTGAAATCATAGAAGAACATATTACTAATGTAAAACAAAACACTCCTCAAATATCTAAAATTACACAATATACAAAATCTTCTTATCATAATAAAGTTTCTAAACCTATCAATGTATTTAGAGTAATTAGGCGATTACAAAAATGGAGATGATTTATTTGCTATAACTTCTTGTTATTTCTCAACCTTCCCCATCAAGATATCAGCAGCAGTATTAGATGCAGCTGATAAAGCTTCGGGCAAGAATTGTGCGTATTTCTTTTTTGTAAAGCTTGCGTCTTTATGTGTGAGCATTTCTGAAATCATATCAAGTGTAAATTTTCCGCTATTTGCTAAAGTCACTGCAAAGTGGTGGCGAAGTCCGTGGAATGGGCGAAACTTTACAGGCAAATCTGCCGCTTTTTTAAATCTATCAACAGAAGAGCAATCCACTCTTTGTCCGCCATGCTTGCCAGGGAAGATAAATTCACTATCAGGATAATGTTTGTTTCGCCACTCAATTTGCTCGAGGATAATTCCCTCAGCAAGTTGGCTCATTCCAATTGACATTGTCTTTCCACCTTTTGGACTTCTGATTTTTATAAGTTTCATGTGATGATCAATATCTTCATCAATAAGCTTGAACATTTCGCCTCTTCTCATGCCTGTAAAAAAAGCAAGTAAGAGCATATTAGCAACGTCTTTCGCTTCCCATGAACGTGCAGTGTCTAAAAATCTCTGTGTTTGTTCAGGAGTAAGGTATTCAATCACTTCATTATCTTTTTTCGGCATTTCAATCACAAATGGTAATGCAGGAGCACGATTTGTTTTATAGCCAAAATTGATAATACGACGTACAAGCTCAAGCGCATTCCATAAAGTAGCAGGTTTTCTATCTGCAAAGGCTTTATTTACTAGCTCAATATGCTGTGGATTTATTTCAGATACTCTATAGTTGCCCAAGATAGGAGAAAGGTAGTTTTTGAAACGGTTATAGTCCGTTATAAAGCCTTTAAGATCTTTTCCTTTCACTTCAAAATAAGTTTCAGCGATTTCAGCAAAGGTTTTATCCTTTTGGTTTTTCTCTTCACGAATTTCTTTTGCTGTTTTTACAGTTTCGCCGTGACGAACAGCTTTCACTCTTTCAGCACGGATTTCGCTTGCAACTTGTGCGCTGTATCCTTCTGAAAGTTTGCCTACTTTTTCCCAAACAAGACGTTTGCCAATCTTAAAATTAATCACAAAACAGAGGTCGGCTTTTCCTTTGAATAGTTCATCAAGTGCATACACATATACGCCAACCCATTTTTGAGGGTGGTATCTTTTATATTTACTTGCCATAATAAACTCACTTATAAAAAGATAGTTAGGATTGTAGATTTTTATAAAAAACTATGATATACTATTTTTGAATAGTAGCTATTCATCAGTGTTTTTCTTCCTCTTCCGTCCTAACCTATTCCTAACCTAGTTATAAAATTTTGTCAACTTTTGATAAAGAAGATAAAAGTCAAAAACAATATAAACTACTGAAAATAAAAGCAAATAAAGCAAAATCAAAACCCATAAAATTAGATAAAATTCAATAAAAATAGGCTCATAACCCGAAGGTCATATGTTCAAATCCTGTCCCCGCAACCTAGAATATCAAGAGGTTACGATGAAAATCGTAACCTTTTTTTGTGGGGAAAATCTGCCTTACTAGATTCTTAACCAAAGACAGGGTAAACTTTTTTTTCATGGACAGCCAAAGTCCATTTTTGCTGAATTTTTTCGAGTAATTTATTTCAAGTAAAAGTTTTTTTTGGGGAATCTGCAAATTTAGAAACTATGCACAGAGAATACAAACTCTTAATCTGTAGTTTTCAATTATATAGAGAAAGATAATTGGTAAATTTATTACTTTTATAAATCTATCAATAGAAGAGACATCATCTATTTGTTTTATTTTAAATAGTTAACTATAAGTATATAACGTCTTAAATCTATTTGCCACTATTCTTTGCCCAAATCTATTTACCAAAGAAGCATTTTGGCCATGTGCATGTATGACAAGCCATACAAAAGCCTCCCTCGCCCATTCTTGCTAAGTCTGCTCTTGTGATTTCACAATTTGCCAATACTCTTGGTAGAATCAAATCAAAGAAAGTAGTTTTTGCAAAAAGAGCACAAGCCGGAACGCCTATTACTTGCATAGCTTTTAAATCACCTTTTTCGGGTATATAACCAATTAAACTCATTGCACCAGGTAAAACTGGCATGCCGTATAGCACGTTAGTGAGACCATTTTCAAGAAGGACAGACTGTGTCACATCGTCAGGATCAACTGATAAGCCACCAGTTGTAATAAGAAGATCTGCTCCTGCTTCACGTAATTCAAGTATCGCCCTTGACATCATTTCTTTATCGTCAGGAGCAATTCGACTTGCTATTACTTTTGAATTAAGGGCAGTCACTTTAGCTGTAATAATTGGGATGAATTTATCTTCTATAATACCTTGAAATACTTCTGTTCCTGTAACTAAAAGCCCAACATTTGATTCTCTTAATGGATTAATAGAGAATAATGCTTTATCAGATAAAATTTCTAATGCTTTATTATAATATTTTTTTTCTAAGAATAATGGTATCGCGCGTGTTCCAGCTATCTTACTTCCCTCTTTTACTAAGATACCATTTTGCCTAGAAGCTGCCATAACATCTGGAACCATATTGAATTGTTCTAGTCGTTTATAGTCAACTGTAAGCACTCCGCTGACATCAGCCTTTAAATCTATCTTTCCTTCTTTTGGAGGCAAGTCATAGCTAATATGTTTTCCTGACATACGTCTTGCAAAATTTTCTGCTACTATATTTTCATGTATTACATTGCTGTCTTCAAGCTGTGCATCATCATCTTGAATAGCGACATGGAAACGCCCCATTTGTTGTAGTCTGCAAACATCTCCAACACTAATACGTTGTCCTGCTTTAAATTCTGGGCCTTTGAAAGAATTTGGCTCTATTCGCGTCATATCATGAACCACAACTTTATCAACTGCTTCTTCAAGGGGCACAATTTTAATACCAGCTGGCAGTTCATTTGATTCTTTTGCATTTTTTACTGTTTCAGAAGAAGGAGAAGAGATTTTTTGATTGCAGTTTTCTTTATCCTTTTTTCTTATTACAATATAAGGAGCTTCGCCCTGACAACCACGACAAATAGGGCCATCATTAATAGGATAAGCTTCGGAACATAAAGGGCAAATACCAATTGCATCCATATGTTTATGACCAAGAAAAGATTTTTTTACTGTCACATATTCATATTTTAAAATAGAGTCCCCTGCTCTTTCTATTTCTTCTTCTAAAAGCTTTGTGTCCTGATCTTTCTTTGCCTTTGTTTTAAAAAACCAAGAATAAATTTCAGGATAATTTTTCATAGCTTCACAATCAATACTGACTCTAACGCCTTCTCCTGTGTATTTATCTCCTAAAGAAAGAGCGTAACGTCCTAAGTTTTCGATCTTTACTCGCATATTTCCAGTTGAACAAAGAGTGAGAAGCTGCACAGCATCTGGCAAACATTTTGCTGTTTCTACAACGGCTTCAAATAAAGTTCCTTCAGGGAGCAATGATTTTGCTTTTTCTACCATGTAGCCGCCAATAAGAAGTCCTGGAGCAGCATATCCATGGAAATTTTCTGCTAATTGTTTAAATTCTTTATATGTATAAGGCCCTATATTCATAGTCAATTCCTTTTTAAGTTTCAAATGTATTCCAAAAGGATATAATTGAGAAATGCAATGAATGTTGCATAAATATCAACCCTTTTTTGAGAAAACAATATATTAACAGTCATCTTCAGTCTTCAATAAGCTATAGCATAAAGAGTTTATAATTAAATTATTATAGTTTTACTTTATATAAATTGTAAAGATAAAAATTTACATCGAATTCTATGTGTTATCATAGTTTTATAAATCACATTTTAACTTCATACAATTTTGTTTTTTAGAGGAGCATAAAGATATATAAATCTTGACTTATAAATAAAATATAATGAAGCTAATAAAGATAGGCATTCTGCAATTGGAACAGCTAGCCATACGCCATTTATACCGATAATCTGAGGAAGTATAAGCAAGCATACAGCTATAAAGAAGAAAGTACGTAAAAAAGAGATGAAGGCAGAAATTTTTCCGTTTGAATATGCTGTAAACATACCTGAAGCGAAAATATTAAGGCCAGCAAACAGAAATGAAATAGAAAAGATTAATAAACCATGGCTTGCAAGATCATATGTTTCTGTCCCAGCTTTTGCAAAAACAGAAACAATTTTGTCTCCTATCAACAAGGCAAAGACAAATAAAATTATAGAAACAGAAAGAATAAATTTTATATTTAATTCAAAGAGTTTAGCAAGTTTTCTTTCATTTCTTTCGCCAAAATTAAAACTTATTACAGGCGAAATGCCCATTGTATAGCCTATAAAGAGTGAATTTATTAAAACTTGAGCGTATAATATAACAGCTATAGCTGAAACACCTGTATTGCCGACTAGATTAAGCATTGTTATGTTAAATAAATATGTTATAATAGAAGTTGCAAGCATGGATACCATCTCTGACGAGCCATTTCCACAAGCTTTTAATAAAGCATTTATATCGAATTTAAAACTTACAAAATGAAGACTTTTTGAAGCTTTATTTGTTGAAAAGAATATAAGGCCAATAAAGCAAGGAACAAAAAATCCTAATGCAGTTGCAAGACTAATGCCGCTCATACCCATATCCATTTTAATAAAGACATAATCTAAAATAATATTTGTGAATCCGCCAGAAAGAACTGTAATAAAAGAAAGTTTTGGTTTACCAGATGCAATCATAGCATTTTCAATGATAATTTGAACAATAGCACAAGGTGCAAATATTGCTATATAAAATAGATAGTCATATGCATATTTAAAAGTTTCATCATTGGCTCCTAAGAAAAGTAGGATTTCATCCATAAAGAAAAGTGTTATAAATGTGATACATAAACCAATCAAAAATCCACTTACTATAAAAAGCGTCATCTTTTGTTTTGCTTCTTCTTTTTTTCCTTCGCCAAGCAAAGTAGCACAAACTGCATTACCACCAGTTCCAAGCATAGTTCCAATTGCAAAAAAGATACTCATTGCTGGGAAAGCAATATTTAAAGCTGATAGAGCTGTTATTCCTATAAAATTAGATACAAAATAACCATCAACCATAACATAAACACCCATAAAAACCATAGCGGCAATAGAAGGAAGTGTAAATTTTAAAATAGATTTTAAATCAATTGTATCAATCATAGAGTAAACCTTTTGTTTTATTAAATTAGAAAAATTTTACTTTCTAAAAAGTTCATCTTACTTTATACTAGGATAAAGTATCACATTATATGAGAGTCAAGTTTTATTTGGAGTACTTATGAAAAAATATTTATCTATTGGCGAAGTGTCTAAAATAAAAGATGTTAGTCATACTTCTTTAAGATATTATGATGAAATTGGTATACTTATTCCAGCCTATATCAATGAAGAAACAGGTTATAGATACTATACTAAAAATCAAATGATTTTTATTGATATCATACAATTAGCGATTGAACTTGGAATGCCTTTAAAAGAATTGAAAAAATACTTTAAAGAAGACGGTATTGATATTGAAAATTTTACTCTAGAAGCAAAGTTAGGCATTAAAAAAACAATGCAGAATTTAAAAAAAGCTCTTTATTTTCTTGATCGTACATCAGAATATATTAAAGAAAATGAAAAATATTCATTTGAAACTAAAGAATATTTAAGAGAATTTAAAACAAGATATTTTATCTGCTTACCTTTATCGTATTCATTGCTTGCAGGCAATTACAACCTTTCGCATTATTGGAAACAATTGACTCAACTATATGCTATTGTGAAAGAAAATAATTTGTTTTATGCTATAGATCAAGGTTTTTATTTATATAAAGATAATAATGAGATCAAAACAATGGTTTATATTGAAGTTGGTAAAATCAATATAAATAAAATTAAAAATGCTGAACTTATAGTCGTAGAAAATGGTAAATTTCTTTGCACTTATTATCCTGATTTTACATTAGAAGAAGCACATAAAGAAATAAACAAAAACAATATAATTGAAAATGATCAGATACTTATTATTTCAGATGTTTTAGAAAAAGTTATAAATAAAGATCGTATGCCATTTGAATTACAAACAAAATGTACAAATAAAAATGCATAAATTCAATAAAGGCAAAGCAAATTATTTAAAATTTAATAAATACTTTTCCATATCAAATTTTACAAATTTCAAGTCTTTTCTTTTGTAAAGTGGATGTCCAGGATCACCATTTTTGCAAAGGCTGTTTTCAAGAGTTATATAGTTGAGATTATATGATTTAATGCATTGATGTATGTCTTGTAAGCAATGAGGCAAATAAGCACGCATATGTATGATACTACCCCACGCACACCAAACATCAAGATGTGAAAAATGCGATAAAATATGAGAAATACACGCTCTATTTTCCTCGTGAATTTGCTTATCCATTGATATTGGTAATTGTTTTGGATCAGTCGCTCTTAATGGATAGAGATTAAACATAATCCAGCCGTCATAATTATTGTTTTTAGCACGTGCTTGAACTTGCTTTAATGTATTATCTAAGGCATTTGGTTTTGCTGTGCTTGGATTTATACCAAAACAAATAAGAGGATTCTCCCCTCTTTCACCTTTTTCGCCAAGTGAATAACGAACATTTTCGCCATTTGTATGATAAAGCCAATCTTTATCCTCAAATTTTATATAATCTAATGACATAAAAAACCTATTTCCCAATTGATATACTATTCTTTCTTCTTTTTATTTTTATGTCAATATTGAAAAATAAAATAATTTTTGAAATTATATTAAAAAAAACATATAGTATACATCTAATCTCTTAAAAAATTACAAATTTATGACAAAATTAGCATATAACATTTTTTTAATATAAAATGATCTCTTGTTATCTAAATAAATATATGTTATATAATTCACAAGTTAGCTGTAAGAAAGTGAGAATACTTATGCAAGAATCTGAAATTTTGAAACTCGCAAATGTTCCTGAACATTCACTTTATTTTATGCAAGCAGTTTCAGGCGGCTCTTTTTTTCTACAAGACAATTATCTTTGCTTTTCAGCAAATAATTGGCTCACTATCATAGGCTATCCTCTCAAAGGCGAATATAACGACAATGATTTTCTTCAAGCCAAGGACAAAGCTGTAAAGGCTGTTCAAGCGATAAATTGTTATACAGTAGCCCCTTTTTTGCCTAAAGTTTTAGAAAAACATATAGAAGAAAAAGACGATTTTTATATTCTGCCTCTTCCAGCAGAAATACCAAGAAAACTGAAAAATCCAATACAAAAAGCCAAAGAAAAGCTTAGAGTTGAACTTGGAACAACATTCACAGCCCAACATAAAAGACTTTTTACAGAATTTATGTCTCGCGTACCATTGAATGAAAAAGTGCGTACATTGTTTTCTTCAACGCAATATCTTTTTACGCAAAATATATCTGAACTTTATCTGTTAAATGCATGGGATGCAGAAAATAGACTTGTTGCTACGCTCTTGTTAGATTTTGCTGCTCACGATTTCACTTCATACATTCTAGGTGCACATTCAAAATCATTTTATTCACCTCATGCACATGATTTACTCTTTGAACAGATGATTAAAATTTCAGAAGAGAAAAACAAGAAATATATTCATCTTGGACTCGGTGTCAACGAGGGAATAAAGAAATTCAAATTAAAATGGAATGCACAAAAAGCACAATCATTTGTCATGGCATCTTGGAAAGAAGATACAGCCCAAGATGGCCTTAAATACCATACTCAAACTATTTTAAATACCTTAACAGATAAGGAGCAAGCCCAAGAAATATTTGACTTTATAGGTAAGTCAAAACATGAAATGTTTGCTCAACTTCCAAAACAAAAAAATTATGCGATGATTTGGGAAGTGAAAAAAAATAATAAGATTTCTTGGATTGGTGGTTCTGCACATTTCTTTTGTTATTCTTTTGAAAATTCCTTTAAAAGATTATTTAATCAGGTAGATACAGTTTTATTTGAAGGTCCCTTAGACAGTGATACTTTAAAACTAGTCAGTGAAAACGGTAGAGATATAAATGAAGAACATCAACCATTATTTCAATTTTTTACAAAAGAAGAAATTGAAAAATTGACTATAATGGTGAATGGAAAAGAAGGTTTTTTCTATAAATTACTGAATATGGAATCTAAAAATAAACTAGATATTGAATGGTATTTAAAAAATACAAGAGCTTGGACTGCCCTTTTTACACTGTGGACAACTTATTTAGAACGCAATGGCTGGCGTCAATCAGTTGATATGGAAGGCTGGCATCTTGCTCATGATATGGGAAAAACTGTAGTTGCCATGGAAAGTTTAGAAGAACAACTTGCTTCTCTTAATTCAGTACCGCCACAAAGAGTAGTAAAATACTTTCAAAATTGTGACAAATGGCCTTCAATGATAAAAGCAAATGTAAAATCCTATTTAGCAGGCGATTTGATGGGTGTAATGGGAACTAGTGCTGAATTTCCAACTCGCACAAAGACAATAATTTCCATGCGAGATGAAAGATTTAGACAAAGAATGCGTCCCTTTATGGAAGCTGGAGGAGCCGCTGTTTTTGTAGGTACAGCACATATGCTAAATCTTCAAAATATGCTTAAAGAAGATGGATTTGAAGTCCGTAAACTTTCTTATATTTAATCGAGTCAAATATGAATAGTTCACAAGCAAAAATGATTATCAATTCACAAGCCTATGTTCCTGAACATCTCTTATCCTATGTTTATTCAGTTTCAAATGTAGAAAGTGAACTTATTAATGATTATGTTTTTCATAAAAATGGACGACAATTGATTTTTATAGGATATAATTTACAAGACCCTAATAATACAGCAAATTTAGACGAAAGTCTTAATCAAAAACTTCAACAAAATAATTTTGATGAAATAACAGTTCTTGCCCCAATAAGACCTTCTATTGCACCAGAACATGCTCTTTGCTCATCTCAAGATGCTTATTGGTTTGTTGATTTACCTTTGACAAAAATTAAAGATAAAGTAAAAAATATGCTTGTTCGTGCTGAAAACGAAATATATATTGATCATAGCAGTGGAAAAAATTCATGGACTTCTGAACACCATGAAATAATGCTGAGCTATATTAGAAGAAAATCTATGGAAATAGGACTTTGTACTATAGTTCAAAAATTAGAAAATTATCTCATAAACACTGAAGAAGCTCTGCTAATATCAGCTTATTCAAAAACAAATAAAGAGCTTTTAGGCTTTACTTTAGCTGATTTTTCATCTTTTACTACTGCTTTTTATATGTTTGCATTTAGGCAAGAAGAAAGAAGAAATCTTCCCTGCGGTATTGCCGATGCTTTATTATTTGATTTGTTCAAAGAAGCAGAAGCAAGAGCCTATACAAAATGTAATCTTGGACTTGGCATAAATGATGGAATAAGATTTTTCAAAAAAAAATGGAATGCTCAACCCTCTTTACCCTTTATACAAACTAAATGGAAAGTAGAAGACAAGAAATCTTGGTTTTCTTTGTTTATAAATTAGGATATATATATGAATACTCTTTTTCCAATTTCTTCTGATTATAAAGATGTTTTTAAACATCCGGCTTTTAAAGACGCTAGCTTATTAGAATTATTCAAAGAAGTTGTTTTTGGGCAAAAAAGAATTTTTGACTGTATTCAAGTTGAAGTTACTTCATATTGCAGTGCAAAATGCACTTATTGCCCCCACACGACAATGGCAGATGAATGGAATTCACGCCACATGCAAGCACATACATTTGCAAATCTATGGCCACTACTCAAACTTACTACAAGAGTACATTTACAAGGCTGGGGCGAACCTTTACTCAATCCGCATTTTTTTGAATTTGTTGCGCTTGCAAGAAAAGCTGGTTGCCAAGTTTCTACAACAAGTTGCGGCCTTTTGTTTAATGAGGAAAAGGCATTAAAAATAATTAAAAGTGGAATAGATATTCTTGCTTTTTCATTGGCTGGAACAGATCAAGAATCAAATAGTGTAAGAAAAAAAGCTGACTTTCAAGATGTTTATAATGCAATATTAAATTTACAAAAAATAAGAAAAGAAAAAATGGCTGTACATTTAGAAATACATCTTGCCTATATTCTTCTTGCTGATAGACTTGATGCTGTGTATAAATTACCACAATTAATGAAAGAATTAGAAATTCATGAAACTATAATAAGCACTTTAGATTATTTGCCAGATGATAGTTTTGCAAGCCTAGCAATAACACCTCAAGATATTGATATTATAGAAAAATCAAAAGAAATGCTCTCAAAAATAAGTAAGGAAGCTAAAAGTCAAGAGCAAGAAATTTATTACGCACTTCCAAGCCAAATTCCAAGTGCTATTTGTAGAGAAAATATTCAAAAATCATTATACGTGGATGCAGATGGTCTTATTTCACCTTGTATTTATTTAAATGTTCCTGGTAAAAATTCTACACATATTTCTTTTGGAAATGTCAATGAAAATAACATATTAGATATATGGCAAAATGAAAATTTCAAAGCTTTTCGTCAAGCACATGAAGATGGCAAAACATTAGAACAATGTAAAAATTGTGTTAAGAAATTTGAAGCCTTATATTAATTTTTCGTAGAAATATTTCTTTTTTTAGTGAAATCTATTGTACTTTGTGAAAAAAAACTATATGATATAATCATAATTTAATTATTTAGTTTACTGTTTTATTCTCACTTTCTCGATTCCCTTTGCCTTTATTATTGAATTTTTGGTTCTATTGTTTGAAGCAATCTTTTTCATTGGGGCTTTTTATGGCAGTAAATAAAAAACACGACTACTTGATTCATGATCTTAATTATAAAAATATTGTGAATTATATTGATTCTTTAGCAAAAGATGCTCTAGTTAAGGAATTAGAAGTCTTTCATAAAAATAATGAACATCAAATCATAATAGAAACGCTTGAAAAGCTACCTAAAGAGAAATTTGACGTGCTTTTGTCTTCTATGCTTGCACGTGCTTATAATAATGTACAAAAATATCAAAAAGCATTTGATATACTTAAATCCTTAGAAAATAAATGTAAGGATCTACCTTTATGGAATTATCGAATTGCTTATTCATGCTATTATTTGGATAGAGATGATTTAGCTTTATCCTATTTTAACAACTATTTAGAAAGCACAGAGGAACATGAAAGCGAAAAAGAAGAAATTAAAGAATATATTGATATTATAAATCAAAATATGAACTATCCTTTTTTTGCTGAACCATTTAAATTTAGAGTTGAAAAAGTATGGAATCATTTTCTTAACGAAGAAAAAACATTGTTAAACTTACTTTCTGCAATTAGTGATAAAGAAGAAAGTGAAATAGTTTTGTCAAAATTCAAAGAAATACTCTCTCCTCTTTTTGTTGAACCTAGTTTTGGTCTTAATTTTAATAAGGGAAAATGGGAACTTACTTTAAGTTCTGATCTTGATGATTCAATTTTTCCTGCATATATCTATTTTAAAAGTAAAATGCCTTTAGCTTTAAATAAGTATTGGAAATTATTTATTGGTAGGCAAGAAAGTAAGAAAGAATACAGCATTGATGTTGATGGATATTCTTTAAGTCCAAAAGATGTGCATGTTCTTGTGAGAAAACTTAAGAAAAATTCTTTTAAAATATACCTTTATCACAAATGTTTAGAATATTCCACAGCAGAAGAATATAAGTCTTCTTATGAAATAGCCTATATTTTAACAGAACAAGTTTTAGGTGAAGTTCGCTATATTAAATTTATTGAAGAAACTGATATAAGTAATACTGACTTTAATACCTATATCACACTTGATCAATTGCCAGATTTAATTAAATCTTCTATAACCTTAGACATTAGCATTAAAGAATCCCCTTTTTCATACGAATTAATTAAAGATAAAAAAGTAATTTCAAAAAGTCTTAAAACTGAAGAAGACAAGGATATAGTGATTAATTTTTCATCAGGGATGACAGATTTAGACTGGGAAAAACATTCTTTGCCAGAAAATTTATTTAAAAGCACTATAGACTATCAATTGCCAGAAAAATACACTGCAGTACAGGGTAAGATTCAATCCTTTAGATCTTTTGGTAAAACAACAATACCGCGTATTATCAATTCTTTTATACAAGGCATAGGCGATGAAATTGCTCAAGAATATCATTCTTGTGGTGCATTTATTGGTATGTTTATAATAAAGTTTAATTATTCAAGCATAGAAGACGATATACAGCATTTAGCAATTATAAATTCAAAATTACACGAAAAATTGAATAATGATCATTTTGTCTACGGATCTGCCTTTGGTTTTGGCCATTCATTCATAGACTTTATAGCATGGGATTTAGAAGCTGTTATGACGGCATTCACAGAAATCATTTCAGAAGATAATAATATTATCTTTGCAGGCGTGAAATCAATTAGAACTGTGTCTGATATGGTAAGGTTTAAATAAAATTTTACACAAAAAAAAGAGCCCCTAAGGGCTCTTATTTTTATGATATTTTTATTAATCAACTAAATAGTATTCAACTTGGTTTTCGACACGAATTTTCTTAATATATTCTTCGTATCTATTCGGTGTTTGAATATTGAAATCGCCTTGTCTTGCTTTTTTTACTCTACCAAGTTCAGAATTTGAATCTATAGCAAAATTCTTTGCCAATTCAAAAGCTTTCTTACTTGCTTCTTTGAGCATTTCTTGTTTAATAGGATCTAATTTATTGAAATTATATTCTATTTGTCCATAATTATATTGATTTGAAATATTGATATTCTTAGTTAAAAGTTCATTTATAGAATAAGAAAGTTCTCTCACTAAGTCTACTTTTTCAGAACGTATAACTATAGTGTTTGAAATGATATAAATATCTTTATTTTCGTCTTCTTTCTTTTCTTCTTCTGAATCTTCTGTATTGTCAGCATTTTCTTTTTCATCTTCTTTATTTACAGAAGTATTTGCTGGTATAGTTTCTTTTTCTGGACTTTGTGTTAAAATTAAATCATCAGATAAAGAATTTGATTCAGATAAAAAAGAATTTTCAATTGAGAAACTATCAGCTTGCATTTGAAGCATACCTTTTCTCATTAGATTATTTTCTGTTTGGTATTGAACATTTGCTTGTAAAACAGTAATTTCATTTTCACTAATACCATTAGCGAGAAGGAATTCATTTATTATTTTAGCATCTTCTTGCATTTTTAATGCACTTTGTTTTAAATTATTACCTTTAACAACAAAAGAAATAGGCCAAAAAACACTGTCGGCTTTAACAGTTCTTTCGCTAAAACCAGTCACAGCAATACTTCTATCTAATTCATGAGCATCGTAATAAGAGGATGAAACTTTAGAAGCAATTACATACAGTCCAAAAAATAAAAATAAAGCTATAATGAATGTAGATTTTGTTTTGTCACACATAGTAAACCTCAAATAATTTTATAAAAATCAATTAATTAGGCAACTTCTTTAGCTTCGTGCCATAAACCTTCTAAATCATAAAGGGATCTAGCTTCTTCTTGAAAAATATGCACAACAAAGTCATTCATATCAACTAAAATCCATTGTGCTGATTCATAACCTTCTGTATGTAGAAATTCAAAATTTTCTTTCTTTGCAATTTCTGCAATTTTATCAGCTAAAGCCTTAGCATGTCTTAGGCTGCCAGCAGAAAGAATTATAACCATATCAGTCATTTGTGATTGTGCACTTATATCAAGTAATTTGATATCTTTACTTTTTTGTTCGATAAGAATATTTTTGATAAGTTTTGCTTTTTCTACTGTGGCAAGAGTTGAATATTTAAATGTTTTTTCTTTCATGGATGTCCTTTAAATTAGTGAAAATGAGTTATTAGAATATAGAACTTATACATTAAGAGGTCAAGTTTTAAATTTTACATAAATTTTAGCTATTAATCGCGTGCACAATCTTCTTTAGAGCCTTTCAGTTTTTCTAAAGTGTGTGGAAGTGAAGGTAAAATAGTTTCTAAATTTTCTTTTACAGCTTTTGGACTGCCTTGTAAAGCTATCACAAAGCTTTGCTTCATTGTTCCAACAAAGGCTCTTGAAATCAAGGCATTTGGAGTTTTTGTAAAGGAGGCCATCATCATAGCCTGCTCAAAACCATGAAATCGTCTTGTGAGCAAAGGAATGAGAGCTTCTGGAGTTAAATCGCTTGGTGCTATTCCTGTTCCGCCTGTTGTAACTATAATATCATAGCCTTCTTCATAGGCTAGATGCAAGCTAAGAGCTTGTAATCTTGAAGGATTGTCAGGAAGTAAATGTGTAGAAACATATGAAAGTTCAAGTGAATTTTCAAGCATTTGTTTTATGTAAATGCTACTAGTATCCTCTCTTTCATTTCTATAGCCTTTATCTGAAAGTGTTATAATTGCAAGACTATAACCTTTTTTTGAAAATGTAACATTATATTCGCCTTTTTCTACATCTTTAATGCATTTAAAAAAAGGTAATGAAATATGATGATTCTCTACCATTTCAATTCTGTAGCCTATTAATTGAAAATGTTTTATTTCATTGAGTTCAAGATAAGAGCCTATTTCTATTTGCTCTCTTATATCTAGAGTAAGATAGGAATTTTCTAAAATAGCTTCTTCAAAAGATAATTTTTGCATATTTCATCCTTACAACAATGAATTAAAATAAAATTATGAGATAACAACGGCAAAAGCATTATGCGGATGAATAGATTCATGGCTTTCTGCTTCAATGGTGTATTTAATGATATCTGGTAATTGGTTGAGTTTTTGAGCAAGATTTCTCACAACATCTTCAACAAAGGTAGGATTTTCAAAAGCCTGTTCTGTCACCGCTTTTTCATCAGATCTTTTAATTAATGTATAGATAGGAGCAGAACCACTTTCATTTGCTAATGTGATGAAATCTTCAATCCAATTAAATTTTCTCATCTCTACATTGAGTTTTATATAAGTTCTTTGTCCGTGTGCACCATAAGCACTTATAGCTTTTGAACAAGGACACACTGTTGTTACTGGAACTTCAATTTCAAGCTGAAATTTAGTCTGTCCATCGGCATTATGTTCGCCTATGAAGGCACATTTATAAGAAACAGGGGCACTTGCTTTTGAAACAGGAGCTTGTCTAGAGCAAAAATAAGGAAAAGAAAGTTTTATATAAGAAGAATATGCTTGTAGTTTTACTCGAACATTTTCTAAAAATACTTTCATATTAGTATAGCTTAAACCATCAGGATTCTGTTCTCTAAAATCTTCTAAAGCCTCTAAAAAGCGGCTCATATGTGTGCCTTTAAATTCAGCAGGAAGATCAACAGCCATATCAACTTCAGCTATTGTATGTTGCTTACCAAGTTCTTTATCCTTTATTATCAGAGGAATTTGAACTTTTTTAACCCCCACTCTATGTATAGGAATAGGAATTTCAGCCTTATTATTTTGTACATCTAAAAGTGTTACTTTAGTCATATTTTTACTCAATTTTATATCTTTTATTAAAATATATCCTCTTTATCAAAAATAATAAAGAGGATATTTTAGT
Organism: uncultured Desulfovibrionaceae bacterium; assembly: GCA_964368455.1. Taxonomy (GTDB): domain Bacteria; phylum Desulfobacterota; class Desulfovibrionia; order Desulfovibrionales; family Desulfovibrionaceae; genus CAYJAZ01. The sequence continues at coordinate 24,279 of CAYJAZ010000008.1, forward strand.
CTATAAAAACAAGATGTTGTGTTGTAAAATTATTATTTACTTACAATAACCTTAGCTGGTCTGAGTAATCTGTCTTTTAATGTATAGCCTTTTTGAAGAGTTTTGATGACATATTGAGGTGCAACTTCATCACTTTCTTCTTGCCCTACAGCTTCGTGTAGATTTGGATCAAATTCGACTTTTTCTGCATTGATTTGTTCTAAACCATGATTTTTTAATGAATCTAACAAGAGCTTTCTTGTCATTTGAATGCCCATAATAATGTCTTTACATGCATCATTATTAGCATATTGCAAAGCAAGATCAAGATTGTCTAAAGCTGGAATAATATCTTGCAATACATTTTCAGAAGCGTATTTTGCATTTTCTTCTTTTTCTCTTTGCATACGTTTTTTGAAATTATCCATTTCAGCTAAAAAACGAATTTTCATTTCAGAATTTTCTTTTCTTGTGCTTTGACAATAAGAGCAGAAATCTTCATCATGTGAAGATTGTTCGTCTTGATTTAGCTCTGCTTCATTTACTTGGTCAATCATTTCTTCGTCTGAAATTTGATGTTCATTTTGATCTTTTTCTATATCATTCATTTCAGGATTGTTTTCCTGTTGCATTTTTCCATTCTTATTATATGTATTTGGCATATCAACCTCATCTAAATATTTTAATAGAATTTAAACATAAAAGCATGAAAGTCAAGTTATTTAATCGAAAAATTTTACGGATTTATTCTATGCATTTATACTAAATTCTATAGAATAAGTCTATATTACTTTATGAATTAGTCATAAAAAAGTGTAAGTATCTATAATTATAGGTAAAAAAAATTTATAAAACTGCCTTGTATTTTACTTTTAGAAAATTAATTTTTATAGAAAAAAATATCTCATTTATTATAGTATTTTTTTAGAATTTTATATGAAAAAGACTGCAAAAATACAAAAGAATATCATGATAAGTATTAGAGATAAAATGCAAAAAAAAAGAAATAAAAAAAGCAATTTTTTTTGCTAAAAGTCTATATAAATTCTCAAAAGACTTTATACATTCTTTAGTAAAAATTGCTTAATTATTTTTATTAATTTTTCTTTAAAATCTTTGTATGTGGTGGAACACTTTCAGTCACCCACATATTTGCACCAACAATACTTTCAGAACCAATTGTAACTCTGCCTAGAATTGTTGCACCTGCATAAACAATAACTTTATCTTCTAAAATTGGATGCCTTGCATTGCCCTTGACTAAGATGCCTTCATCAGTTTTTGGAAATGAAAGAGCTCCAAGCGTAACACCTTGATAAATACGGCATGATTTACCAATAATACAAGTTTCGCCAATAACAACTCCAGTTCCATGATCTATAAAGAATTCTTCGTCTATAGTAGCACCTGGATGAATATCAATACCCGTCTTACTATGTGACATTTCTGATATAATTCTAGGGATTAATGGTATTTTTAATTTATACATTTCATGTGCGATTCTATGATAAGTCATTGCAGTCATAGAAGGATAACAAAAAATAGCTTCGCCAGTTGATGTAGCCGCTGGATCACCTTCATAAGCAGCCTTTGCATCAGACGCTAGAAGTCTTCTTATTTCAGGCAATTTAGAAAGAAATTCCATAGCTAAATCATGTGAATCTCCATCACAACCTTTACATAGTTCTTCAATATCAGCACAAGCAAAACAGCTTCCACGAATGATTTGTTCGCGAAGTAAACGATAGATAGAATCTAAATTTGCAGAAATATGATAACGTATGGATTCTTGATTAACATTTGACGTACCAAAAAAACCTGGAAAGAGAACAGCTCTAAGTCTTTGCATTATTTCAACTAATTTATCTATAGATGGCATAGCCGAATTACATAATGTTGTATGCAAAACACCTTCTAAAAGGCCTTCTGAGCATAATTCGTCTGTAATAGTATCTATTATAGGCATTCTTTTTAATTTTATATCCATTTTTCCCTCTTAATCTTGCACTAATTTCGTGCTTAAATACTTTTCAATAGAATCTGGTATAATTGTAAGTAAACATTTTTTTCTATTTGATTTTGGTAGATTTTTTGCGTATTTAACAACAGCAGCTATATTAGCTCCTGCTGATATTCCGCATGAAATCCCCTCTTTTTCAATCAAAAGTTTTCCAAATTCTATGGCTTCTTCGGTTGAAACTTTAATTATTGAATCGACAACTTCTCTTTTAAAATTTCCTGGAACAAAACCAGCTCCAATACCTTGAATGCCATGCACACCAACTTTTTCGCCTGAAAGCACAGCAGAAGTTGACGGCTCTACAGCAATTATTTGTGTTTTCTTATTTCTTTGTTTGAAATAAATTCCCACTCCGCTAATAGTTCCGCCTGTTCCAACGCCAGCTATAAAAGCATCTAAAGATAGTCCTTCTTTTTCTAAATCTTGATCAATTTCAACAGCTGTTGTTTCGTAATGTGCATTTATGCATTGTGGATTAGAAAATTGATCTGGCATATAAGAATTTTCAGTTTGTTCTACTAATTCTTTTGCTTTATCAACAGCTCCTTGCATGCCTTTTTTTGCATCTGTAAGAACAAGTTTTGCTCCATATGCTTGCAATAAAAGGCGTCTTTCAAGAGACATGCTTTCAGGCATGACTAAGAGTGTGTTGAGTTTGAATAATTTTGAAGCAAATGCTAAACCAATACCAGTATTTCCGCTGGTTGGTTCAATAATTGTGCCATTTTCTTTGATTAATCCTCTTTCAACAGCATCCTTGAGCATAGCAAAAGCAGGCCTATCTTTGACAGAAGAAGCGGGATTTTTACATTCTAGTTTAACAAATATATCAGCTTGGTATTCTTTTGAAAAATGCTCTAAATACACAAGTTTTGTCTTACCAATAAGAGAATAAATACTTTTCATGTCTACCTCAATATTTTGTTATAACTATTTCTATCTACTGATTTGAGCAAAAGGATTTTGCATCAATTCTTGTCCTTTCCTTGTGATCACCTTGAGATTGAAGGTTGGTTTTTCTTCAATTTCTGCAAGTTTATATGCTTTTAAAATTAAATCTGGAATAACGCAACACGGCACTTCCATTCTTATGATATCAAGCTGTTTGAAGCTATGCAAGCGAAAGATTTCAGCCATTTTTTCAACTAAGGCTTCTTTGTTTTCTAATCTTGGACATAGTATCAAAATAGGAGCTCCTTTTGTGTATCTTTTATGAAAAGACGCACATGCAAAAGCTGCACAATCGGCTACAATAGTGAGTTTTTCAGTATTTAAAAAAGAAACTTTTGAAGATACTAATGAAAGTTTTACAGGCCAATTTTCTAAGGCTGATGGTAATGAAGTTTCTATTTGTGCATTAAGTTGTGGGCTGATTGACTGCACAGCTTCTTTGATATTTTCTTGTTTGAGATTGATTTCTTGAAGAGATTGGCAAGAAGCAGGAACAGCTGTATTTCTCAATTTTGCCTCTATCAAGGCTTCAACAGCAGCATGATCGTATGCATCTGCTTCTCTTTCAATGATTTTTAATGCATCTTTAGGGCATGAATTTAAACACGCGCCTAAACCGTCGCATAATTTATCTTCAATAATTTTTAATTCATTATCTTCAATGATTAATGCTTGTTCAGCACAAGAAGGAATGCATATTCCACAAGCATCGCATTTTTCTTTGTCTATTTCAATGATTTTTCTTAAGGCCATATTTTTATCCTTAGTTTTTTTTATTGTGACTATGAATTATTTTTGTAATTTTGGTTCGTAGAGACAAAGAGGTTCTGGTGCAAGATGATTATCATTGAGAGAATATGCTCTTGCTCTACAGCCTCCGCATACTTTGTGGTATTCGCATATACCACATTTTCCTTCGTATTCGTCTTTATTTCTAAACTGTTTGAATATTGTAGAATTTTTCCAAATATCTGGAAAATGCTCTTTTTTAATATTTCCACAATCAAGTGTGAGATAGCCACAAGGCTGAACTTGTCCTACATGTGAAATAAAGCAAAAACCAATCCCACCAAGACAACCTCTTGTAAGCGCGTCCATACCAAAGTTTTCAGGACTTACAGCAACATCTTCTTCTTTAGCTCTTTGACGCATAATTCGATAATAATGAGGCGCACAAGTTGCTTTTAAATGCATTGATGTTGTTTTTCTAAAATCGTAAAACCAATGCAAGACATCTTCGTATTCTTTTGCTGTGATAACTTCTTCTTGTATATCAGATGCTCTGCCCATTGGAACAAGTAAGAAAATATGCCATGCAACTGCTCCAAGATCTTCACATAATTTGAAAATTTCTTTGAAAGAAGAAAGATTTGACTTTGTGACTGTAGTATTGATTTGAAATTCAACTCCAGCTTGTTTTAAATATTCTATGCCTCTAAGTGATTGTTCAAAAGCTCCTTCAACACCACGAAAAGCATCATGAGAAGCGGCATCCTTACCATCAATAGAAATAGAACAACGTGCAAAACCAGCTTCTTTGATTAATTTTGCATTTTCTTCAGTTATAAGTGTTCCATTTGGCGAAAGAACAGGATGTAAACCTTTTTCTTTGGCATAAGCACCCAATTCGTATAGATCATGACGCATCATTGGATCGCCACCAGTAAAAATTATGATTGGATTGCCAACTTCAGTAAATGTGTCTATAAGGGCTTTTGCTTCTGTAGTAGAAAGTTCGCCCTCATAAGGTTCTGTATGAGCTTCTGCACGACAATGTTTACAAGCAAGATTGCAAGATCTTGTCACTTCCCAAGCTATAAGTCTGCAATTTGGTGAATCAATTGGATGTGAAGATTTTGCAAAGTGAGCTTGCCTATGTCTATCAGAACCTTGCCCTGCTTGTGCCATTCTATTGTGAGGATGATTATGTGGATGATTCATTATACAAGCCCTCGCATGATTAAATCTTCAGTAAAATAAGAGAAAATTAACTGTGCCCCAGAGCGTCTAAGTCCAATAAGACTTTCATAAACAATAGCATCTTCATTTATCCATCCATTAATGGAAGCAGCTTTTATCATAGAATATTCTCCGCTCACTTGATAAGCCGCTAAAGGAATATCAAATCTATCGTGTAAAGATTTTATAATATCTTGATACGCACTTGCAGGCTTTACAATCAAAATATCCGCACCTTCGTCAATGTCTGCTTGAGCTTCACGAAAAGCTTCTTTTTGTATATTATAGTCCATTTGATAGCTTTTTCTGTCTCCTTGTTGTGGAGTAGACTCTGCTGCGTCTCTAAAAGGACCATAAAAAGAAGAAGCGTATTTCACACTATAAGACATAAGAGGAATATTTTCATAGCCAAGTCTTGCATCGTCTAAAGCTTTTCTCATGGCGTAGATTCTACCGTCCATCATATCAGAGGGAGCCAAGATATCTGCACCAGCTTTTGCATGCGATAAAGCAATCTTCGTAAGAATTTCTAAAGTGCTGTCATTATCAACAATGATTTCTTTATTGCGAGCAGATTCTTTTAATAGGCCGCAATGGCCATGATCAGTGTATTCACATAGGCAAACATCTGTTATTACAATAAGATGAGGCCATCTATTCTTTATCATGCGTACAGCTTTTTGAATAATACCATCATCGCTGTAGCCACTTGTTGCAATAGCATCTTTTGTTTGTGGAATGCCAAATAAAATTAAAGAAGTTAGGCCTTTATCTACAACTTTTTCAAGATGTTTTTCAAAAGCTTTGAGTGAAAATTGAAATTGTCCAGGCATTGAATCTATAGCTTTTTTGAAATCAGCATCAGGATTGTCTGCCACAAAATAAGGCATGATAAGATTTTCTTTTGACAAAGAAATTTCTTTCATAATTGAGCGAAGTTGTGAGTTTTGCCTCAATCTTCTGCCTCTATAAAAATTCTTTTCTAAAAAAGACATATTTGCTCCAAAGAGTATTTAAAATTGTTTTGCAAGAAATAAAATTCTGATAATCAATAACAGAACATTTAAAAAAAAGATATGACCTTTATCACAAAAAACAAGAATTAAAGATTTTCTAAATAATTTTTAACATCATCTATATATTTTCTTGGTGTAGACGCCCCAGCGGTTAAACCATAGGTAAAGTCTGGATTTAAAACATTCTTTTTTAGTTCATCAACTGTTTCTATATGATAGGTAGGAAGAGAATAAGAGTTTGAAATTTCGGCTAATCTTCTTGTATTTCCGCTACTTTTTCCACCAACAACAATCATAGCATCAACTTTATGCGTCAATTCTCTCACGGCTTCTTGTCTTTGTTTTGTGGCATCACAAATAGTGTCTAAAACTTCTAATTTGAGAATTTGTTTTTTTATGAGCTTTTCATGGAATTGTAAAAACAAATTCTTGTCTTGCGTTGTTTGTGAAGCAAGAATAATAATCTTTTTATCAAAAGAAATGGCATCAAAAACAGTTTCGTCTGCAAATACAATATATGGTATGTGCGAATAAGAAACTAAACCTTTAACCTCAGGATGCTCTTCTTCGCCGTATAAAAGTAGAAGGCAATCTTCAGCTTGTGTATGTTCGTCAAGAGCTTTTTTACTTGCTTTTGAAAGAGCTAATTGAGCAGCTTTCACTTTTGGACATGTTGCATCAATAACTTTTGAACATCTTTGTTCTAATATCTTCTCTTCATTTTGAGGTATGCCATGAGCTCTTATGATAACATGCGTGTCAGGTTGAACTTCATCTATATTTTCTAGAATTTTAACATTTTTTTCTTCGTATTCTTTTAAAACTTGCGGATTATGTATGATTGGGCCTATAGTTACAACATTATTTACTTCGTTAATTATGGCATTGTCTAACTTTTTTAAAGCAAGATCAACCCCCATACAAAAACCAGCATATTTAGCAATTTCAACTTTCATGATAAACCTTTTTTATAGAATTTTTTTTCTTTTTATTATCTTATTTAAAATCGGCTTTGCGATAAGCATTAAGTCTTTTTTATTGAAAACAAAGCAAAAAGCAAGCCAAAAAAGAGAAAAAATAAAGCCAGAATATATAAAATATACCCATTTCATCATATAAATATCTGAAAAAACATAATTTTGCAAAGTATAATTTGGTATATAAAAAGCTAATAATAATGGAATTATTGCTATACTTATCGAACGAAGACAAACAATACAAATAGATGCTGTAAGAGAAAAATCTTTCTTTTTCTGCCATACTATAAGCAAGAGAGCTGTATAGCAAAAGAGCGAAATACTTGTCATACTTGCAATAGTAATAGCACCATAAAGAGGCACAAAATAAATATATAATGGAACACAAACTATAGTAGCAATTGTTCCAATAATAGCCGGTGTTATCGTGTCTTTATAGGCATAAAAAGCTCTACCAACAATTTGCTGAATAGCCCAAAAAGGAACAGATATAAGCATAATTTGAAGTAATGGAGCGGCTAATTTAGTTTCTTCATTTGAAAAATGCCCGCCTTCAAAGATAATTCCTAAGATATTTTCACTTTGAAGTATCATAAATAAAGTGACTGGAATAATAAAGATGAGTGAAGAATGTAAAGCTCTTAATAAAGTTTCGTTGAAATCATCGTATTTTTTTTGAGCTAATAAAGCAGATAAAAATGGAAATGAAGCCAAAGCTGCAGCTTGAGCGACTACGCCCACAGGTACAAGCATTATTCTTCGTGCATAATTAAGTAAGCTCACAGCTCCTTCGCCAGCCATAGAACCAAAAATTCTGATAAATTGTTCGTCTAAAATAACAATAGATTGCCCCAACATCAAGGGTAAGGCTAGAAATATGAATTTCTTAAAGTCCTTATGTTTAAGCATAAATTTCAATGTGAGTCCATTTTTTGCAACAGCATAAAAAGGCAATAAAAAAGCACCAATAAATGCGCCTATTAAAACCCCATAACAAAAACCAGACATATTATCTGCAATGCCAAAATAAGGAAAAGCTATGCCTAATAAAAGTATAAAGCCATTATAGATAAGTGGGATAAGTGCAGGCACGGTAAATTGTTTTCTAATATATAAAATTGCAGACAAGCAGGCTCCAAGTATGAAGAATACTTGAGCAAATAAAATAATTCTTAAATAATAAGATAAAGTTTTTATTTGTTCTGGATCAAAGCCTGGAGCTATCAAGGGAGCAAGTTTATGGGCAAAAATAAAGGCTATGAGGCAGAAGAATGAAATAGCTAAAGCAAACCATGTAAAGACTGTACTAAAAAAATCCCATGCGTCTTTTTCATTTTCATGAGAAGATATATTCGTATCCAGTGTATTATTAGAAAAAAACTTTTCAGATAAAAAAGGAATAAGAGTTATAGAGATATAGCCGCCAGCGATCAAATAATTGATAAAATCTGGAATGACAAAAGCTGTAAAATAAATATCAGCTTCACTGCTTGCACCAAATTGCCAAGAGATAACCTTATCTCTTATAAGTCCCATAAAGCGTGAAAAAAGCACGCTTAAGGAAAGTATTAAAGCAGCAAATCCCATGCTCCATTTCATAAATATACTTCTTTAGTTTTGTAAAATAAAAATGTTATTGTGAATTATCTAGAATGTGTTTCTAATAAAAAGAGCTAGATTTTCTAGCTCTTTTTATGAATTATTCCCAAACAAGTAATGGTGTTGAATTGTAGGTTTTTAGATATCTTTCTGAGAATTGACTTGCAGTGAACACATGTTCTTGCGTTCCATTTTGTTCAACACAAAATGAAGCAACTACAGTAGCAATTTTTGCTGCATCAATTATTTCAAGTCCAGAATGTAAAGCTTTAATTAAGCCTGCTCTATAGGCATCTCCACAACCTGTTGGATCTACAACTTTATCTGGCTGTGCTGGTTTGACATAATAAGGCTGTGCGTATTCTTTTGATTCTATAGATGAACCTTTTTCGCCTAAAGTTGTGATAACAAGAGGAACTATGTCTAATAATTGTTCTTTGGTTAGATTAAGTGCTTTCATAATTTTGGCTATTTCATAATCATTACCAATCAATATTGCACATGATTTAACCATCGTAAGCATGTTTTCATCTGAAATAACAACTATTTGTTGGCCTGGATCAAAAATTGTTGGTACATTATTTTCATGAAAATGCAGAGTAAAATTGAGCATATCGTCTAAATTGCCAGGAGAAACAATAGCCCAATCTGTTTTTGGATCTGCTTTTGGATAAAAAGCAGGATTTACTTTATTTGTCATAGCTGCAGGAGAAAAAGCAGCTATTTGATTAGAGACTAAATCAGTTGTAAGATAGCAAGTTGCAGTAAAAGTAGTGTCATCGATATAGATATTATCAAGTGGAATCTCAAGTGCTTTTAAAGCAGAAGCGTAAAAAGCAAAATCTTTACCAACATAAGCATAGAGCATAGGTTTTTCTTTTAATAAAGCGAGATTATACGCAATATTTCCGCCTGTGCCTCCACGTCTTTCTAAAACATTATCAACCATAAAAGAAACATTAAGAATATGAAGTTTTTCTGGAAGAATTTGTTCCTCAAATTTGCCTGGATATGTCATTATTCTATCGTATGCAACTGAACCTGAAATATGAATCATTTTATTTTCCCCTGTCTATTTGACTTTGATATACTTTTTCTTATACTAAAAGTGTATTACATTCTTCTTTTATAAGATACACAAAGATTAAATGAAATGCAACAAAATTCAAGTAAGAAGAATTCTTAAAGGGCTGTTTTATGACGAAAAAAGAAAAAAAAATTCAAGCAAGTAAAACAATAGACTTACTCAATAAACGCTACCCCGTTCCAGAAACTTTACTCAATTCAAATTCGCCTTGGGAACTTTTAGTAGCAACAGTTCTCGCAGCACAATGCACCGATGCTAGAGTAAATAAGATAACACCAGCCTTATTTGAAAGATTCAAAACTGTAGAAGATTTTGCAAATGCAGATATAAAAGAAGTTGAAGAATACGTTAAATCAACTGGCTTTTATCATAACAAGGCTAAGAATATAGTTAATTGTGCTATAGAATTAGTCAATAATTTCAACTCAACTGTTCCTCAAACAATGGATGAATTAGTAAAATTACCAGGATTAGGACGAAAAACAGCAAATTGTGTTCTTTGCGGTGCATTTGGAATTAATCTTGGTATTGCAGTTGATACACATGTCAAAAGAATAGCCTATAGACTTGCTTTGACAAAGAATACTGATCCTGTGCAAGTGGAAAAAGATCTTCTAGATTTATTTGATGAAAGCGAATGGGGAAATGTGAACCATAAAATGGTTTGGTTTGGTAGACATGTCTGCGATGCAAAAAAACCTTTGTGTGCAGAATGTGAAATGCAAGAATTTTGCCCCAAAATAGGTGTTAAAGATAGACGTTAAATTTAAATAAAAAAAGCTCAGAATATTGTATTCTGAGCTTTTAGAAATTATTTACATAGTAATCAATTCATAATCCATTGAACCAATACCGATTTTTTCAGAATGTTCTAATTGTGAACGCCAATTTGTTGTTGGATGAACAGCTTTAAAGTGATCGCCAATTTGTCCATGTGAACATCCGCAATCATTTAAAGCACTTGTACCAATAGCTGGTGCAGCATTAACAGCATCAATACAGGCTTTATCAAGTGCAACAGGATCAAAAGAAGCGAACATTCCAATGTCAGGAACTAAAGCAGCATCATTTTCAGCATGGCAATCGCAATAAGGCGAAACTTGGTTGACTATAGAAATATGGAAATGCGGACGATCTTGAATAACAGCTTTTGTGTATTCAGCCATACGAGCATTTAAAGTATCTGAATTTGCATCAAATGGTGCATTGATAGCATCAAAGTTACAAACACCCATGCAACGTCCACAACCAAGACATTTGTCATGATCAATAGTAGCTTTTTTCTCGCTTACACTGATAGCAGAGTGAGCACAATATTGTGTACAAACTTTACAGCCCACACATTTATTATGATCTACAGTAGGTTTGCCATCACTGTGCATATCCATTTTTCCTGCCCTACTACCACAACCCATGCCAATATTCTTGATAGCACCGCCAAAACCAGTCATTTCATGGCCTTTGAAATGTGAAAGAGAAATAAAAACATCTGCATCCATTATTGCTCTACCAATTTTTGCAGATTTAAAATATGTACAATTTTCTAATGGCACATCTACATCGTCAGTTCCCTTTAAACCATCGCCAATAAGAATATGACAACCAGTAGAAAAAGGAGTGTAACCATTTTCATAAGCAGCTGTGATGTGTTCTAAAGCATCTTTTCTTCTGCCTACATAAAGAGTGTTACAATCTGTTAAAAATGGCAATCCACCAAGACTTTTAACTTTATCAGCCACAACTTTAGAAAAATTTGGACGTAGGAAAGAAAGATTTCCTGGTTCGCCAAAGTGAATTTTGATTGCAACATATTTATTTTGCATATCTATTTCTTGAATTCCTGCTTTTTTTAATAGCTTATCAAGCTTCTCTAAAAGAGAGGTTCCAACTCTGCAACGCATATCAGTAAAATAAACTTTTGATTTAGACATATATATCTCCATAAATGTTAAAAAATAGTTATCTATATATAGTTTAATTAAATTAGATTGTAAAGAAGTTATAAAATTTTTTTTGAAAAAAGTTTGTTTGCTTTTTCATATAAATTTTAAATAATTATATTATTTCAATAAATTGATATAAAGTATTGTATAAATTGTTTTTTATAAAAAAATTGATATTATATAGATATTAAAAAACTTGCTATATTTTGCATTAATGTTAATATTCATGAAATTTATTTGTAATTTTAAAAGGAGCATAAAATGTCCTCATTTACTAAAGAAGACGCACTTAATTATCACGAATTTCCACGTCAAGGTAAACTTGAAATATTTCCTGTTAAACCTTGTGCTAATCAATTAGATCTTTCATTAGCTTATTCACCAGGTGTTGCTGAGCCATGCCTTGAGATCAAAGAAAATCCACAAGCAGCTTATAAATATACAGGCAAGGGAAATTTAGTTGGCGTTGTTACTAACGGCTCTGCTGTTTTAGGACTTGGTAATATAGGTGCATTAGCGGCAAAACCTGTTATGGAAGGTAAAGCAATTTTATTCAAAAAATTTGCTGATGTAGATGCTTATGATATAAATTTAAATTGTACAGATCCTGATAAAATTATAGAGATAGTTAAAGCTTTAGAACCTACTTTTGGTGGTATAAACCTTGAAGATATCAAAGCTCCGGAATGTTTTTACATTGAAGAAACACTTATTGAAGAAATGAATATCCCTGTTTTCCACGACGATCAACACGGCACAGCTGTTATTTCTGGTGCTGGGCTTATCAATGCTGCTGAAATTGCGAATAAGAAAATCGAAGACATGAAAATTGTTGTCGTTGGTGCTGGTGCAGCAGGTATAGCTTGTTCAAAATTCTATGTTTCACTTGGTGTTGATCCAAAAAATATCTATATGTTTGATTCTCAAGGATTAATCACCAAAGACAGACAAAATCTTAATAAATATAAAGCCATGTTCGCACAAGAAAAAAGTGCTGATTTAGCTGCTTGTATGAAGAATGCTGATATGTTTTTAGGTCTTTCTAAAAAAGATTTACTCTCAAAAGATATGGTTAAGAGTATGAATACTCAGCCTATTTTATTTGCATGTGCAAATCCAAATCCTGAAATCCCATACCCTGATGCTAAAGAAGCAAGACCAGATTGTATGATGGGAACAGGCCGTTCAGACTATCCAAATCAAGTAAATAATGTTTCTGGCTTTCCATATATCTTTAGAGGAGCTTTAGATGTTGGAGCTAAAAAAATCAATGAAGCTATGAAGATAGCCGCGGCAAAAAGTATTGCTGAACTTGCTAAACTTCCTGTACCAGCAGAAATTGAAGCAGCTTATAATGGTAGAAAGTTCTCTTATGGCCCAGAATATATTATTCCAACTCCTTTTGATCCAAGACTACTCACAGAAACTTCTGCAGCTGTAGCAAAAGCAGCTATGGAAACAAAGGTTGCAACAAATCCTCTAAATGACATTGAAGCCTATAAAAAATCCTTAGAAATAAGAGTTCAAAAATTAAATCAAAGAGTTCAATTTATTACTGATAGTTATAAATAATTCTATAAAATAAAAAATCCCTTGAAATTTCTTTTCAAGGGATTTTTTTATTTTTTATACTAAAAGTGTTTTCTTGTGCTTTTTTTGCCTTTTTGCTATATTTGCACAACAAAAGGAGAATGTATGTCAGTGTTAAAATTGAAATATGAAGCATGGATTAAAGCTATGCGTTTTCGCTCATTACCCTTGTCTTTGTCTGGACTTGTTTTAGGTGCTGCTTTAGCTTCTTATCAAGGTTTTTTTTCTGGAAAAATCTTTTTATTTTCTGTAATTACAGGTGTCTTACTTCAAATACTTTCTGATTTTGCAAATGATTATGGCGATGATGTTAAAGGCACTGATGACGAAACAAGGCTTGGCCCACGAAGGGCTTTAGCAACAAAGGTTCTTACACAAAAAGAAATGCTTTTTGGCATCAAACTCACTATTTTACTCATCATTATTTTTGGTTTGGCTATGATTTATACAGCCTTTGAAAAAGATGTTTATAAAGCTCTTTTCTTCTTTTTCTTAGGTGCAGCAGCTGTTTATGCTGCCATAAAATACACTATGGGCAAAAATCCTTACGGTTATAAAGCACAAGGCGATTATTATGTCTTTATTTTCTTTGGACTAGTTGCTGTTATTGGCTCTAATTATCTTTATACAAAGGAATTATCTTTTTTAACTATCATTCCAGCTATTTGTGCAGGTTGTTTGTCTACTGCAGTATTAAATATTAATAATATTAGAGATATGAAAGGCGACGCTCTTCACGGCAAAATGACTATAGCCTTAAAATTAGGAGAAAAGAATGCAAGATTGTATCAATTATTTTTAGTTTTTTCTTCGCTTATTCTTTGGACAATCTTTCTACTACTCTATTTTCCTTTGTCTAGTCTTTGCATTCTTCTTGTCTATATATTATTGATAAAAAGTGCTTTTACAGTTTATATTTCACGTGATCACACTCTTATAGACAAGCAATTGAAAGTAACTGCTTTATCAACTTCTTTACTTCATTTGCTTTTATCTTTATATTTTATTTATCATTAATTTAGTCTTGTGACTTAATCGCTATATAATGATTTGAAATACCAAAGGTTTGTTCTTTATGTTGCACAAAATCAAAGCCAGCTTCTTTTAGTTCTTGAATGAAATTTTCTGGCGAAGGAAAAGCTTTTATTGAATCAGCAAGATAGGTATACATTTCTTCGTTTTTAGTAAAATATTTTACAATCTTAGGCATGACTTTTGTAAGATAGAAATTGTATACATTTGAAATAATAGGTTTTGTTACTGGGGAAAATTCAAGTATACACAATTGCCCGCCCACACAAAGCACTCTATGCATTTCTTTTAATGCTTTTGCTCTATTCTCAACATTTCTTATGCCATAAGCGATTGTAACTGCGTCAAATGTATTATTTTCAAAGGGAATTTCTTCAGCATTAATGACTTGAGTTTTGATTCTAGTTATTTGGTCATTTTTTAATTTTGTTTTACCAAATTCAAGCATTTCTTCTGCAATATCACCAGCTACTATCTCAATATTCTTGTGTTTTTTTGCTAATGCAATGCTTACATCAAGTGTGCCTGCTGCCATATCTAATATTTTAAATGTTTTTCCAAGAATAATTCTGTCTACAAGGCAATATCTCCAGTAGAAATCGACACAAAAAGATAATATGTGGTTAAGCTTATCGTATTCTTTAGAAATAGAATTAAATTTTGTCATTTTTTCCTCTTTTTTATGTCTAATATTTATTTTTTTTAACTTTTACAAATTAAAAAGTCAAGAAAAATAAGATTAGAATAATACTCTTTTCTTGACTTTAGATTTGTATGTATATATATTTTTCACACCAAATTCACACTAAAATTGAGGATACAACATGTCAAATTTGTCTTCTTTCTTCAAAATTGAAGAGCGTGGATCAAACTTCAAAACTGAATTAATAGCTGGTTTAACTACATTTATGAGTATGTCATACATACTTGCTGTTGCGCCAAATATTCTTTCAATTGCGGGTATGGATTCACTTTCTGTTTTTGCAGCAACAGCTATTTCAGCAGCTATCACAACAACTATTATGGCTTTTTTAGCAAATCTTCCTGTGGCACTTGCTCCAGGTATGGGTATATTAGCCTACTTTACTTTTTCAGTTGTACTTGGTGATGGACACTCTTGGCAAAGTGCTTTAGCAGCTGTTTTCATAGCAGGTGTTATTTTCTTAGTGCTTTCATTAACAAATTTTAGACAGGCAATTTTCAACTGTATTCCAATTGAACTAAAATACGCTATATCAGCTGGTATTGGCTTATTTATTGCTTTTATTGGCTTTCAATCAAGTGGAATTATTGTAAATAGTGATGCAACTTTAGTGACAATGGGCGATCTCACTCAACCAGGTTCCCTGCTCACTCTTATAGGACTTGCAATAACTTCAGTTCTTTATGTTTATAATGTATCTGGTGCTCTTTTGATTGGTATGATAATTACAACACTTATTGGTATTCCTCTTGGCGTGACTGATACATCTAAATTAGTAGAAGCTTCTTTCTTCACTTTCCCAAGTTTTGATAAAACTTTTATGCAATTTGATTTCTCAAATATCATTTCTTTAGATATGCTTCTCATTATCTTTACCTTTTTCTTAATCAATCTTTTTGATACTTTAGGAACATTGGTAGGCGTAGCTTCAAAAGGTAATTTATTAGACAAAAAAGGCCAATTGCCTGAAGCAAAAAGTGCTTTTCTTACAGATGCAATTGGAACTGTTTTAGGTGCTATTCTTGGTGTTTCTACTGTAACCTCTTATGTTGAAAGTACATCTGGTATCACAGCTGGCGGAAGAACAGGTCTTACAGCCTTAGTTGTTGCTGTATTATTTGCATTATCATTATTTTTAGCTCCTCTATTCTTACTTATTCCATCGCAAGCAACAGCTCCTGCCCTCATTATTGTTGGTTTATTTATGCTTTCATCTGTAGTAAATATTAATTTCCTTAATTTCACAATTGGTATTCCAGCTTTCTTAACAATTATTGGTATGCCACTTACTTATAGTGTTGCTTATAGTATTGGTTGGGGAATTATTTCTTATGTATTCCTTATGCTTGTACAAGGTAAAATCAAAGAATTACACCCAATTATTTACTTTGTTTGTGCTATGTTTATCTGGCGATTTGTTAGTTAGACTATAATAAATATTGGTATAAAAACTGCTGTTATCAGCAGTTTTTTTTTGCCTTTTAAATAAAATATTCTTTAAAATTAATGCTTTAAATTTAAACTTTATCTTTATGTAAAATCAGTGTATACTAAAAAAAATATCTATTTTATTTAGTAAAAAGAGAGATAATTATGCAGAACAATCAAGATTTAAAAGAAGAGAAAGGACAATTTGAAGAATTAACAAGCCAAGCATGGGAAATAATTCTCACATCAATTCAAGATCTTAAAGATAATAAACACACTTTTAGTGAAATTGCTCAAAATCTTGGAATCAAGAATCGTTCTTTAGTTTGTGAATGGCTCAATAAAAAAAGAGAGCTTCCATTAGCTTCTATTGCTTCAATGTTGCATTATCTTGATTTTTTTGGCTATGCTATTTGTGGAAATAAAATAGTAAAAAAAGACGAAATCTCAACAAGTAAGAAAATAGAAAAAAATATACTAGAAAAAAAATGCTGCACAAAAACTGATATTTCAAATGAAGAGACAGAACACTTACACAAACAAATTCATGATCTTAAATTAAGAAATCTTGCCTTGCAAGAAATAATTATTTCTTCTTTAGATTCTAAGAAATTAAAAAAAGCGGTAAAAAAAGAAGATAAAGTCAAATAATAAAATAAAAATTTTATACAAAAAAAGGGATGTTTTTCATAAAGCATCCCTTTAATTTTTATATAATTTAATGTTTTTATTTCAATATATTAGAAATACGTTCTAATGCTATGTCAATATTTTTGCTATTAGCAAAAGCAGTCAAGCGAACATAACCTTCGCCACTTAGTCCAAAACCAACGCCTGGAGTTGAAACAATATGTGCTTTATCTAGAAGCATTTGGAAGAAATCCCAAGATTTCATATTATTAGGTGTTGCTATCCAAATATAAGGTGCATGTTCGCCGCCATAAACCTCAAGTCCTAATTCTTTGAGAGTATTGCGAATTTTTTTAGCATTAGACATGTAAATTTCAACCATAGCAGAAATTTCTTTTTGTCCATCTTCAGAAAAAACAGCTTCAGCAGCTTTTTGAACAATATATGGGCAGCCATTAAACTTTGTTGTTTGGCGTCTATTCCACATATCTCTGAGTGAAAATTCTCTACCTTGATTATCATAGCCTTTAACACTAGCCGGAACTACTGCATAGCCACATCTTAAGCCTGTAAAACCAGCAGTTTTTGAAAAAGATCTAAATTCAATTGCAACATCTTTTGCTCCTTCAATTTCATAAATGGAACGTGGGAGTGCTGGATCTTGAATAAAGGCTTCATAAGCGGCATCATAAAGAATAATTGCATTATTTTCGCGAGCATAATCTACCCAAACTTTTAAATCTTCCTTTGTAAGCATGCTTCCAGTTGGATTGTTTGGATAACATAAGTAAATAACATCAACTTTTTCACTTGGTAATTGAGGAACAAAATTATTTTCTTTCACACAAGGAAGATAGACTAAATTCGACCATTGCGAACCATTCCATTTTCCTGCTCTACCACTCATTGCATTAGAATCAACATATACAGGATAGACAGGATCTGTCACAGCTATTTTACAGTCAGCTCCAAAAAGTTCTTGGAAATTTCCAATATCACTTTTTGCACCGTCTGAAACGAAAATATCGTCTGAGCTTATATCTAAACCTTTATCAGTATAATAAAATTTAGCTATTTTTTCACGTAAAAAAGCATAGCCTTGTTCTGGGCCATAACCTTTAAAACTTTCTGCAACAGCCATTTCATCAACAGCAGCATGTAAAGCTTTAATCACAGCTGGACACAAGGCCTGTGTGACATCGCCAATACCTAAACTAATAACATTTGCATCTTTATTAGCATCTTTAAAAGCAGCAACTCTTTTTGCTATATCTGAAAATAAATAAGAGGCTGGAAAGTCGCAATAATTTTCATTAATCTTCATAATAATTTCCTTCAAAAACTAATTTTGCTTCACCAGTCATAAAGATATGATCATCTTCACGCCAGTCGATAAATAGAGAACCGCCATTGAGAACAACTTCAACATTTCTGTTTGTATGGCCAAGTTTTGCACAAATCAAAGCAGTTGCACAAGCACCAGTTCCACAAGCTTGTGTTTCACCTGAACCTCTTTCCCAAACACGCATTCTTACTTTAGATTTGTCTATCAATTGTACAAATTCAACATTCACTTTACGTGGAAATAGTGGGTGACATTCAATCTTTGGACCAATAGTTTCTAAAGCTAGATTTTCAACATCATCAACAAAGATAATTGTGTGCGGATTGCCTACTGAAACAGAATTTACATAATATATTGTATTGTCTATTTCTAATGGATAATTAAAACAATCATCATTGTCTAAAGCCACTGGAATTTCAGAACATTTCCAATAAGGAATACCCATATCTACTGTTATTGTTTGAATTTTATCATCTTTCAAATTGAGATGTAAAATTTTAATTCCAGCAAGGGTTTCGCATCTAATTATAGTGGAATTTACTAAATTATTTTCGTAAGCAAATTTAGCAACGCAACGAATTGCATTACCACACATTTCTGCTTCACTACCATCATTATTGAACATTCTCATTCGAATATCATTTTCAGTATTTTCTGGTGGCAAAATAAGAACTAAGCCATCAGAACCAATTCCTTTATGTCTATCACTCACTTTTATAGAAAGTTCTTGTGGATTTTCAACTATAGTTTCAAATCCATTGATATAGACATAATCATTGCCAATACCATGCATTTTTACAAATTTCATAAAATATACCTATATAATTATAAATTTATACTAAAAGTCTATAATTATTTGTTTTCTAAATTTTTCTTAGCTTCATGCGGTACAACTTTAACAAATTCCTTAGCCATATTTTCCCAATTAGAAAGAAGGTGTTTTGCATAATTTGATTGCGTATACAAAAGATGTTCTTCTAAAAGAGCTTTAATAACAATTTTGTCATCATTGCTGATTAAGTCAATATCTACACTAGTGCAATTGCAAGTTTCTTGTAATTTTTCTTTTGAATCATGAACATAGACTGTTCCGCCAGTCATACCAGCAGCAAAGTTTTGCCCACAAGAACCTAAAACAACAACGACACCACCAGTCATATATTCACAACCGTGTTCGCCAATGCCCTCAACTACTGTTTTTGCACCAGAATTTCGAACAGCAAATCTTTCGCCAGCTTTGCCACATATAAAGGCTTTACCTGAAGTTGCACCATAAAGAGCAACATTGCCTATAATAGCTTGCTTTTGTAATTCACTATTTGTTTTAGCATTTGGATAACTTGAGTGCGGACAAATTGAAATCTTACCACCACATAAACCCTTACCAATATAGTCGTTTGCAGAACCATAGAGATTAAGACTCAAGCCCTTTGGAGCAAAAGCACCAAAACTCTGCCCTGCTGTACCTGTGCAATGTAGTTGAATAAAATCTTCATCAAATTCTCTACCGCTTTTTTTACTTGCTAAAGCCATGGCACCAGCTATATTTGTTCCAACAGCTCTGTCAGTATTCTTAATAGTATGGTAGAAATCAGATGGAATATTTCTTTCAATATTTTCTTGCATTTCAATAAAAAGCTTTTCTTCCCATTCAGACATTTCTGCTAAAGTTGCTGAAGTTGCCCTCTTAGTGTATGGTAATTTATTGAAAAGTAATGACATATCAATGTCTTTAGCTTTCTTAGGTAGAATTTCATTATTCAATTCTAATAAGTCAGAACGGCCTATCAATTCTTGAATTGTAGAAAAACCAAGTTTTGCTAATTGTTCACGAACTTCTTCGGCTATAAGATTGATAAAGTTTTCAATATGAGTAGAAGTTCCTGCAAATCTCTTTATTAAATCAGCATCCTGAGTACAAATTCCTGCTGGACAACGTCCTTTATAACATTGTCTGCACAAGATACAGCCCATTGCAATTAAAAGAGATGTTCCAAATACAACTTCATCAGCACCAAGCATAAAGGCTGTGATTACATCATTTGCTGAATGTATTTGCCCGTCTGTTTGTAAAGTTACTTTATAACGCATTGCATTCACTAATAAAGCTTGATGCACTTCAGCTAAACCAAGTTCCCAAGGTAAACCAACGTGGTATATTGAAGACAATGGTGCAGCGCCAGTTCCGCCGTCGTGGCCAGAAATACAAATTGTATCTGCTCCAGCTTTAACAACACCAACAGCCACCGTTCCAATACCAGCCTGAGCAACTAATTTTACAGAAACTTTAATTCCTGCTCTCAATTTTTTGATATCATAGATCAATTGAGCCAAATCTTCTATTGAATAAATATCATGATGCGGAGGAGGAGAAATTAAAGAAACATTTGCTTGAGTATGTCTTACTTTTGCAATATATTCTGTAACCTTATGAGCTGGTAATTGCCCACCTTCGCCAGGTTTAGCACCTTGTGCTACTTTAATTTGAACTTCATCTCCAGAAGCAAGATATTCAGCTGTGACACCAAATCTGCCTGATGCAATTTGTCTAATTCTTGAACAAAGATCTTTATCAGAATTTTTAGAACGTGAACGTGTGATTTCTTCGCCACCTTCACCAGAATTTGACTGTAATCCAAATGCGTTAAAGCCTTGTGCTATACATTCGTGCGATTCTTTGCTCAATGCACCTAAAGACATAGCAGCACCAAAGAATCTTTTTCTCACTTCTTCAACACTTTCAACTTTATTGATTGCTATTGCTTTAGTTTTTTTCTGTTTCCAGACAGAACGCAAAGTAATATTTTGCATTTTATCATTTAATTCTTTTGTGTATTCTTTAAATAATGCAAAATTATTTTCCACAACGCTATTACGCATCATAGAACATGTTTTCTTTGACCAAATATGCCTATCGCTTTTAGAAAGTTCATGTGTTTCATTTACACAATTAGTAAATCTTTCTTTATTTTCTTTATAAATATCTTCTAATTGTATTCCGCCCACACGTGAATATGTTCCTGTGAAATATCTTTCAATAACATCAGGATGAACACCTATAGCTTCAAAACATTGTGAACCAGCAAAAGATTGTAATGTAGAAATACCTAATCTGCCAAATACTTTTAGCAAACCTTTTTCTAATGCTTTGGAATAGCGAGATATTGAAGTTGTGATATTAAATTCTTTTTGAATTTTACCATTCTTCACTAAATTTGTGATTGAAGAATAGGCAGCATATGGATAAAGAGCATTTGCACCAAAGGATAATAATAATGCCATATCCATAACTTCGCATGCTTGACCTGTTTCTAAGATAATTCCGCAAAGATGACGTAATTTTTTACGGATTAAGTCTTGATGAACAGCTCCAATAGCGAGCATTGCAGGAAGAGGAATTTTATTTTTTGCCATATCTTTATCAGATAAGATCAATATCCTCTTTCCACTCTTTACAGCTTTTTCAGCTGCATTGCAGAGCTTATCTAAAAATGCACAAAAACTTGTATAATCAGCTTCTAAAGGCATAGTCATAGATATTCTTTCAAAGCTCAATTCTTTTTTATTTTCAATTTCTTGCATTTGAGCTGCAAATAAAAATGGCGATTCTAAATAAATTGAAGAAGGAGCTTGTTCCACCTTTTGAAAGAGATTTGGAATGCCGCCAAGAGTTGAAGTGAGCGACATAGACATCTTTTCTCTAATTGGATCGATAGATGGATTTGTTACTTGAGCAAATAATTGTTTAAAATAATTGAATAATGGCTGAGGCTTAGAACTTAATAGAGCTAAAGGTTCGTCTAATCCCATTGCACCAACTGGTTCTTCTTGTGCGTGAATCATTGATGTTAAAGTGCTTTCTGGGAATTTATCGTTGAAACCAAAATTAGTAAAATATTCGTCCTTATAAACTTTTTCTTCTTTTGTTACAGCATTTTCAAAACTTGAAAGTGTTATCTTTGTTTTTTCTAAGGATTTTGCATAATCAAATTGGTTGAATAAGACATCTTTAATTTCTTTATCAGAAAGTATTTTTCCATTTTCAAAATCAACAACAAAAAGTGTACGTGGAGGTAATTGACCATGAGTGACATATTCATCCTGTGAAATGTCTAATACGCCAACTTCCGATGCCATGATGATTATATTATCTTTAGTCACAGAATAACGGCAAGGTCTTAATCCATTTCTGTCTAGGCTTGCTCCAACTTTTGAATGACCATCAGTAAATACCATTGTAGTTGGGCCATCCCATGGTTCCATGAGTGGCATATGGTATGTATAAAAAGCATTTTTCTTCGCATTTTCTGAATTTTCACTAAAGACAGGTTCAGGAATCAATGTTGTGATAGCGTGTTCAAGACTATAACCGCCCTGCATTAAAAGCTCAAAAACATTATCAAAGGATCCAGAATCAGAAGTAGATGGATGTATACAAGGAAGTACATACTTTAAATCATCTTTTAATTTTTCTGATTTAATAGCTGACTCACGTATATCCATTTGAATTTTATTGCCACGTATTGTATTTATTTCGCCATTATGTGCAATATTTCTAAAAGGTTGTGTTAAATGCCAAGACGGTTTTGTATTTGTGCTAAATCTTTCGTGAAAAACAGCAAAAGGCACTGCAAAATCTTGTTCGCATAAATCAGAATAGAATTTACCTAAATTTTTTCCAGGTAATATACCTTTATAAATAATCGAACGCGAAGAAAGAGAAACACAATGGAATAAAGAAAGTTCTTTATTGTGTTTTTCTAAAAATTCTATGGCTTCAAATTCAATTTGTTTGCGTAAGACATACAGCTCTTGCTCAACATCTAGAGAACTTGCATTTTTCTTTGTAGAGAGAAAAAGAATTTGTAAAAATTCTGGCAAGCTTGAAAGAGTTCTACGAGATAATACGTTGATATCATTAGGTACAGAACGAGTAGAACAAATCTTAAATGAAAATTTCTCAGCTGTTTTTGTGATGATTTCCATCAAGGATTCATGCATAAAAGTGTCTATAGGTAAAAAGAAAAATCCTAAACCCCAAGCTTTTGAATTATCAAACATTTCTGGAAAAAATTTGCCAAAAAAAGCCACTGGAATAGGCATTAAAATACCAGATCCATCAGACATTTTTTCATCATCTTCCCTGCCACCCCTATGTGTTAGATGTGCCATTGAAGTGAGAGCGTATTCCACAATTTTATGTTCAGGCTTATTATCTAATGAGCCAACAAAACCAACGCCACAAGCGTCGTGTTCTTCATGAGGATTGTATAACGTGTTTTGATTTGATTTATAAAGTGACTGCATATTTTACCTTTATAATTCCTCTTGTTAAAAAATTTTCAAATAATTTCAATTATTTACCTTGATATCGATAAGGCAATAGGTATTTTTTTTGCTTAAGCCATGTTTAAAAAACACAGCTTAAGCAATTCTCAGGAATCTACTTTTATGTAGATTATATCTTTATTGATTGACTAATTTCTCAAGAAAGAAATTCAAAAAATTCTAGTGAACCCAAAGGAGTTCTGAATATTTTGGTAATGGCCAAGCATTATCGTCAATCATAACTTCTAAAGTATCAGAATATTTTCTGCATTCTTCCATAAGTGGAACAATTGTATAGCAAGCAAAGTCGGCTTGAGCTTCAACATGTTCGAAGTTTTTGATATTTTTGAATGCTTTTTCAAGCTCTTTCACAGAATTGACAAGTCCAACATAGTTTTCACGCATAAGTTTGAATTGTTCTTCTTCAACTTTTGCTTCGTTCATTACAGCTTTTGTATTGATAACTAATTGAGCTAATTTATTTTGTTCTTTTTGTACTACAGGAATAATTTGTTCTGTAAGCATACGATTTAATACAGAAGCTTCGATTTGAATTGATTTTACATATTGATCAAAGAAAACTTCTTGACGAGCTTCAATTTCTCTTTCGCTTAAAACATTTGCTCTTTTGAAAACTTCAATAACTTCAGGCTGTGTGAATTGTGCTAAAGCTTTTACTGTATTGTTGAGGTTGAGCAAGCCGCGTTGTTCAGCTTCAATTCTCCATTCTTCTGAATAACCATTACCATTGAATACAACTGGCATATGTTCTTTGAAAAGAATTGGAAGATATTCTTGTAAAGCTTCAGTAATTGTCATGCCTTTAGCTAAATATTTATCTAATTCATCAGCAACATCTTCTAAAGCACATGAAACAGCTGAGTTTAAGCAGAAGTTTACAGGTGAAACAGAAGCAGAAGAACCAACAGAACGGAATTCAAATTTATTACCTGTGAAAGCAAATGGTGAAGTTCTGTTTCTGTCAGAGAAATCTTTTGGTAATTCTGGAAGTGAAGAAACGCCGATTTCAATACCAGTTTTCTTCTTATCTTTTGTAGAAGCACCTGAAATAATAGATTCTAATACTGAAGTTAATTGTTCACCTAAGTAAGCTGAAATAATAGCTGGAGGAGCTTCGTTAGCACCTAAACGATGATCATTACCCGCACCAAAAGTACCAAGGCGTAGTGTTGAAGCATGTAAATGCACAGCACGCAATGTTGCACCTAAGAAAAGAAGGAATTGAGCATTTTCGCTAGGAGTGTCGCCTGGTTCTAAAAGGTTGTTGCCTTCTGAATCTGCAATAGACCAGTTATTGTGTTTACCACTACCATTAACCTTTGCAAATGGTTTTTCGTGTAAAAGACATTTAAAGCCATGTTCATGTGCTGTAGCTCTTAAGATGTTCATAATAAGCATATTATGGTCAGTAGCTAAGTTTGCTTCTTCGTAAAGAGCAGCTAATTCAAATTGACCAGGAGCAACTTCATTATGGCGTGTATGTGCAGGAATGCCTAAAGAAAATAATCTTACTTCAACATCTTGCATATAATCTTCAACTCTTTTAGGAATAGAGCCAAAATAATGATCTTCTAATTCTTGTCCTTTAGGATCGCAAGCACCAATCAATGTTCTACCAGTTGCTAAAATATCTGGTCTAAGAGCTGCTAATCTTGAATCAACTAAGAAATATTCTTGTTCTGGACCAACCATTGCACGAGCAAATGTTGCTTTTTCATTACCAAATAAACGTAAAACTCTTACTGTGCTTTTTGAAAGAGCATCAATAGAACGTAATAAAGGAATTTTTCTATCTAAAGCTTCGCCTGAATAAGAATAGAAAACAGTAGGAACGTTTAATGTATGGCCAAATTTACCAGGCATCAAGAAAGCTGGAACACGTGGATCCCATGTTGTGTATCCGCGTGCTTCAAAAGTAGAACGAATACCGCCAGAAGGGAAAGAAGAAGCGTCTGGTTCACCAGAAATCAAAGTTTTACCAGAAAACTTATTGATCAACATACCGTCTGGAGTAGGATTTGCAAATGCATCATGTTTTTCAGCTGTACAACCACTCATAGGTTGGAACCAATGCGTATAATGTGTTGCACCGTGTTCAATAGCCCAATCTTTCATGGCATTTGCAACAATATTTGCTACTTCAGAAGTGATTCTTTCACCACGGTTTATAATAGCATCCATCTTTTTATAAATGTCTTGCGGTAAACGCTGACGCATAACACGCAAATCAAAAATATCTTTGCCATAAACAGCTTCGATATCATATTTAGGTGTAAGAGGTGAAACGTTAGGGCCATCCGTTGGATAGGTTGACATCAATTCTGTGATTGCATCATGTCTTAAAGAGTTCATACTAAATCCTTTTATACTGAGTTTGTGTAATTTGAATTATTGTTGATAAAGCATATATTGTGCCAATTCAGTAAAATTCAATTAAATTAGAGGTTTATCTTTTGTTTTCGCAAATAAGATGTGAAAAAAATTATTTTTTTCTACATTTTTGTAGATTTTATTTCAACTATCCCTCCATTTGATTTGCTTTTTATAGCTCTATGCAAAATAAAGCTTGTTATTTTATATAATTATACTAAAATATACATTTTTGTAGATTTTAATATTTTTCCTTATTTATACCTTTTTGTCGAAATTTTTTGTAGTCAATTTCGTATTTACGCATTCTTTGCCCTATTATCCTTTCTGTTATAGAAAGTGCTGCTGCTGCTGCTCCAATATGGCCTTTATGCGTTTCAAGTGCTTTTGTAATCAGGTTTTTTTCCAATTCCTCAACTTGTTCAGGAAGCGTTCCAATACCTAGAGAAATATTTTGTTTCTTGCTCTTTGTCAAGTTTATTGGGCAATCTACAGAATGTAATTCTAAAGGAAGGTGCTGAGGTAGGATATACGCATTTTTACCTATAAGTAAAAAAGATCTTTCTATGATATTTTCAAGTTCGCGAATATTTCCTGGCCAAGAATATTGTTGTAACATTTCAGAAGCAGCTAGAGAAACTTTTGGTTTTTCTCTATTATTCTGCTTTGAAAAAACATTGAGGAAATGATCAACTAATAAAAGTATATCACTTTTTCTTTCTCTTAAAGGAGGAAGATTTATAGCAAATACATTTAGTCTATAATACAAATCTTTTCTAAATGAGCCTTCTTCAACCATTTCTTCTAATGGTTTATTTGTTGCTGTGATGATACGAACATCAACTTGATGCGATTGTTCGCTACCAACTCTTTCAAAAGATCTTTCTTGTAAAACTCTTAACAATCTAGCTTGTGTTGCTAAAGAGAGTTCGCCTACTTCGTCTAAGAATAGCGTTCCTGTATGTGCTAATTCAAAGCGGCCTTTTCTTGTGTGTAAAGCACCAGTAAAAGCACCTTTTTCATGTCCAAAAAGTTCGCTCTCAACCAAACTTTCAGGCAAAGCAGCACAGTTTAAAGTGATAAAAGGCGAATCCTTTCTTGGGCTATTTTCATGTAAAGCTCTTGCTACAAGCTCTTTTCCTGTTCCGCTTTCGCCTCTAAGCATTACAGTTGTAGAACTTGGTGCAGCTTGTCCTATTCTTTCAAAAATCAATTGCATAGCTTCTGAATTACCAACTAAATATCTTGCATTTTTCGATGAGCTTGGTTTTGGAAAACGCACTGGCTCTTCATAATGTTTTTGCATTGTAGATTGATGTAAACGAATATAAGGCATAAAGGAATTTGCTATAACAGAAAGTAAACGTTCTTCGTGTTCTGAATCTTGAACCTTATCTGAAAGTCTATCAATACCAAGTGCACCTATTGTTTTGTCATTAAATTTAATTGGCACGCACAAAAAAGAAATTTTTTCTTTTTGATCTCTTGCATGTGTTCGATTCAAAAAAAGTGGATTATGCATGACATCATGTATGTACAAAGGTTCGCCTGTTTGTATAACCTTGCCGACAACGCCTTCACCAACAACATAATGGCCTTGTTTTTTTTGCTCACTTGAAAGCCCAGAAGCAGCTTCAATATAAATATCTCCATCAAGAGGCGAAAGCAAAACAAGCAAAACTCTTTCAGCATATGTTATATCACGAATAAATTCACTTGCGTCGTCTAAATTTATCTTCTTTTTTTGTAGAGAATCAAGAATACGTACTAAACGTACTAAATCTGAACTATTTTGTTGAGATGAATTTAAAGCAAGACTAGTCACTTCAGAGGAAGACAAAATTGTATTCTTAGAACGATTATTTGTAGCCATCATAGTAGATTTAATATTTGTAGAAGCTTTAGTTGTATTCATCTTAATACCTTATAAATAAAAAACATTGCAAAGTTCAATAATTCTTTCTTACCTACAAGTGGAATGTAGCATTAACAGAGAGCTTGTCAACTTTTCTTCAAAAATGTATATTTTTAAGTCTTTTCAACAAAAACAATTATTTCAGTATATTGGACGTTATTAAAATTGACAAAATTGTAAATATTTTCTACAAATATGTAGATTTAAAGCAAACAATCTTTATCAGCTATTTTCAAAGCCTTTATTTTCTACAAAAAAGTATAAAATAATTTTAATTTTTTTAAAAAAATAAAATAAATTCATCTATACATTGTTTTTGAGCAATTTTTGTGCAAGAACATGTGCTGAGGCAAGAGCGAAGTGAATGTTATAGCCTCCTAATTGTCCTGTTATATCTAAAACTTCACCTATGGCAAAAAGATTTTCCACAGATTTAGCTTCCATAGTCTTTTCGTCAAATTGATGTGTTAGAATTCCATTTTTTGCAGCTTCAGCCTTTACAAAAGAAGCAAATTCTATATTTTCAAAAAGTCTTTTATTTATAGCTTCGAAAAGCTCTTGTCTTTGTTTTTTTGATAATTCAGCAACTTTCTTATTCAAAATTTCTTCAGAAACTAAAGCATATATCAATCTATCTGGCAAATAGCGTGAAAGAAGATTTTTGAGTAAAAGTTTTCCATGAGACACTTCATGGCAAAGCTCAATACAAGATATTTGCGGTAAAAAATCAATAATAATTTTATCATTTACGCTATGATAAAGAGAAAGCAATAAAATAGCTGGGCCTGAAAGACCTGTATGGGTAAAAAGCAAAGGGCGAATCAATTTTTTATTTTGAAGTGTTATTCCAACATCTAAACTAATACCAGATAATGAAAGCAAATTTGATTTTTTCTCTAATAAAATAGGCGTTAAAGCAGGTTCAAAAGGTTTTACACTTAAGGAAAATGATTTTGCTATTTTAAGTCCTATGTCTGAAGCATTTATTTGTGGGTATGCGCTTGATCCAGTAGCAATAATAAGCTTATGAGCATAGTAAAAGCCTTTGCTTGTATGTATTTGAAATATTTCTTTTGAATTATGTTGAATTTTTTCAACTTTATATATTTCACAATTATATTCAATAGATAAGCCATATGAAAGTCTATCTGCAATTTTATGAGCTGGAATCAAAGAAAATATTTGACCAAAATCTCTTTCTTCTAAGGGAATATCTAATTCATAAAATAAATCTAAAGCTTTTTTATAAGGAAACTTTTTTAGAGCATAATTACAAAAAGAAACATCTTGACCATAATATTTTGAGCTATCGATATTCTTATTTGTTAAATTACCGTAGCCACCACCAGCAAGAGTCAATTTTCTTCCCGCGTCATTATTTGCTTCAAGTATTAAAACAGAAGATTTTCTAGCTTTTTTTAATAAATATCCAAGATAAAGTCCGGAAACACCAGCACCAAGTACAATACAGTCAACAATATTTTTATTCATATATTTAGCTAATTATAGCGATTTTTTAAGGTTTCAATAATTTTTTTTACTCTATGTTCCCATGTATGTTCACTAAGAACTCTCTTTCTTCCATTTTCCACAATCTTCATTCTTTGACTTTCATTTTTTAAATAATATTTAACAAGTTCTGGTATTTCAGATTTATCTCTATATGAGATAATTTCTTTTTTATCTTCTAAAATATAATCCATCTGAGATCTATAATCTGTAAGAACAAATTCATTCGAGGCTGGAACATCTAAGACTCTTTGATTAAAGGCATTTTTCATTTGTTTTGAAGTTGAATTGAAATTAATCTTTGAATGAGTATAAAAAAGAGGCAAAGAAGAATAATATGCTAATTCAGGTATATACCTAGTTTTTGGATATTTTTTTGCTAAATTCATAGACCATTCTTTATTACCAGCTATTAGAGGGTTAAATTCAAGAATTTGTTCCACACATGCGTATCTATATTGTCTGGTTGCATCCCAAGTAATTGCAGCTTCGTAAGCTAATTTCTCTTCTATGTTTTTAATATCTGTATACAAATTGTAACAAGCTGGGAAATATTCTTGTATACAATCGTGAACAGAATGGCTTTCAATTTCAGAAAATTTCTTTGCTATTTGATTTATATTTTTTTTCAATAATCCATGAACCTTGGATCGTTCTAAAGCTGTTTCAACTTTTAAATCCATAGAATTTCCAACAAAGGAAACATCTGAAATCCAATTCTTATCAAAAGCTTTTGATTTATTTCTTGGGTGAAAACGTTCTGGATCTGTACCAAGCGGAAGATAATAAACATAATCATAACCAGCTTCTTTTAAAGACGGTATATTATCTTCATCATAAGTAAAAATAGTGAGCCAATCCGAAGAAAGTTTTGGATAAGAAGACAAGACAAGATGCGGATTATCTAAAAACCAAGAAGCTAAAGGAAGTTCAAGACGTGCGAGCAAATCGGTTAAAATACCATCTCTATCAACGCCTAAATGGTTTAAAGTAAAGATAGCATCAGGGTTAAATTCCACAACCTCTTCAAGCATTTTTCGTACAAAATCTTCTTGTAAAATAGTGTCGTCTTCTAAAACAAGAAGTTTGTGCTTCAAACCAAGTCGTTCACATGCGGTAACAACTTCGCCCATAAGAAAATATTTACTTGTGATAAGCAAGAGTTTTGTTTCATCATTTTGAAATCTTTTCTTGCGAACCTTTGCCCAAAAATCAAATTTATAAGAAGCCTCTAAGTTTTCTTTTATCTTCTTATAATAAGGGGCATCTATTCTTGTGTATTGAGAATTTAATAATGGTATGACAGCAATATCATTGTTTTTTTTTTGCCAATGTGTCAATCTTGCTAATGCTTTTTCTATTTTTTCTTCTTGTATAAATGTGACAAGAGGATGTTCAAGTATTTTATTAATTTGTTCTTTATATTCAGAATGTTCAATAAAGTTTTCTTTGTCGATAATACAAATTTCTTGGCTTTCGTCTTTATTTTTATTGAAATAGTGCAATAATTCTTCAACAGCAAAGCCTAATCCCATTCCAATAAAAACAGGAAGAACATTTTTCTTCTCTCTTTTTTTATATATTTCAAGCAGGGAAAGCTCTCTTTGTTTTCCAGCCTGCCCTAAAAGAAGAAAAGTTTTATTTTCAAGTATAATTTCAATATCTTTGATAGAATTATCTGTATTAAAAATAAGTTTACTTTGCATTATTTACTTCTCTTTTACTTTAGTTAAATTCATTGATATAAATTCGCATTAAAGTGATTTCTTTTTATCTGATTTAATGGCAGAAACGATGACAGATGCTTTAATTCCTTTTAATTCTCCTGTAAAACCAAGCTTTTCTTCTGTACTTGATTTTATACTAACTTTTTCAAGAGGTAAAAGCAATAAATGTGCTAAAGCTTTTCTTATTTGAATAATATAAGGAGAAATTTTAGGTTCTTGAGCGATAAGAGTAATATCAATATGAGAAAGCTCTATATCATATTGCGATTCAGATAATATTTTCAAAACCTTATCTAAAAGTATGGCTGAAGAAATATTTTCATAAGTCTTGTCTTTGTCGGGAAAATGTTGGCCGATATCTCCAGCACAAACAAGAGCAAGTAAGGCATCCATAAGTGCGTGTAATAAAACATCTCCGTCAGAATGTGCTTTGATACAAATCTTTGTTGGAATAACTACAGTTGCTAATTTAAATGGCCTTGCCTTAATATCATCATTTGTAGTATAGGCATGTACATCATAACCTTGTGTAGTTATATATGAAAAAGCATTATTAATTGATTTTAAGTTCTTATTATCATTAATCAAAGCTAAGTCCTCAATATAGGTTATTTTTTTATTGTCACTATCACCTTCGATACATAAAATAGAGCCATCAATAAGTTCTATTGCCATAGCATCATCTGTGACTGTAATATGTTTATCAATAAGGTTTTTGTGTGCTTTAAGTAATGTTTTTGTGCAAAAGACTTGCGGTGTTTGCACTGCTCTTAAATTATCTCTTTGAGGAGTTGAAAGAACTGTGTACAATTTTGAATTTTTTTGATTTTTTTCTTTATTTTCAAAATCATAGCCTTTTACTTCTTTGATTGTATCGCTGACAGCTAAAGATGGAATAACAGCTGAAAATTCGCTCTTTGAAATATATTTAATAAGAGAAGAAATAAGAGAGTTTTTAACAAAAGGCCTTGCAGCATCGTGAATAAAAACAATATCACAATTTTTAGGAAGTGATTGTAAGCCATTATAGACAGAATCTTGCCTTTTTAGCCCGCCTTTTGTGAGAATAATTGGAAGAGAAAATTCCTTCTTAAATGCATTAATTTCTTTTTCTGCTCTTTCATAATTCTCTTCATTAAAAACTATAACTATGCCAGATATGAAAGGACATTGAGCAAAAGCATTAATACTGTGCCAATAGAGAGGTTTCTCTTCAAAAAGATAAAATTGTTTTGGCTGAGAATTTTGTGTTTTAGTTGATAATCTACGGCCTTGCCCAGCAGCAAGGATAACAGCATAACAATTATGTGAAAAGTTTAAGTCAGAAGAAGAAAAAGCAGAAAAAGTTTTTGCATTTTCTGATTTTTCTTCTTTAGAATTTTCTTTTTTTTCTCTATCAAGACTAGCTTGCACAATTAATCCTTAAGCCAGTCTTTAGCTCTTTCAATTGCTCTATGCCAATTATGCCTTAGTGTTAATCTTTGATCCTCACTCATTCTTGGCTCAAAACTTCTATCAAGCTTCCATCTTGCTGTTATATCACTTTTATCTTCCCAAAATTCAGTAGCTAAACCAGCTAAACATGCTGCGCCTAAGGCAGTAGTTTCTGTGAGAGTTGGTCTTTCAACAGGAACACCTAACATATCTGCTTGAAATTGCATAAGCATATTATTTCTTGAGGCACCGCCATCAGCTCTTAAAGTGGTTATAGCTAAACCTGAATCAGCTTGCATACTTTCCATAATATCAAGATTTTGTAAGGCGATTGCTTCTATTGCAGCTCTTGCAATATGAGCCTTTGTTGTTCCTCTAGAAAGGCCTACCATAATACCTCTTGCATACGGATCCCAATAAGGTGCGCCTAAACCAACAAAAGATGGAACAAAATACACACCATTATTATCAGGGACAGAAGCTGCTAAACCCTCAACTTCACTTGCAGAATGTATAATTCCTAAGCCATCGCGTAGCCATTGAATTGTAGCTCCGCCCATAAAAACAGAACCTTCTAAAGCATAACGAATATGTCCATCTCTTTGCCAAGCAACGGTTGTAAGAAGGTTATTCATTGAATTTTTTGCATCAGCTCCTGTGTGCATGAGCATAAAGCAGCCTGTGCCATAAGTATTTTTTATCATACCAGGCTCTAAGCATGCATTACCAAATGTTGCAGCTTGTTGATCACCTGCAATACCAGCAATAGGAATAGCTCTGCCTATAAATTCAGGGTGAATTTTTGCAGCTACACCAGAAGATGGAACAATTTCTGGTAGCATTGAACGTGGAATATCAAATATTTCTAATAATTCATCATCCCAATCTAAAGTATGGATATTACATAATAATGTACGTGAAGCGTTAGATGGATCTGTAATATGTCTTTCTTTTTTTGAAAAATTCCAAATAAGCCAAGTGTCGACAGTGCCGAATAAAAGTTCGCCTCTTTCAGCCTTTGCTCTTGCTCCTTCAACATTGTCTAATATCCATTTAATCTTTGTTCCAGAAAAATATGAATCTAGTCTTAAGCCAGTTTTTTCTTTGACTAATGTTGCTTTACCTGCTGCTGTAAGTTCATCACAAATTTCAGCAGTTCTTCTGTCTTGCCAAACAATAGCATTATAAACAGGCATACCTGTTTCTTTATCCCAAACAATTGTTGTTTCACGCTGATTTGTGATTCCAACAGCGACAATTTCATTTGCGTTAACATTTGCATCTTTAATACACTCTATAGCAACATGTAATTGTGTATCAAAAATTTCATTAGGATCGTGTTCAACCCAGCCAGTTTGTGGAAAAATTTGTCTAAACTCTTGTTGTGAAATCTGAACAATATTCATTTCATAGTCGAATAAAATTGCTCTTGAAGAGGTTGTTCCTTGATCTAATGATAAAATATAATCACTCATATATGTATTCTACCTTGTTTTTTTCTTAGAAAAAGTATAGATAAAATCATAGAATAATCAAGCATAAAATCAGCTTAATAAAAACTTCTTTGCACTTTGAATAAGAGTAAAAAGCTTAAGTATGTATTATTTAGAAACTTAAGTGGATATTTTTTTATTTCTTTTTTCAATTTAACATAGAGATAAAAAGAGAATTTGACAAAAAACTAAGAATATGTCAAAAAAAAACACTTACATTATAAGGATAAATTCATGATTGATATTGATAAACAAATAAAGCTTATTAAACGTGGTGTAGCAGACTTCATTAACGAAGAAGACTTAAGAAAGAAATTAGCTAAAGGTAAAGCTCTTAAAATTAAGGTTGGCTTTGATCCTACAGCTCCTGACTTACATCTTGGACACACAGTTGTGATGCATAAAATGCGTCATTTCCAAGAATTAGGCCATGAAGTAACTTTCTTAATTGGTGATTTTACTGGCTTAATCGGAGATCCATCTGGTCGTTCTGAAACAAGACCAGCACTCACCAAAGAACAAGTTCTTGAAAATGCAGAAACCTATAAAAAGCAAGTTTTCAAAATATTAGATCCTGAAAAAACAAATGTTGCTTTCAATTCTAAATGGCTTGGTGCTCTCACTTCATTTGATATGATTAAGCTCGCATCTCACTGTACCTTAGCCCGTATATTAGAACGTGACGATTTTGCAAAAAGATACAAAGAAGAACGTCCTATCGCAATTCATGAATTATTCTACCCTATTATGCAAGCTTACGATTCTGTAGCTTTAGAAACAGATGTAGAAATGGGCGGAAGAGATCAACTCTTCAACTTGCTTATGGGCCGTCAACTTCAAGCTAATTATAAACAAGAACCGCAATGCGTTATTACAATGCCTTTACTTGAAGGCCTTGATGGCGTTAGAAAAATGTCAAAATCATACGGCAACTATATTGGTATTGACGAAAGTGCAAGTGATCAATTTGGTAAAACCATGTCTATTTCAGATGAACTTATGTGGCGCTATTATGAATTATTATCAAGCAAAACAATTGAAGAAATTGAAGTACTTAAACAAAATGTAGAAAATGGCACCTTACATCCAAAAATTGCTAAAGAAGACTTAGCTTGTGAAATTGTTGCTCGATACCATTCTGAAGATGCTGCCCAACAAGCAAGACAATCCTTTAATGCTATTTTCACAAAAGGTTCATTCCCTGAAGATGCACTTAAGTTTAGCGTAAAAGAAGGCGATGAATCAATGCCTCTTTCATTCTTAGCTGCTTCTGGTTTGGCAAAATCCCGTTCAGATGCCAAAAGACTTATTGCTGCAAACGCATTTAGCATTAATGGTGAGAAATCTCAAGATGATAAAACTCCTTTAACACAAGGAACATATCAAATTAAATATGGTAAAAATGGTTTCTTACTTTTAGATGTAACAGCTTAGATCATTTATAAAAATACTCAAGATTATTAAGTAATAGGATAGTATGCCACATATAACTCTTTACCATAGCGATAATTTGCCTATTTTACAATCGCTTCCCTCTTCTTTTGTTGATTTGATCTACATTGATCCTCCTTTTAACACAGGAAGAAAGCAATCGCGTACGCAAATTTCAACTATTGCAACTAATTCTGGTGACAGGCGTGGCTTTCAGGGCAAAATATACAAAACTGTAAAACACGCAACAAAGGCATACGAAGATTCTTTTGTTGATTTTGAGTCTTTTATAAAACCTCGCATAGCAGAAGCCTATAGAATACTTAAACCTCATGGTTCTTTGTTTTTTCATATAGATTATAGAGAATCTCACTATTGCAAAATCTGGCTAGATGAAATCTTTGGCAGAAATTGTTTTCAAAATGAAATTGTTTGGGCCTATGATTATGGAGCTCGTTCTAAGAAGAAATGGTCTGCAAAGCATGACAATATCTTCTGGTATACAAAGCATCCTACTGTTTATACTTATAATTATGATAATATCGACAGAATTCCATACATGGCGCCAGGCTTAGTCGGCAAAGAAAAAGCAAAAAGAGGAAAAACTCCTACAGATGTTTGGTGGCATACAATAGTAAGCCCAACCGGCAAAGAAAAAACTGGCTACCCAACTCAAAAACCACGTGGAATCATTGATAGAATCATTAAAGTCCATTCTAACGAAGGTGATACTGTATGTGATTTCTTTGCTGGAAGTGGGACTATTGGCGAATCAGCCTATATGCTTAACCGCTCTTCTTTATTAGTAGATAAAAATAAACAAGCTATAGATGTTATGTTGAGCAGATTTGAAAAAAAAGAACTCAATAATATAACTCTTTATGAATAATTAATACAATAAAAAAGCTCTTTTCTAAAAGGGCTTTTTTTATTGTATTGTAATTCATTTTGATTTATGGCATACTTTATATATACTTTTTCAACTAGTTATTCTTAGTTTAGTATTTTTTAAAAACTTAAGCAAAGAGAAAGAAATGTTTGCCAATTCAATTCAGAGTTTTGATTTAATTTTTTCATTAGGTGATGCTTGTTCATGCACCGAAACATTACGTTTGGCTCATTTACAAAATATTTCATATCCTTTTGATTGGCTTTTAGACGGTGATTTTAGCCTAAGAGCTCATATCTTACTCAATGAATTTACAGACTGGTTTAACAAAGAAGATCTATTGCTTGTTGATAGCTATAAGCAAAACCATGTCTATACAAATCAAAAAACAAATATCACTTATATACATGATTTTTATAATGATAAATCTTTTGATAGAGCATATGAAGAAGTTTATGACAAATACAAAAGACGAGAAGAAAGGCTTTTAGAATCATTATCTAAAGCAAATACTGCTCTTTTAGTCTATGTAAATTCTCCTCATAAAGCTATGATCTCAAACAATGATATAAAAGATATTTCACAAAAACTTAAAGCTAAATACAAAGATACTGTTATAAATATCCTTTATTTTTACCCACTTAAAGACGTCGTTCCTCAAAAAGTTATAATAAAGTCTTTAGATGAAAATTCAACAAAGATATTATTCGACTACAATGCCTATAATGAAAAATTTAAGTGGGAAATTAACAGAGAAGCCTTATTGCCTTTTTTACAAAAATTTTCTCTCACACAATAATCATCATAGGTATTAAACTCATGATCAAAGACTTAGGCTATTCATTCAAGCAAGTACGTTCTTTTTTATTAGATATAGAAGAGATTAAAGAACTATCTGAAAAAACATATACTTTTAAAGAAGCATTCATTGAAATAGATGAAAACATAGATACTGAAAACTATGTTTTTAAAAATCATCCAAGAACAAAAATGAAACTTTCAGGCAATAAAGAAGATATCTTAGAATTTGAAAAAATATTCTTGTTTAATTACATGACTATGGGCGGTTAGTAGATTTTTTTCTCTGTAAGATTTGACATTTCTCTATTTTTGTTTATTATATAATTAATCCGAGCTTAATAGTGTGGTATTAAGCCTATGGGTATCAACCATCCATTTGATGCCTCCCACGATTGGAAAGGATTTGTTATTGCCAAGGCAAGCAAATCTTTTTTCTTGCCTTCTGTATTAAATTATTTTTAATTGGAGGTAGTATGATAACTTCATATCATGACAAAATCGCAAGGATTAACCTTACAACAAAAGAAGTTAAAGTAGAACAAATTGGCTTAGATAAGGCAAAAAAATTCATAGGTGGACGTGGTTTAGGCACAAAGATCCTCTATGATGAAAATGTTGCTAAAGTAGACGCTCTCTCTGCTGAAAACAAATTACTTTTCTTTACAGGCCCATTAACAGCGACAGCTTCACCAACCTCTGGCAGATACATGGTTATCACAAAGTCACCTTTAACAGGTATGATTGCTTGTTCAAACTCTGGTGGTGTTTGGGGTGCAAAATTAAAATGTGCAGGTTGGGACGGACTTATTGTTGAAGGCAAATCAGAAAAACCAGTTTATATCAATATATTAGACGATAAAATTGAAATCCTTGATGCAAGCGAATATGTAGGCATGCTTTCACTTGAAATAGACGATAAACTCAAAGAAATCTATCCAAGAGCTGCTGTATTAAATATAGGTCCAGCTGGTGAAAATGAGTCATTACTTGCTTGTATTATGAATGACAAAGACAGAGCTGCTGGCAGAAGTGGTGTTGGTGCTGTTATGGGTTCAAAAAACTTAAAAGCAATCACAGTCACTTCATCTAAGACTAAGATTCAATGCTTTGACGAAGCTGCACTAAAAACTGCAAATCGTGAATGCCTTGAAATTCTTAAAGCTAATCCAGTTACAGGGCAAGGTTTAGGAGCTTATGGTACTGCTGTTTTAGTTAATATAATCAATGGCGTAGGGGCATTTCCTACAAACAATTGGCAAGGTTCTTATTCAGAGCATGCTGATGATGTTTCAGGTGAAACGCTCAAAGAAAAGCACATTGTAAAGCAAGGTTTTTGTTACAGATGCCCTATTGGCTGTGGCAGAATCATAGATCTTAAAGGCCAAATAGTTGGCGGCCCTGAATACGAAGTTCTATGGGCATATGGTGGAAGTTGTGGAGTTGATGACATTGTTGCTGTCAATGAAGCTAATCATCTTTGTAATGAATACGGATTAGATGCTATTTCAGCTCCTTGTACTATTGCAGCAGCAATGGAACTTTATCAAATTGGCGCAATTACTGATGCAGATTGTGAAGGAGTTCCACTAAAATTTGGCGATGCAAAAGCAATTGTTGAATGGACAAAAAGAATGGGAGAAGGAAAGATTCCACTTGCAAAACTCATGGCAAATGGTAGTTACAGACTTTGCGAACATTATGGCCATCCAGAACTTTCAATGAGTGTAAAAAAGCAAGAATTACCAGCTTATGATCCTCGTGCTATTCAAGGTATTGGTATCACATATGCTACTTCAAATAGAGGTGGCTGTCACGTTCGTGGTTATGTTATTTCACCAGAAGTTCTTGGTTTACCTGAACAATTAGACAGAACAGCAACTGACGCAAAAGCATTTTGGTGTAAGATTTTCCAAGATCTTACTGCTGTTATTGACAGTATGGGACTTTGTCTTTTCTCATCCTTTGCTCTTGGTGCGCCGCAATACGCTGCTCTTCTTAATTCAACAACTGGAACGAATTATACAGCTGAAGAACTCATCACTGTTGGCGAAAGAATTTACAATATCGAACGCATGTTCAACCAAGAAGCAGGCATGAAAGCTGAAGACGACCGTTTGCCAAAACGTTTACTTGAAACACCTATTGCAAATGGCCCATCTGAAGGTATGCTCAGTAAATTAGACATCACTCTTCCAGAATACTATAAAGAACGTGGTTGGGTAAATGCCTTCCCTACTGAAGAAACAAAGAAACGTTTAGGCTTATAATATAATTAATATAATTTTAACTTTCTTTTAAAAGTTAGATACTGTAATTAAAAAGGTAAGTAGAATTTAATTCTATTTACCTTTTTTTAAATAAGAGTAGAGGTTTAATTTTTTATGATTGAAGTTCGCCTATTTGCAACACTCAGAGAAAATAGAGAAAAAATTCTTTATCTTGAATCCTCACAACATAAAAGTGTTGAAGATATATTAATAAGCTTATCTATTCCTATTGATGAAATTGCTATTTGTTTAATCAATGGTTTTCATAATAAAGTTAACGCTTTAGTTAAAGATAATGATATTATTTCTCTATTCCCTCCTGTCGGAGGCGGCTAATGCAAGATTTTTCAAAAGGATATAAAGAACAATTTTCACGTCAAATTTCAATTAAACAAATTGGAATCATAGGACAAAATAAAATTGCAAATGCTCATATAGTTGTTATAGGAGCTGGCGGGCTTGCATGCCCACTTATAACAAATCTTTGTTCTCTAGGTATAGGTAATATAAAGATTTTTGACTTCGATAAAGTTTCACTTTCAAATCTTAACAGACAATTTCTCTATACTAGAGAGGATGTTGGCAAAGATAAAATTTCCATTTTAAACAAAACAATTAAAAATCAATATATACATACAAATTTTGAATTAATAAACACAAAAATTAATAAAGACAATATAGAAAAAGAAATTATAAAACCTGATATTATAGTGCTTTGTGTTGATTCTGATCAAACAAGAATGCTTGTAAATTCTTATGCCGTATCTAATGAAATAGCCCTTATCGATGCTGGCATTAAAGGTTTTTATGGTTATGTTATGGCCGTTGAAAAAAACTCTCCATGTCTAGCCTGCCATAAATTAGAAGAAACAAAGGAAGAAAATTCAATAGATGCTTTAGCCGCAACAGCAGGTATTATTGCCTCTATACAAGCTTCTATATGCATAAATCTTATTTTGCAAATGCCAAATCCTTATAAGAATTCTATACTTCAATACGACGGAATATTAGGTGAATTTGAAAAAATTCCCTTACAAATCAATCCAAATTGTTCTCTTCATAAATAGCTTAATAAAAGATCAAAAAAGTCACAGAAAAATGTCTTTCAATTTGACATTTTACTATCTATGCACTATATGTATGTATTGAAATAAGTAATGCAGACAGATGCATTATATGACGCAATAAAAAGGAATAAAAAATGAGTTTTTTCTCTAAATTTAAAACATTATTTACTTCAGAAAATGATGTTCCAAAAAAAGAACAAGAAAATGAAATTATTCATGAAAGCAATGAAATTCAAGAAGATATCTCTAGTCTTGATGAAGAAATTGCATCAGAAACTGAAGATGTTGCCGATGTAGCTGACGATAAAGCTCTTATTTTAGCTTTAAGAGAAAGCGAACAAAAACTTTCATCATGGTTAAATATCGTTTTAAAAGATGTCACAAAAAAAGGTGAACTTTTAGATAAAAGAATTGCATTTTTACTCAATGCCCTCTTACTCTCTGAAGATGATGCCAAAAAATTCATTGCTGATTTCAATCAATGGCTTGAGAAAATGGATTATTCTCAACTTGAAGATTTTAGATCTGAATTACAATACAGACTTTCCTTAGCTTTAGATCTTGAAGATGAAGACGATGAAAGAAACAGATTAATACTCAAATTAAATAAATCTCTTACAAAAACAAGAGAACAATTTCTGACTGGAGTTCATGCTCTATTCTCATCACACACAGCCCTTGATGCAAATTTCTGGGATGAATTAGAAGAACTCTTTATTATGTCTGATATGGGTTATGAATCAGCAGTAAAATTAGTAGAAATGCTAAAGACTACTGCTGCTACAAAAAACATAAGTCAACCATCTGAACTTTTGCCACATTTTGCAGATGAAATTGCAAATCTTTTCACAGTACAAAAAAGAATTGAACAAGTTATATTACCAGAAGTAATTCTTTTTGTTGGAGTTAATGGTGTTGGTAAAACAACTACAATAGCCAAATTGGCTCATCGCTCAAAATTACAAGGTAAAAAAGTTTTAATTGTTG
Organism: uncultured Desulfovibrionaceae bacterium; assembly: GCA_964368455.1. Lineage (GTDB taxonomy): Bacteria > Desulfobacterota > Desulfovibrionia > Desulfovibrionales > Desulfovibrionaceae > CAYJAZ01. The sequence continues at coordinate 65,777 of CAYJAZ010000008.1, forward strand.
CGGCCGACACATTTAGAGCAGCAGCTATAGAACAATTAAATGTTTGGGCAGATAGAATTGGTGTTGATTTTTATTCAAAAAGCCATGGTGCTGATCCAGCTGCAGTTGCCTACGAAGCAATGGATATGGCTTTAGAAAAAGGCTATGATACCATCTATATAGACACAGCTGGAAGACTTCATACAAAATCTGGCCTTATGGATGAATTAGGAAAGATTAGATCAGTTATTTCAAAAAAACATGCATCTGCACCGCATAGAACAGTTCTTGTTATTGACGCTACTACAGGACAAAATGCAATACAACAAACAAAACTTTTCACCGAAACTGCTCATGTATCTGAAATTATTCTCACAAAACTAGATGGAACTGCAAAAGGTGGTATAGCAATAGCTATAGCTTCTCTTTTCAAAACACCAATTACCTTTGTTGGCTTAGGGGAAAAACTTGCAGATTTACGCCCTTTTAATCCAGAAGATTACGCAAAAGCACTTTTTGATATCAAAACACATGAAGAAAGTGAAGAATAAAGAGTTAAGTTCTATTCATAAATAAAAAAATGCCCTTTTCTAATATATTTATGAGAAAAGGGCTTTTTATTTTGTTGGTTGATACTATTACTCTTTTTTTAAAGCATCGCTTATTTGTGAAAAGAGTTTTAATGTTTCTCTTGCTTCTTCAATGTCTAAAACACGTAATGCAAAACCTGCATGAGTGATAACATAGTCACCAACTTTAAAGTCTTCAACAAGCATCATAGACGAAACTTGTATATCACTTTCGTCACTCACTCGTACTAATATATTATTTTCATCTACAATCTTAGATATTTGAACTGGAACAGCTACACACATACTTTTACCTTTTATCTATAATTATTTATTTTAACAGCATTTGATGGAATTGCTAATTGCATATCTTGCTTTTGATACATGTCTTTAGCTACATTTTCTCTAATAAAGAGTGTAAATTCAAATCCATTTTCTTGCAAACCAGAAACTTTTTTTGGTTTTGTGCTCTCATCATCGTATTCAAAATTCACTTGCCAATCTTCAAATTGCCAAGATCTTACTCTTAATAAATCATCAAGATCATAAAAGCCATAATATTTTGTTTGATCAGAACTTAAAACATATCTAAATATTCCATTTTCTTGAGTAAAGGCTTTAAGATAGTCTGGAGTATTTAAAACAGGAAATATACCTTGTGAAAACATCATCAAGGCATTAAAATCTAGTGGCATCTTGATATCAAAAGCTTTAAAAGCGTCTTGCAAGTTTTTTTGGTAGTAAATTTTATTTTCTTTGTTTAAGTAAAATTCAACTCTTTCATCATCTTTATAAAATTGAGCCACAGGAGAACCTACAGCTATAATATCAAATCTATATGGCCCATTTTCATTGCCCCAAAATAAAAAAGAAGTTCTTTTCTTTTCATTTTCATGGCCAAATCTTAAAGATCCTTCAACTAAGAAAGGTGTAGAATTTGAAGACTTTGCTTGAACTAAAGTCCATCGATTTTGAGCATCTGCATCTGTGTATATTACAGGGCTTTCAATATCTGCCTTCTTAGCACAAGCAACCAAAAATAAAAGTGAACATAATAAAAGTAGACGAATTTTAGACATAATAAATATCAATCCTTCATTATTTCATTAGGAAGCAATAAGGTTAAAGCTTAATAATGTTAGTAAGATAATAGTATTTAAAAGTTAAATAATATAGGAGATAAATAACATAGTTTTATGCTAAATGTAAAGCAGCTTTAATTTGTATTTAATTTTTCTTCAATTTCTTTATAATGCTCTTCTATGGCCGGATCAACCTTTCCTTCTTCTTTTGCCAAATCAAGAGCCTTTTGTATATTGATAAAAGCATTATCATAATCATTGAGCTTGTATTGAACCCAAGCTAATGTATCATAAAGATATGATTTATTAGGGATAGCTGCAATAGCTTTATTGATCAACTCAAGAGCTTCGTAAAGTTTGATATTTTCTAATGCATAATGATAAGCCAAACTATTCATTGCTTCATAATGAGTTGGATTCACATGAAGAATTTTACTAAAATATTTTTCACTATCAAACTCTTGCTTTGAAACTATAAGCATACTTGAATAATAAAAAAGAAAATCAGCGTCTAATTTTGTGATTTCATCAGTAGCAAATATTTTATCAACCTTAATTTTTCCAAATTCTATTGCATCATTTACTTGCCCTAAAGTGAAATAAAGTTGCATAGCTAAAATATAAAAACTTATATTATCATCAAATAATTCAATGGCTTTTTTTGTATGAAACAAAGCTTCAGAATACATCTTTGTCTCTAATTCAATTTGAATTATTAAATCAATAACTCTTCTGTAATTTTGCATTGTATCAGGAATTTTATACAATGTTTCAAGAGTTTTTTTGATATCATTTTCGTATTGATAAGCTATAGCAGCCTTATAAAATAATAGTTCATCACTCAATTCTTGAACAGATTCTAGATATTCTATAACACTATTAACTTCTTTATAAAAACCTTCATCAATAGAGACAGGCAAAACATCTACAAGTGCAGACTTAGCTTCATCTGAACTTTGAGAGAGTTTTATTGCTTTTTCAGCCTGTTGTGTTGAAACATATAAATACATGAGACGCGAAATTGCAAAATAATAAGTATTATCTATTTCAAGAACTTGATTATAATATTTGATTGCTTCAGCAATATTGTTCTGACTATCTTCAATACTTGCCAATTCAAAAATTGCTTCTGTGAAATCATTTTGTTTTGTAATAGCAAGCTTTAACTTCTCTTTTGCTTGCTCTAAATCATCTGTTAATTTCAAAGAAGAGGCATAATAATAGAGAAATGGAGGAGTAAAATCTTGAATGTTTACTTGAGAAAATAAGGAATTTGCTTCATTGTATTTTTCTAACTTAATATACATTACAGCTAGTTCTAGTAGGTTTTTTGTATTTTCAGGATTATTTTTGATGTAATCTTCAATAATACTAATAGCTTTTTCGGTTTGGCCTGCTTCAATATGCGCTTCTACCAAGAGTAAGGTTGTATTAAAATCGTCTGGAGTGATTTTTAGTAGATTATTAAGCACATCAATAGCATCATCATAAAAACCAGACACTAACAACCATGCAACAATTTCTAAAAGAGGTGCATTGTGAGGATCAAGATCAATAAATGTGTCAATTGATTCACGAACTATAGCTATATCTTCAGTTTTTATAGCATTTTCTAATGCGAAATAAGCATAAAATAATTCGTCATTACCGCTAGTATCAAAAGATTTTCTTTGATTATTACTTAAATTATCTTTATCTGAACAAGCCGTAAGGCATGTATTCATAAAAGCAAATAAAAAGAGAATAGACAATAGCTTAGCTATATGTTTAAGCGTATGGGAATAGGGATTTGAGTATAAGGTATTCATGTTCCTAATCTTCCTGTATCCAATCTTCTGAAAAATCATCAATTTCAGATTTAAAATAATTACGCATTTTTGCTACAAGCCTTGCCTCTAACTGCCTAATTCTTTCTCTCGTTACTTCATACTTTTCGCCAATTTCCCTCAAAGTCATAGGATCATCAGTTAAAAGTCTGTTTTCTAGAATAAAAACTTCTTTATCCGTCAATAGAGGAATAAATTCTTCAATCTTTGTTCTAATGATATCAGTAATTTCATGTTCAGCAAAACCTTCTTCAATGCCTTGCGTGAGAGCTGGGAGATAGTCAATTCTAGAAACAGAACCATGCTCTTCTGTTACAGGCATATCTAAAGAAAGGTCTGTAGAATCAAGTCTTTGCTCCATTTCTGAAATATGTTCTTTCGAAACTCCTAATCTTTCAGACAAAACTTCTAAATCTGGATTAAAACCTTGAGAAATAAGCTTTTGTTTTTCTTTGTTTAAATTATAAAATAATTTACGTTGGGCTTGAGTAGTACCGATTTTAACCATACGCCAATTATCCATAATAAATTTAAGGATGTATGCTCTAATCCAAAAAGTTGCATAATATGAAAACTTTATGCCCTTTTCTGGATCAAATTTATTCACAGCACGCAAGAGGCCAATATTTCCTTCTTGAACTAAATCTAAAACATTTTGCATCCATCTTCTTTGAAATTCCATTGCAATCTTGACTACAAGTCTTAAATGTGAGGAAACCAATCTAAAGGTTGCGTCCATATCTTGTGATTCTTTGATTTTTTTAGTTATTTCAATCTCTTCTTCTGGACTCAATAAAGGAAAAGATGAAATTTCTCTTAAATAAAGTTGAAGATTGTCACGAACTAAAACATTTGGTAAATGTGTTTTCTTTACTTGCAATTGCTTAGTTTCAACAGGCACAGGCAAAGAGCTATCATAAGAATTTTCTAATGAATCGGGAGTAGAAAGCAAATCATCACTTTCAATGTCATAGAAAGAATCGTCTTCAAGATCTATGTTTTCAAGCAAATGTTCGTCGTTAACATCATCAAGATCAAAATTTTCATCATCTAATAATTCTGGCTCAATAAGATCTAAGTTTTCATCTGTATCTATTTGATTTTGTGTGTTATCTTGACTTTTTTCTGAGACTAAAAGAATATCATCTTGCACATTTTTTTTGTCTTTTTTTGTCTTTGTGCTTGAGTCTTGTTTTTTTTCTGATTTATCTTTATCTAGACTTTTCTTCTTTGTTGTGCTAGTTTCGCTTTGCAAAATATTTTCCTTTTGTAATTATAATGTACATAAGGCATCATTAACTTAATTAAGGATATACTAAATTACTTTTCTTTTCAATCTTTTTCTTTATGATAATTTTTTTATAATGCGGACCTTTCAAGAGTAAAAATATATCTTAATTTGAAGATGTCAACACTTGTGATAAACAATGAATAAACACATGATTAAACTGGAGTTTTAATGAATAACATACAAAATTATTTAAATAATAATGAACTTTTATTAATTGACGGTGCAATGGGCACACAGCTCCAAGAAAAAGGCATGCCATCTAATGCAAATCCAGCTGAATTTTCTCTTCAAAATAAAGAACTTATAAAACAAGTTCACAAAGATTATCTTTTTGCTGGAACAAATATAATCCTTACTTGTACATTTGGTGGAACAAAATTTAAACTTCCTTCTTCAATTTCTGTACATGAATACAATAAAACAATGGCAGAAGTCGCTAAAGAAGCGATTAAAGAAGCAAGAGAAAGCGGCTATTCACATCCAATGTTTGTTGCTGGCGATATTGGCCCAACAGGTTTATTGATTAAACCCTTAGGCAATGAAGAACCTCAAACACTCTTTGATGCCTATAAAGAACAAGTTTTAGGCCTTGTTGCAGGTGGAGTTGAACTTTTATTTATAGAAACTCAATTTGATATAGCTGAAGCAAAACTTGCTGTTGCAGCTGCCAAAAGCGTATGCGATCTTCCTATCTTTGTTTCCATGACTTTTGAAGGCGAAACAACTCTCACAGGCTCTAGTCCGAAAGTTTTTGCGGCTACCATGGAAAATATGAAAGTTGCCGCAATAGGCGTAAACTGCGGTGCTGGCCCAGAACAAATGCTTCCAATTGTTGAAGAATTATTAAAATATTCAAATCTTCCAGTCTTTGCTGAACCAAATGCCGGTTTACCAGAACTAATTAATGACGAAACTGTCTTTAGATTAGCCCCAAGTCCATTTGCTCAAGAAACCTATCGTATTGCTGAAATAGGAGCAACTTTACTCGGCGGTTGCTGTGGAACAAGCCCAAAACATATTTCAACATTAAAAGAAGAACTCAAAAAACCTTTTGATGCTACTAAAAAAATCGAAAGAAGAAGTGATTCAGCGGTTCGAGTCACATCACGTTCTGAAATTGTGAGCTTGGGTTCATTGCATCCTATCGCACTTATTGGAGAACGTATTAATCCAACCGGTAAGAAATTACTTTCAGCTGAATTCCAAGCTTCTTCTGTTAAACTTGCTATGCAATACGCAGAAGAACAAATAAATACAGGTGCAAATCTTTTAGACGTCAATGTCGGTGCTGCAAATGTCGACGAACAAATATTTCTTCCTTTCATGGTAGAACAGTTAATTGCTAAGTATACTATGCCATTAGTAATAGATTCTTCGGACACAAAAGCTCTTATCAACGCTCTTCCAGCCTACCCAGCTTCCTGCTTAGTAAATTCAATCAGCGGTGAAGATAATAAGATGGAAAACCTTGCTCCTCATGTCAAATTATGGGGTTGCCCTACTGTTCTTCTTCCGCTCAAAGGCAGTGATTTACCTAAAAATGCAAAAGAAAGAATAGCAATCATCGAAGATCTACTTAAAAAAGCTGAAAAGTTCGGTTTAAGTAAGGATATGCTCCTCGTTGACGTTCTTGCCCTCACAGCGGCCTCCGATCCAACTGCACCAAAAGCAGCACTAGAAACCTTGGAATTTTGTCGCAGTATAGGCATAGCCACTACAATTGGTTTATCCAATATTTCTTTTGGCTTACCTGCAAGAGAAATCATAAATTCAGCCTTTTTATCTTTAGCAGCAGCTGCTGGTTTAAATTCATGCATAGGAAATCCTATGAATGCAAGATTCAAAGAAGAACTAGACGCTGTTAATCTACTTTTAGGCTACGATAAACAAGCTTCAAATTTTATTGAAAATTATGCTGACTATGCTTCTAAAAATAAAGATACTTCTAGTCAAAAACAAATTAAAAAAGTAGAAAAAAATACAGAAGTAACACTAGAAAGTGCTATAATAACAGGAAATAAAGAAGAAATTATTCAACTACTAGATGAAGAATTAAAAAAGGGACGTGAAGCTTTTGAAATGATAAATACTTCACTCATTCCAGCCCTCAATATAGTAGGTGAAAAATACGAGAAAAAAGAATACTTCCTTCCTCAGCTCTTACGTTCAGCTGAAACAATGCAAAAAGCTTTCAAACATCTAAAGCCTTTATTGACAAATGATGCTTCGATGCAAAAAGCAAAAATCATTTTAGCAACTGTTGAAGGCGATATACACGATATTGGAAAAAATATTGTTGCTTTAGTTCTTGAAAATCATGGCTATACTATTATAGATCTTGGAAAAGACGTAAAGGCAGAAACAATTTTAGAAGCAGCAGTAAAGAATAATGTCGATGCTATAGGCCTATCAGCCTTGATGACAACTACAATGCCACGTATGAAAGAATGCATAGAACTTATGAAAGAAAAATCGCTGTCTTTCAAAGTCTTTATTGGTGGAGCTGTTGTTACACAAGATTATGCAGATTCTATAGGTGCTGTTTATGCACAAGACGCTGTTTCTACTGTAAAATTATTAGAAAAAATGTTATAATTCTTTATTCTTTCTTTTATCTGAAAGAAAATAGAAAAAAGTACTATTAATTTACACTAATTTTATAAAAAACATTAGTATTTCAAATAATAATCAACCAAACTGTCCTTGACAGTTTGGTTATTTTTTTACATATTAATAAAACTGTTTGATTAATCAATCTAGAGAAGATTTTCTTTACTCATTAATTTAAAGTATGTTACTCTCTATTTAGATTTTTAAAGATAAATCCTCTTGTAATCAATGCTAATACAATAGTATTTAAAAGGAGATATAAATGTCTGACATAAATAAAATTCTTAGCTTTGCCTCAGACAGTAAGTCAGCAAAAAAATCTTCCAAAGAAGCGAAATACACCTTAATCTTATACCTTTGTTATTTTCTTTGGACAATCGCCTCTGCCTATGGTTTAGGCTCATCTTCACCTGAAGAATATTCTTATATTCTGGGTTTTCCTGCTTGGTTCTTTTTTTCTTGTATTTTAGCTTATCCACTTTGCTGCATAGCAGTTTATTTTATGTTGCAAAATTTCTTTAGAGAAGACCAAGACGAAGAAAATGAAGAAATTGAAGAAGGTGAAAGTAAAGAAAAGAATCTTCAATAAACAAAATCATTTTTTCAAGTATCACTTTATATAAAAATAAATAAAAATAATTATATTCAATTAATTGAGATAGAAATGAATACAATACTTATACCTTTATTTGCCTACCTTATTCTCTCTTTGTCAATTGCAATTTATGCAAGAAAACAGGCAAAAAACAAAATCCATAGCGAACAATCTTTTTTAGAAGAATATTTTCTTGGCAGCCGTTCTTTAGGAGGCTTTGTTCTTGCGATGGCAATAACCTCTTCTTATGCTTCAGCTTCTTCTTTTATTGGCGGACCTGGAGTTGCCTATACACTTGGGCTTGGTTGGGTTTTACTTGCTATGATTCAAGTTCCTACTACTTTTCTCACTCTAGGTGTGCTAGGTTCACGTTTTGCAAAAGTTTCTCGCGAACTTTCTTGTGTAACCCTCACGGATTTTTTATATAAAAGATACCAATCTTCCTTTTTAATTTTGATTGCTTCCTTAGCATTAGTTCTTTTCTTTGTGACTGCTATGGTGGCTCAATTTATTGGTGGTGCTCGCTTATTTCAATCTGTCACAGGATATTCTTACGAAACAGGCCTTATTCTTTTTGCCCTTACTGTTGTAATTTATACTAGCATTGGCGGTTTTAGAGCTGTTGCACTTACAGATTCATTACAAGGCATAGTCATGCTTATTGCCTCTTTTGCCCTTTTGTTTGCAGTTTTACAAGCAACTAATGGAGTGGACAATGCAATAATGGAATTAAAAAAAATAGATCCAGCTCTTATCACCCCCTATGGGCCAAATAATTCTATTCCTATTCCAATGATGCTTTCTTTTTGGGTTTTAGTTGGTATTGGTATTTTAGGACTTCCTCAAACTGTTCAAAAATGTATGGCTTATAAAGATATGAAATCACTGAAACAAGCCATGCTTATCGGAACAATAATCATAGGTTTTCTTCTTTTAGCCTTGCATTTAGCTGGTGCATTTGGAAGAATTTTATATCCTGATTTAGCCTCTGGCGACTTGATTATTCCAACTCTCACATTAGAACTTTTTTCCCCTTTCTGGGCCGGTGTCTTTATTGCGGGGCCAATGGCAGCAATTATGTCTACTGTAGACACTATGCTACTTTTAGCTTCTGCGGCTATTATGAAAGATCTTTACATACATTTTATTTTAAAAAATGATATCAAAAAGATGCAAGATAAGAAAATAAGATTTTCTTCATTTATCATCACTTTTTTATTAGGTTTTTGTGTATTTCTAGCGGCCTTAAATCCACCTGATTTACTTGTGTGGATTAATTTATTTGCTTTTGGTGGCTTAGAAGCTGTATTTCTTTTTCCTTTTATTTTAGGACTTTATTGGAAAAAAGCTGAAGCAAAAGGCGCAGTCTCTTCTATCTTTGTTGGCCTTGCTGTTTATATTATTTCAACCCTTTATCCATATCTTCCTTATAAAATAAATGCCATTGTTCCTGCTCTTATAAGTGCTGGACTTTGCTTCATTTTAGTTTCTTCATTTGTAAACAAAGATATAAAGTAATAAAATCAAACCCTTGCCTATACTTGACTACAATCACATTTTATGTCATTTATTTTCAAGTTTTTATATGTATTCAATATTGAATAGACCACCTTTAACGATTCTGGAGAATCTATGTCTGAAAATTCGACAAACCACCGCTGTGGCTGGGTAGCTTTAATGGGGCCACCAAATGCTGGCAAATCAACCTTAATGAATTCTTTGCTTGGCCAAAAATTAAGTATAGTCACACAAAAACCAAATACTACAAGAAATCAAATAGTTGGTATATTAACCGATGAAGATAGCCAAATTATCTTTATGGATACACCAGGCTTACATCACAACAGAGCTCAAATGCGTGGCCAATTAGGCAAACTCATGCGTGATGCTATCTTCCAAAGCATTAGCCAAGCAGACGCGGCAATATTAATGCTTGATTCACATCTTTATATTAACAAACCAGATTTTTTAGAAAGAGATATTTTACCAGTTGCTGATATTATAAGATCTGGCGAAAAACCTACAATTATTGTCCTTAATAAGGTTGATCTTTACCACGATAAAGCACGTATGCTTGTTTTAATTGAAAGAATCAACGAATTATTTCCAAATGCTGAAGTGTATCCAATGTCTGCTCTGCAAAGAGACGGCGTTGCTATGCTTAAAAAACTCATTCTTTCTCGTCTTCCAGAAAAAGAAGCAGAATTCCCAGAAGATCAAATTTCTACAGCGCCAATGCGTTTCTTAGCAGCTGAAATGATAAGAGAAAAAGTATTCGATCGTTTGCATCAAGAAGTTCCTTACACAACAGCAGTTGACATCGAACTTTGGGATGAAGATTTGAAAACAAATAGAACTATAGTACATGCTATAATCTATGTTTCTCGTCCAGCACACAAAGCCATGGTTATTGGTAAACAAGGTGCTACAATAAAAGAAATTGGTACTTTAGCAAGAAAAGACATTCAAGATTTATTGGGCAAAAAGCTTCATCTAGAAATTTGGGTTAAAGTTAAAGAAAATTGGCTTGACGATCCTAACTTCTTTAAAGAAGCAGATATTTTTAATATCTAAGACAGAAACAAAAACTATACCTAATATATTAATTATATTAGGTATTCTTCTTTTGAAATAAAAGGAGTAGTGATGATAGACAGAGCAAGAAATTATTTACAAGTGCAAGAAAATATTGCAAATATATGCAGTCAAGCTTCTATAAATAAAGAGGATATCACTCTTTTAGCAGTTTCAAAATACCACGATGCAAAAAGTGTAGCCGAAATTGCAATGTTAGGACATAAACATTTTGCAGAAAATTATTTAAAAGAAGCCAAAGAAAAAAAAATTGAACTTCAACAACTTCTACCTAAAGAAATCTATGAATCTCTTTTATGGCACAGCATTGGCCATATACAAACAAATAAAGCTAAAGAAGCTTGTAATGATTATGAATTTTTACATACTATAGATTCTGAAAGATTAGTTTTAGCTCTAAATAAAGTATTGCTTCAAAAACAGAGAAAACAAAAAATTCTTATTGAAGTGAATATAGCTAATGAAGAGCAAAAAGCAGGTGTGTTAGCAGCAGATTGCCCTAAACTTATAGAATCGATTCTTAATTTAGAAAATTTTGATTTACAAGGTTTTATGTCCTTACCTCCTTTTCAAAGAAAAAAAGGAGAAAACAGAAAATATTTTGCTCAAATGTATGAATTAAAACAAAAAATGGAAAATGAATTTGCTATAAAACTCAATCATCTTTCAATGGGGACTTCCTCTGATTATGAAGAAGCTATTTTAGAAGGAGCTACCTTCGTAAGAATTGGAACTGATATATTTGGCGAAAGAGAATATTAATTTTTATGATAAAATTTTAAAAATATTATTTTTTTCTTGATAATTTTAAATAAAGTATTTATTATTATAGGGCTAAGAGAGAAAAAAATTAAATTGATTCTACATTTATTATAAGGCAATTATCTTTTTTGCCGATAAAGCTTAAAGATAGATGAATAAAATTATAATAAGGAAAGATTATGGCAGATACACCTCCATTACCAGAAGGCACAGCGCAACCTAAAAAGTCTAAATTAAAGAAAATAGTTATACTTATTTCTCTTCTTTTGCTTGTAGGCGGTTTAGGCGGTGGTGCGTATTGGTTTATCTCAAATGATCCTACAATATTAGATTCTCTTCCATTTATTGGAAAAGGCGATGAAACAAGTGAAGAGGGCGAACAAAGTGAAGAAGAAGCCTCTGAAGCATCCTCCTCAGAGAATTCAGGCGAGTCTGGAAGCACTACTGTACAAACAAATCCTACTACCCTTGTCTCACTTGCACCCTTAACAATTAATCTTTCTGACACAGGCGCTTCAAAGTATTTAAAAGTTGGAATTGATATAGAACTTAATTCTGCTGAAGCTGCAAAAGAAATAGAAAGACAAAAAGCTAGAATTAGAGATGCTATCATCATTCTCTTATCAAGCAAGAGTTATTCTCTTCTCTCTACAACAACTGGTAAAATTTCTGTAAAAAATGAAATTGCATCAAGAATTAATCAAATTTTACAAAGCCCGCGAGTTATTCAAGTATATTTCACGGATTTTGTAGTTCAATAATCAAGACATAGAAAAGGAACAAATCATGGCTGACGATAACGATTTAGACCAAGATGCTTTAGCTGATGAGTGGGCTGCTGCCTTAGAAGAGTCTGGCGATACAAATACCGCAGATCCTTTTGATGCTGCAACAGAAGATCAAGAATCTCTTGCTGATGATTGGGCTGCTGCCTTAGCTGAAACTGAACTTGATGAAGTTGCAAAAGAAAAGAAAGATTCTCTTTATCAAAGTGCCACTGAAGCAAATTTCACAGACATGACTGAAGTTGCAAAAGCACCTAAGGACGATGATAAAAAACACGAACTTGATTTTATTCTTGATATTCCACTAGATGTTTCCGCTGAACTAGGAAGAACAAGATTGCTTATCAACGAACTTTTACAATTAGGACAAGGTTCTGTTGTTGAACTTAACAAACTTGCTGGTGAACCATTAGAAATCTTTGTTAATGGCAAGCTTATAGCAAGAGGTGAAGCTGTTGTTATCAACGAAAAATTTGGCGTACGTCTTACAGATATCATAAGCCCAACTGAAAGAGTGAAACAATTAGGCTAAATAAATCTTCTTAAAAAGCAAAAATCATAAGCTTTAAGTGAATAGATCTTTAATGCATTATGAACAGTATCTTTTGCTTAAAATCTTTGATACAGCAATTTTAAGTCTTATACATTATTAATAATAGAATAACGCAAAAGTAATTTTGCGTTATTTTTTTAATGTTCTAAAGAATAAGACATGAGAATTGCGTCTTCTTTTTTATTTTCTGTTGTATAATAGTTCTTGCGTCTTCCGATTTCTTGAAAGTCTAATTGCTTATACAAGGCTCTTGCAGATTGATTTGATTCTTTAACGTCTAAGAAAAACTGTTGAACTTTTTGAGACTTTGCATACAAAAGAGCATACGATAACAAAGCTTTTGCATGTCCTTTTCTTCTAAAATCTGCTTTAGTGGCTATATTTATAATTTCAATTTCACCCTCTTCCAAATTTTGTACAGATGGTATACATTGCAAAACAAGATAGGAAGAAACAGATTGTGAAGCTATCAAAGCAAAGATACAATAATTATTGCTTTCTAGTGCATGGATAAATTGATCAAAAGACCAAGAAGATAAAAAACATGCTTTTTCAATCTCACAAATTTCTTCAATTTGCCTATGCATATCCTTATTTACTGCTACTATTTCAAAGGAAGTTTTAGACATGAAAAAAAGACCTCATAAAAAAAATTTAGATGATCCTGTTGTAGAAATCTTAGATAACACAGGACAAGCAATAGTATATATGCCTTTGTCTGAAAGTATCAAGAAAAAACTTACTAGAAAAATTTCACTCATAACAATAAAGAACAAAAAAAATCAAATTCTTTTACAAAAATATAGATCAAAAAAAAGTTTGAATGAACTTTGGGATATTTCTATTTATTCAGATGTATATGCTGGCGAATCTTTTGAAGAAGCTGCTTTAAGAACAATGCATGATCAGCTACACATCAAATCAGATTCCTTGACTATGCTCACACAAATCCCTTACGTAAATGAAAACGACATTAAATTATTAGCTACTATTTTTCAAACTAATAAACTTGCTCTTCAAGAACATGCATTCGCTCAGCTTTATAAAAACACAAGCGAAATCATGTTTATACATCCACATGAATTAGAAGCAATTATTTCTCATTCTCCAGAAATTTTTACGGCTGAACTTATATGGGCAAGTCAAGCTGGTTGGCTAAATAAATAATTTTTATAATTTTCTCTTTATAACAAATGAAAATAATCTGCTGTGAAAAATTTATTATTAAAAATACCACTTTCTGTCTTTCAGATATTAAATTTGATTGGTTAATTTTTTAGCTTGCTTAATAAAGTCATTCTTTATAAGATGTACAAAATTTAACAGGTTTGAACATAATGAAAAAAAAATTGATTTTTCTTTCCCTTCTTTTTCTTTTATTTACAGTGTTTTCTCTTTCAATAAATGAAGCACATATAGAACTTCCTGTTGTGATAAATTCAACAAAGATTGAAAGCGAATGGGAGAAAAAAGCAAGACTTTCTACAGAACTTTTAAGCACGCAAAGTTCTGTTTATGCACATTGGCAAGCCTTTACCACATTAATTTACGCAAATAAAAAACTCAATAAAACTCATTTTAATATTGAAATATTAAAAAAAGCACAAACTAAGTTCACTCAAACAAAACAACAAGAATATATTTATAAAGAATTAATAAGCACTTATCAACTTTTTGCACAACATGAAGAAGCTATAAAAAATGCTGAAATATTTATTTCATCTTTTTACTTACCTAAAAGAGAAAAAAATGAAATTTCAATGTCTATAGCAGAAAATGCCATTGCAATTGGCGAATACACTAAGGCTGAAAATTTTATAAAGTCTACTCTTCCATCTAATTTCAACACAAACACAGTCTTAACTAATGATGAATGTGAAAGTGTTCTTGCGCTCATTAATCTCTATTATTATAGCGATGATAACAAAGACGCTAGCCAATATGTAGACATCTTGCTTTCTCAAAAACATTCTTCAAGTGAACAAAGAGCACATGCTCTGCTTATTAAGGGTGGTATTTATGAACAAGACAGATATTACGATGAAGCAAGAGCTTGCTTTATAGAAGCACTTGATATTCATCCAAATAGAGCCGCTGTTGAAGCAAGAATTGAAGGTATTAGTAAAAAGTCAAATACAAGCATGTAATATTTTTTAATAAAAAACATCTCTTAGCCTTAACTAAATCATTTTATTGACGATAAATTAATTGAGTTTGATTATAACAATTTAGTTATACTGAATTATCAAATAAATAATGTGTAGCCTATTAACCCCAACTATTTATTTGATTAAACAAGCAAATGAACGTACTAAAATTTGGAGAAAGTATGAAGCTCAAATTATTAGGAAAAGTATTGGTATTTACTATAATTCCAATTACTATTGGCATTGCTGCCCTCATTTTTATTGGCTCAACTCTTGCCTCAAGAGGCCTTTATAAAATGGCAGATATTCAATTATTAGAATTTGCTAAGAAGCAAGCCTCTGAAATTGATAATACTATTAAAAATGTTGTCTACCTTACAGACATGCTCGATGGTGATGGAAATATTGAAAACATTACTGCCTTAGCTAAGAAGTATGGAAATGACATGCAAAATCAAGCAGATTTCTTAGCAGAACAAAAAACATGTAATGCTATTTTAGGTGACATAATTGAAGATTTTCCAGATGTTTATGCTGCTCTAATTATAGACTTAAATGGAAAAATTATTGCCCATTCAGATCCCGCAAAAGTTTACGGTGATCGCAGCTCATATCCTTCTTTTAGAGATGCTTTGCGTGGCACACATATTGTTATAGATCCTATGAAATCAAAGATTTCAAATAAAATGAGTGCAATGGTAACATCAGGCATTACTGATGACACTTCTGACGATGCTGTTGATGGTGTTTTAATGCTTATCGTAGATATTGCCTCTATCGCTGATAATACAATTAAAGATGTTACACTTATGCCATCTTCAAATCTTTTCTTATTAGATGAAAATGGTATGATGCTTATGGAAAGAGCATTCCCAGAGCTTATCGGCGAAGATAATTCTATGTACGATTATGTAAAAACTATCTTAGCAGAAAAAAATGGTATCACACGCTATGATTGGGAAAATGTTGCTAAAGTCACACATTTTGCTCAGCTTAAATCAACTGGCTGGTTCATGGGTATTGAAACCGACGAAAGCGATTTTTATACCACATCTAATGAAATAGCTCTTGCTCTTACTTTGGCTGGCTTTGTTATATTAGCAATAGTTGCTTTAATAGTTTATTTTGTAATAAAAAAAGCTGTAACTTCAGTAAGTGAAAGTGCTGACATTGCATCTTATGTTGCAGAAGGAAATCTTAAACTTACTTCTGATCAAGAAAGCCAAATAGATTCAGCTCTCGCGAGAAATGATGAAATTTCAACTCTTGCAAGTGCTTTAAAAACAATGATTCAAAATCTTTCAAAAATGGTTTTTGATTCTGAAGAAAAAAGTAGAGAAGCACAAATTGCAGCTGACGATGCAGCACGTGCTTCAAAAGAAGCTGAAAAATCTGCTCATGAAGCCGACGAAAAAAGACACAGCATTCTTGAAGCAGTTATTAAACTTGAAGGCATTGTAAATAATATAGCTTCAGCTTCTGAACAACTTTCAGCACAAATAGATATTTCTACTAGAGGTGCTGCACAGCAATCAGCAAGAATGACAGAAACAGCTACTGCAATGGATCAAATGAATGAAACAGTATTTGATGTTGCAAAAAATTCAAGCACAAGTGCTGAACTTGCAAATACAACAATGTCAAAAGCTACTGATGGAGCTCAAATTACTAAAAAATGTAAAGAATCTATGATTGATGTGAAAAATGAATCACTCAAACTTCGTCAAAATATGAGCGAATTAGCAGGACACACACAATCTATTTCTGCTGTTATGGGCGTAATCACAGACATAGCTGATCAAACCAATCTTCTTGCCCTCAATGCCGCTATTGAAGCAGCAAGAGCTGGAGAAGCAGGACGTGGCTTTGCTGTTGTAGCAGATGAAGTTCGTAAACTAGCAGAAAAAACAATTTCTTCAACCACAGATGTTGCAAATGTTGTTGCTGCAATACAGCAAAGTACTGAAATCAACGTTTCTCAAGTGGATGCGGCTGTTCAGCTTATTGAAGAAGCAACTGAACAAACAATTCTTGGCGGACAAGCTCTTGAAGTAATACTTGAAATAGCAGAACAAAGTGCTGATGGCGTACGTGCTATTGCTACAGCAAGTGAAGAGCAATCAGCAACTTCTAATGAAATAGTAAATTCTATAACTGAAGTTTCAAATATTGCTGAAAACAATGTTCAAGCAATGCAAGAAGCTAGCCATGCTGTTTCTATGCTTTCTGAGCAGGCTCAACAATTAGCTAGCTTAGTTGATAATCTTAAAAACTCATAATTTTTTTATAAATTATTCTAAAAGCCAAAGTTCACTCACTTTGGCTTTTTTATTTAATAGATAAAATGATTTTAATACAAATAAATTTAAGTTGACCCTTTTTTGCATTCTTGTTATTTTGCCAAAAATCACAAAAACTCAATTAATAAGTAATGCATAGCATTATTAATGATAAAACTGAGGAGAATAAAATGGCTGGACACAGTAAATGGGCTAATATCCAACATCGTAAAGGTAGACAAGATGCAAAACGTGGTGCAGTGTTTACAAAAGCTGCAAAAGAAATCATTATTGCTGCAAAAGGTGGCGGTGATCCTGCAGGAAATTCTCGCTTACGTGCTGCTATTGCTGCGGCAAAAGCTGTAAACCTTCCTAAAGATAAGATTGAAACAGCAATACGCAAAGGAACAGGCGCTGAAGCTGGCGGCGATTTATTTGAACTCAACTATGAAGGCTATGGCCCTTCTGGAATCGCCTTTATTGTTGAAACTGCAACTGACAATAAAAATAGAACGGTTTCTGAAATTCGCCATCTTTTTTCTAGAGCTGGAGGAAATTTAGGTGAAACTGGTTCAGTTTCATGGATGTTTGATAGAAAAGGTGTAATTTTAATAGATAAAAGCAAATACACTGAAGATCAAATCATGGAAATTGCATTAGAAGCTGGTGCTGAAGATGTAGTAGAAAGTGATGAAAATCTTGAAATCACAACTTCACTTGAAGATTTTTCTTCTGTTCGCGATGCATTAGAAAGTGCTGAAATTGAAATGACATCTGCTGAATTATCCTATATTGCTCAAAACACAATAACTGTAGATAAAGAAGTTGCAGAAAAATTAATCAAATTTGTCGATAATTTAGAAGATAATGATGATGTTCAAAAAGTGCATGCAAACTTTGATCTTCCAGATGATTTTGAATAAATTATAAAATATTCTATTTTTGAAGCCTATTTTCTTTTGAATAGGCTTTTTTTTAAATCAAATTCGTGTTTATTTTCAAATGAAAATTATCACTTATCAAAATAAATAATGCCGAGTTAATAGAGAAATAATTTTTGATAAAAAGATGAAATATTTTTAAATAGGCTTATAAAGATAATTTCAGGTCTAAAACTTTTATATTTTTCTAAATAGTAAAAAAGAAAATAAAAAAAAGAAAATCTCTAAAATTCTTGCTTGTGATTTTTTTAAAAATAAACTATAATTCTCGGGATAAGTTTATTGTGGGGATACTTTAGATTTATCTTTTTGTGAAGAGTGTCGCAACTCTTTATATTGTGTTTGTGGAATGCTTTCTCTTTAAAAAAGCTTATATAGCTGGGAAAGTTTGGATTAACTACCTAAAACTAGGGGTAGAAAATGTTAAACGCTCTTGGGGCAACCCTCGCATTATTTTTCTTTGCATGGGGCTTATCGCTGATTGGTTTACAATCAGTATTGGGCGTGGCACTTCCATATGCTGCTATTATTATCTTTATAGTAGGATTTGTATGGAGGCTTGTATACTGGGCTAAATCTCCAGTTCCTTTTGCCATTCCAACCGTCGGTGGACAAGAAAAGTCATTAAACTTCATTAAACCAAACAGAATCGATGCACCAACTTCAAACTTGGCTGTTATTGTTCGTATGTTTTTAGAAGTCTTTGCTTTCCGTTCTCTTTTTAGAAATACACATGCAGTAAGAACAGAAATAAATGATGTTCCACGTATGACGTATTTTTCATCTAAATGGTTATGGTTTTTCGCATTAATTTTCCATTATTGCTTCTTAATTATCCTTTTACGCCATATGCGCTTTTTCTTTGAGCCTGTTCCATTTAGTGTAACAGCTTTAGAATTTGTTGATGGCATTTTCCAAATAGGTGCGCCTCGTTTTTATTTGACAAATGCACTTATTGTGGCAGCTTTAGTATTCCTTTTCCTTCGTAGACTTGTCAACCCAAAAACACGCTACATCTCTCTTACTAACGACTATTTCCCATTATTTTTAATCATGGGTGTTGTTTTGTCTGGAATTTGCATGCGTTATATGGACAAAGTTGATATTGCACAAGTAAAGGTATACACAATGGGCTTAGTAACCTTTAGCCCTATTTCAGCAGAAGGCATTTCAGCTATTTTCTTTGTTCACCTTACCTTTGTTTCTGTATTATTAATGTATTTCCCATTCTCTAAGCTTATGCACATGGGTGGTATATTCTTCTCACCAACAAGAAACTTAAAAGTGAACACACGTGAAGTTCGCCATGTCAATCCATGGTCACCACCTAAGAAATACCGTACTTATGCTGAATACGAAGATGAATTCCGTGAGCCTATGGCAGAAGCTGGTTTACCATTAGATAAACCATTTGTACCTGCACAAGAAGAAAACAAAGCGTAATTAATCTAGTATACTCATTACTTAAAACAAATTGCATACATGAGGGAGAATACTTATGGCAAAACTGCCTACCCCAAATGAGCTTTTGTCTCAAAGTCCAGATTTTCCAAAAGAAAGCTGGTTTGATACAAAACCTGAAATAAAGCCAGGCAACTTCTGCTACCCAGCAAAAGTGGATATTATGGAAAACTTAGGTATGCCACATCCACACGAATGGAATCCAGAAGAAGAAGATTGGCATCTTCCTGAAAATTGGGAAGAAATCATCTACAATGGCTTAAAAGAAAGATTAGAAAAACACCGTTCACTCAAAGTATTTTTAGATATTTGTGTTCGTTGCGGTGCTTGTGCTGATAAATGTCATTATTTTCTTGGAACAAATGATCCAAAAAATATGCCAGTTCTTAGAGCTGAATTACTTCGTTCAGTTTACCGTAAAGACTTTACTTTAGCTGGTAAATTACTTGGTAAAGTTGTTGGTGCTCGTTCACTTGACAAAGAAATCATCAAAGAATGGTTTACTTATGCTTACCAATGTACTGAATGTCGTCGTTGTTCGCTTTTCTGCCCTTACGGTATTGATACAGCTGAAATAACAGCCATTATCCGTGAACTCCTTTTCGAATTAGGACTAGGAACTAACTGGATTATGGAACCTGTTTCAAACTGTAACCGTACTGGTAACCACTTAGGTATTCAACCACACGCCTTTAAGGAAATTGTTGAATTCTTATGTGATGATATTGAA
The DNA here is from genome assembly GCA_964368455.1 of uncultured Desulfovibrionaceae bacterium. GTDB lineage: Bacteria > Desulfobacterota > Desulfovibrionia > Desulfovibrionales > Desulfovibrionaceae > CAYJAZ01. Next base: position 85,982 of record CAYJAZ010000008.1, read on the forward strand.
GACATTACTGGTGTTCGCATAGATCCACCTATCAACGAAAAAGGCCATGAAATCTTATTCGTTGCACCTTCTGGTGACGTTTTTGCTGATCCTGGTATCTATACATTCATGGGTTATCTTATGCTCTTCCACGAAATAGGTTTAGATTATACAATCTCAACTTATGCTTCTGAGGGCGGTAACTTTGGTTCTTTCGTCTCCTTTGATATGGCGAAAAAACTCAACGCAAAAATCTATGCTGAAGCAGATCGCTTAGGTGCAAAATGGATTTTAGGCGGCGAATGTGGCCATATGTGGCGTGTTGTTAACCAATATATGGATACATATAACGGCCCAACAAATCCAAATATGATCACACCTGTTTCTCCAATAACTGGCACAGTTTTCCAAAATGCTGCATCAACTAAGATGGTGCATATTTCAGAATTTACAGCTGATCTTATTAAACACAATAAGCTCAACTTAAAACCAGAAAGAAACCGCGGAATTATCACAACTTATCACGATTCATGTAACCCTGCTCGTGCTATGGGTATGTTAGATGAACCTCGTTATGTATTAAAGCATGTAGTTGAAAACTTTGTAGAAATGCCAGAACGTACTATACGTGAAGAAACTTTCTGCTGTGGTTCTGGTACAGGCTTAAATACAGAAGAAATCATGGAATTACGTCTTCGTGGCGGTTTCCCACGTGGTAATGCTGTAAAATATGTTCAAGATAAATATGATGTAAACTGGCTTACTTGTGTTTGCGCACTTGATAGAGCGACATTACCACCTGTAGCAGATTATTTTGCACCTGGTGTTGTTGTTTCTGGCTTGACAGAATTAGTTGCAAACGCATTAGTTATGACAGGTGAATCTCCTCGTACAATGGACTTAAGACAAGAAGATTTACAATGCCCAGATCCTGAACCAGAAGAAGAAATTGAAGAAGTAGTAGAAGAAGCAACAGTTGAAGCTACTGAAAATACTGAAAAAGGAGATGAATAGTTATGTATAATAAAAAATATGTTATATCTGCTATAGTTCTCTTTGTTGTAGCAGTTACTTCTCCTTTTTGGCTTAACATTGGTACAGAAAAATACGAATATCCTAAAGTAGCCCTTCCACAAGGCGAAGGCATGGAAGAATGTATTGAAGATGTTGCATTTATGCGTGCTGAGCACATGGCTTTATTAAACGAATGGCGTGATCAAGCATTGCGTGAAGGCAATCGTGTCTATGTTTCATCTAAAGGCAAGAAGTGGGAAATTTCTCTTCAAAACACTTGTATGGAATGCCATTCAAATTATGAAGATTTCTGCGAAAAATGTCACGTTCAAAACAGCGTAGACCCATATTGTTGGTCTTGCCATGTAAAACCTCAGGGGAACTAATATGAAGGCAACAAGAAGACACTTTCTCAAAGTGGCTGGTATTACAAGCGTTGCCCTTTTAGGTGGCGTTACTACAGCAAAAGCTCAAGTAGCTCCTGAAGGTGCACGTTATGAAAAAAACGAAAATGCTATTCATGCAGCTCGTTTTGCAATGGTAATTGATACCCGCGCTTTTGATTCCTTAGAAAAATACGAAAAAGTTATGAGTGCTTGCCACATTAACCACAATGTGCCAACATCCATTCCAGCTCCACAAGACGTTAAGTGGATTTGGCCTGAAAAATACGCAGGCTCTTTTCCTGACGATACATCAACTAGAACATTACCAGAAGAAGTAAGAAATAGAGATATTTTATTACTTTGTAACCATTGTGCAAATCCTCCTTGCGTGCGTGTTTGCCCAACTGGTGCTACATATAAATTAGACAATGGTATTGTTACTATGGATTATCACCGTTGTATTGGCTGTCGTTTCTGTATGGCTGGTTGTCCTTATGGCTCACGTTCTTTCAACTTCCAAGACGCTGAACCACAACTTAAGGAAATCAACCCAAGATACCCAAGCCGTACACGTGGTGCAGTAGAAAAATGTACTTTCTGTATAGAAAGATTAGAACAAGGTTTAATGCCTTTATGCGTTGAAGCATCTGATGGTGCTATAGTATTTGGTGATCTTGAAGATGAAAATTCAGAAGTTCGTCAAGTATTGGCTGAAAACTTTGCTGTTCGTCGTAAACCAACCTTAGGCACAGATCCAAGTGTCTATTACATAATATAGGAGCCAATAACTATGTTAGAAAAAGTATTAAAAGGCTCACCTAAATATTATATTTGGCTTGCTTTTCTTTTAGGCGTGATAGGTGTAGGTGCGATTGCTTACCTTGTTCAGCTTATTTACGGAATGCAAGTAACTGGACTTACTCGTGATAACTCATGGGGCTTTTATATTGCACAATTCACCTATTTAGTTGGTGTTGCAGCTTCTGCTGTTATGCTAGTCTTGCCATCTTATTTCCATGGATATAAGCACTTTAAGCGCTTTATTATCTTTGGCGAATTCTTGGCTATTGGTGCAGTTATTATGTGCGTTCTCTTTATTGTTGTTGATATTGGTCAGCCTCATAAAGCGATGAATGTTATACTCTTCCCTACTCCAGGTTCTGTTATGTTCTGGGATATGACTGTTCTTGGCGGTTATCTCTTACTTAACTTAGTCATTGGTTGGGTTACATTAGAAGCAGAAAGATACGACATAGCTTATCCAGCTTGGTGTAAAAAGCTTATCTATCTCTCAGTTTTCTGGGCATTTGGTATCCACACAGTAACAGCTTTCCTTTATGCTGGTCTTCCTGGCAGACATATGTGGCTTACAGCTATTCTTGCTGCTAGATTCTTGGCTTCAGCTTTCTGTTCAGGACCTGCAATTCTTTTACTTTGCATGCTCTTACTCAATAAATTAGTGAAGTTTGACATTGGCGAAAAAGCAACAAAAGCTCTTACAATGATTATTACTTATGCAATGGCTATCAACGTATTCTTCTATCTTTTAGAGCTTTTCACAGCTTTCTATAGCGGAATGCCTGGCCACCAACATCCATTTGTTTATATCTTCATGGGACATGATGGACATAGCATTTGGTTAAATGGTTGGATGTGGTTAGCAGTTGTTCTTGGTTTAGGTTCATTAGCATTGCTTATGATTCCACAAACACGTAATAACTTACAACTTCTTCCATACACTTTAATAGCTTTAGTTTTAGCTTCTTGGATTGATAAAGGCCTTAGCCTACTTATCGGTGGTTTTGCACCAAATCCATTTGAAGGTTACCCAACCTATACACCATCATTAGTTGAACTACTTGTTTCACTTGGTGTTCTTGGTATAGGCGTGCTTGTAGTTTCTATCTTATGGAAAATTGCATTAGATGTGAAAAAGGAAGCAGGAACTTTCGAACTTACCGAACCAACTGACGCTCATTAAAATTCTATAATATATCAACAATAAAGGGAATACGCATATTTTTATGCCTATTCCCTTTATTTTGAATCTCTATAGAAAAAAGATATTAAACTTGAATAAGCACACCTTATAACTTGCATATTTTTCTTTCTTTTGTTATTAGTATTTAACAGTTAAAAACATTTTAATTCATGGAGTATTTATGTTCGGAATTGGAACTCAGGAACTCTTAATTATCTTAGTCTTGGTTTTAGTGATTTTTGGAGCTAAAAAACTACCTGAAATAGGTTCAGGGCTAGGTAAAGCTATTCGTAATTTCAGACAATCATCTTTAGAACCTGATGAAATTGATATTACACCTAAAAAAGAAAGTGCAAGTAAAGACGAAAATAATAAAGTTTAATTTAATATATTAGAAGGAATTAATTATGATTATTGATCAAGTTTCAGTTTTCTTAGAAAATAAAGCAGGCAAATTATCAAATGTGACTTCATTATTAGCAAAAGAAAATATTAATATCAGAGCTCTTTCATTAGCAGATACATCTGATTTTGGTATCTTACGCCTTATTCTAGATGATGTTACAAAGGCTGTTGAAGTTTTAAAATCCAATAATATCACAGTTCGTTCATCAAAAGTAATCGCTGTTGAAATTGACGACACTCCTGGTGGATTACAAAAAATAATCGATTTATTGTCTGAAAATGATGTAAATGTTGAATATATGTATGCATTTGCTGAAAGAAAAAATGAAAAAGCCTTACTTGCCTTTAGAACTGATGATCTAGATAAAGCCCAAGAAGTTATCAAACAACTCTAATAACTTCATTAAAATACTACTAAAAAAGCGAGAATTTTCTCGCTTTTTTTTTCTATGCCATATAAAGAAATATGAATCAATATTAAAGGATTCGCCTCCCTCTTACATCAAGCCCTATTTCCCTCTAATGACAAAATATAAGCCTACACACATTTGGAACGCAGTGACAAATGGTAACTAAAACTCTGTAAAAACTGCTTCACACAATTTTAAAGCGGAAAAGTATTTAATGTTTTGGTGCAAAGCACCGAAACTTTAAAACTTTTCCGCAAATAAAAAATAAAATATACTATTAACCACTAACTTACGCACTCATCTTGCATGCTAGGGTTTCCAAAGGGAATTATTCCCTTTGGCCGCCGGAGGCATAAAAGATAAAATCACTTTCTAGCCGCAACGTGAATGCGAACAAGATGGACAGATATGACATCCTTCTTGAAATACCATTGCTTCTCCGCAATCTGGACAAGCTGGCTTATCAAAAGAAGAACTAGCAGATGCTACTTTGCCTTGCCCTTTGAGATAACGAGTTTCAAGAACATAGGCTATGGCATCTGGAACTGAAAGCAACATTCCTTTTTTCTGAAATACTGGATATTCTCCGCCAATGCCTTTAATTTGTGAAACAATAGACTTCACGTCGATCCCAGATCGCATTGCAAGTGAAACTAAACGTCCTATGGCTTCTGCTTTTGCTGTGACTGATCTGCCAGACTTACCAATTGTTGCAAATACTTCAAATGGGTTACCTTCTTCATCTTCATTTACTGTGAGATACATCATACCTAAACCAGTTTGAATTTTTTGTGTGAAACCAGTGAGATAGTCAGGTCTATCACGTATGATGATTTGCCCTTGTGGATTTTGCTGTTCTTTAAATTTCTTTTCAGCATCGCCTGTGTAGAGAACTTGAACTTGCTTTGAACCATCTCTATAAACAGTGACACCTTTACAACCTAAGGTATAGGCTAATTTATAGATTTTATCTATGTCTTCTATAGTTGCTGAATTGAGCAAGTTCACAGTTTTAGAAACAGCATTGTCTGTGTACTTTTGGAAAGCAGCCTGCATTCTTAGATGTGCTTCAGCAGAAATATCCATTGCAGTCACATAGACTTCACGCATTTTTTCAGGAATGATATCTATGCCTTGAATGCTACCAAATTGAGTGAGTATATCCATGATTTCAGGTGTATGGAGATTATTATTTTGTAATTCTTTTTCAAAATATGGATTGATTTCTAATAATCTTTCGCCATCCATAACATTTTTTGCAAAACATAAAGCGAATAATGGCTCTACACCAGAAGAACAGGAAGCTAGAATTGAAAGAGTTCCTGTTGGAGCAATAGTTGTTATGGTTGCGTTACGAATAGGTGCTTGCTTTTTGAAAATAGATTCCTTGAAAGCAGGGAAAGCACCACGCTCTGCAGCTAAAATTCTAGAAGCTTCGCGTCCTTCATCTTGAATAAATTTCATGATTTTTTCTGCTAATTCAATACCTTCTTCACTTGCGTAAGAGACATTTAATAAGAAGAGTAAGTCAGCAAAACCCATAACACCAAGTCCGATCTTTCTATTTTTACGAACTTTTTCCTTGATTAATTCAAGCGGATAGACTGAGGCATCAATAACATTGTCTAAGAAACGTACTGAAAGATGGATGACTCTTTTAAATTCGTTCCAATCGATATTATCACTTGCACTACCTTGCCCTTTTTCTACATAGAATTTTGCAAGGTTGATAGAACCAAGATTACATGCTTCATAAGGGAGTAAAGGTTGTTCACCACATGGATTTGTGGACTCCATTTCGCCTTGGGCAGGAGTTGGATTGTCTTTATTGATACGATCTAAGAAAATTATTCCTGGATCTCCTGACTGCCAAGCTTTTTTAACTAAAATATCAAAAACTTCTTTAGCATTTAAAATACCTTTAACTTCTTTTGAAGCTGGATCTAGAAGTTCATATTCTTCGTTTTTTTCAACTTTTTGCATGAAATCTTCTGTTAAGCCAACAGAAAGATTGAAGTTGTTGAATTCTCCATCTATTTCTTTTGCAGAAATAAATTCCATGATATCTGGATGATCTATACGCAAGATACCCATATTAGCACCTCTACGAGTGCCACCTTGCTTGATTTGTTCAGTTGATGTGTTGAAAATACGCAAGAAAGAAAGAGGGCCAGATGCTACGCCACCCGTTGTTCCTACAATAGAATCCTTAGAGCGAATGCGAGAGAAAGAAAAACCTGTACCACCGCCAGATTTATGTATCATTGCAGCATGCTTTACAGCATCGAAAATTTCTTCAACAGAATCTCCAACAGGAAGCACAAAACAAGCTGCTAATTGCCCTAATCTTGTGCCAGCATTCATAAGAGTAGGAGAATTTGGCAAGAATTTAGACTGAGCCATCAAAGCATAAAATTCATTTGCTAGTTCATCTGCTTTATATTCGCTTTTGTCGTATTTACTTTCTTCAGCTGCAACTGTGCTTGCAACCCTCCAATACATACCTTTGGCATCTTCTATTGGATTTCCATTTTCGTCTTTTCTAAAATATCTTTTCTTTAATACAACAACAGCGTTTTCTGGTAGATTTGGTTCGTCTAAATTTGCTGGCATAGTAAGCATAGATTTAACCCCTTTTAAATATTATATTTTTTATTCAATATAGTCTCTGAAAAAAATATCTTGCTTATAAATTTCAGAAAATATTTATAAACAAGAGGCAGATATAGTATAGCAAGAAAAAAATTAAAAGCAAATATCAAAGTCGATATTCAAATAATTCACAAGCTAATCATTCTCGCTTCTAGAGCGAAATCAAAGTTTTAAGTTTTTTTAAATATTTTATAAAGAGCTAGATTATATGATTTAAAAAAAATTTAAAAAAAACTCTTGCACAGAAGTGCAAGAGTTTTTGAAATTTGAATAGAGGGACTTGACTATTTCAGAGTGTGTATTTGTTGATTTGAAGAACCAACAAAAGCTTTTTCATAGGTTTTTAAAGCTTGAACAAATCTACCTGTGATTAATGTATTGACATAATTATCTAAAATTTCTTTTCTTAATTGTAATTTTTCTTCATTTTGACAATAATGTGAAGAAAGAATTTCATCTAATTCATGCCCTGTATAAATTGTAACATCTCTTCCAACATTTGTACAAACTTTAGCTAAATTTCTTAAAGCTTCTTCTTGCAAGAAAGGTTCGCCACCAGAAAAAGTCACGCCTTTTGCAAGTTTAGAAGAAAAAATTTCTTCATACACTTCAAGTGCAGTCACTAATGTGCCGGCATTTTTATCATGTGTATGTGGATTATGACAAGCTATACAATGAAAATCACAGCCTTGAAAAAAAACTGTAGTACGAATACCCTTCCCATCAACAATACTTTCATGTTGATAGCCAGCTATGCGTAATTTTGTATTTTTTAACAAAGTATAATCTTCGTATTGCAGTTCAAGTTTGCTTGCCTTTTCTGCTTCGGCTGAATTGTCAGTTTCGATTTTAAAATTTAAGCAATTTTTTGTGCTTGGCATTGAATTTCTGTGCCTTCTTTAAAAAGATCGTGCTTTACTCTTTGAGATTCTTCTGCTTTTTTAGCATCATTCCATCTATCCATATCGCCTACAAGATAACCAGTAATACGGCGGATTCTTGTAAATGGAACATTTTCACCAATGATTTCACCTTGTAATTTCTTTACCATTTGTTCACTCCTTTTAAGTATTAGATACTGTTTGTTCTTGTTCGATTTGTTGAGAATAATTTCTCGCATATTTCGGATCTGGCGAATAAGACTGCACTTTTTGTAAAGTTTCTAAGGCAATCCCTTCATTTTCACGTCTACCACAACGCGGGCAAGTATCATTAATAATGCCCACATAACCACAGACAGGATCTCTATCTACAGGGTGATTTATTGAAAAATAACCCATATTTGAATCAGCCATTGCTTCCACTAAAGTTTCAAATGCTTCTAAATTATTTGATAGATCTTCTGAAACTTCTATATAAGATATAGCACCAGCTAAGCAATATTTATGATAAATAGCTTCAGCTTGGATTTTTTCCCATGCTCTAATTGGATAATAAACAGGCACATGGAAAGAATTTGTAAAGTATTCTCTGTCTGTTATGCCTTCAATTTCGCCAAATCTTGCTTTAGTTAATTTGAGCAGTCTGCCTGAACAACCTTCAGCAGGAGAAGCAATAAGAGAGAAGTTAAAACCAGTTTCTTTAGTTTTTTCTCTACATTTATCAAAAATAGTTTTAATAATCACTTCGCCTTTTTGGTTAATTTCACTGTCTTCGCCATGATGTTTACCAAATAAAGCTACTAAAGTTTCAGCTAAACCGATAAAACCAATGGATAAAGTACCGTGTTTAATTATTTCACGAATTTCGTCGTCTGGATGAAGTTTTTCACTGTCTAAATGAACATGTTGCCCCATAAGGAATGGGAAATTTCTAGCTTTACGCTTTGCTTGAACTTCGTATCTGTCGAGTAATTGCACAAATACCATATCAACATAAGCTTTTAATTGCTTTAAAAATTCATGGAAAAGAGCATCTTGAGCTAAATTCGGATTTTCAGTCTTCACTTGTAAAGCAAGATAAGGAATATTAAGAGTAGTGAAAGAAAGATTTCCGCGTCCTGGTGTGATCGCTTTGCTAGGATCATGGTCATTGCCAAGCACTCTTGTTCTACAGTTATGGCTCACAATAGCACCAAGATCAAATCGATCTGATTCTGTTTCTATGTCATAACCAGTAAGAGTTTTGTTAGCAGATTCAGCATCAGAATCATTTAAAGGCCTTACTTCGAGAATTTCAGTAAGTTTCTTTTCTTCAAATGCGTCTAAGAAGCCAGTTGTCTTACAGCAAGAAGCTGTGTGCGTTTTAATAAGGAAGTCGCCAGCTTTAAGATCTTGTACTTGAGTTCTTGCTAAAGAATTTTCTCCAATTCCCACAACAGCTTGCGTGACAGGATGATCCTTTGTAAATAAAAGTTCTTCATTTTTTCCATGCTTAGCTTTTACTATAACTTTGTACCAATCTTGAATTGGATATTCCTTTTTCATCACTTTTACAACTTTTACAAAGGCTTTTTTTGTTGTATCAAAAACCCTGTATCCATCGACTCTTGCCCAAATTGTACCGTCTTGCTCTTGAAGAATTGTGTTTTGTTCTAGAGCATTGTTTACAAAGTCCGACAAATCTTGTTTCACATTATTTTGAAGAGCAAGAAGTCCATTATGAGCAGCTCCCATAACAGCACAGATTGTTTCTGGTCTTGTGTCGTCAAAATATGGAAGGTTGAAAGAAGAGTCTAAGTTGTTGAAGTTAGGGAATAAACGCTTAGCAGAACAACGGCAAGCAAGTTGGAATAAATCGTAATTATAATCGCCCTTTCTATTCACACCTTTTTTCATTGTGAATATAGAAATAGGGAAGATAGGCGTTTCGCCATTACCTAAACCAGCTTCAGTTGCAAGGAAGAGGTTTCTTGTAACCATTCTACCCTCTTCAGATCTGTCCATACCTGTATTCAAAGAAGAAAATGGAACTTGGCTGCCCGCTCTTGAATTTAACGTACAAAGATTGTGAATCAAAGCTTCCATAGATTGATAACAGTCTTTTTCTGTTTTCTTATATGCAAAGTTAAAAGCCTTTAATATATCAACATTTTCATTATATTTCTTCGATAATTCTTCAATTTGAGAAGTAATATAGGCTTTAGCATCTGAATTAATAAGATGCGTATTTTCAACTCTGTACTTTTCTACACTTTCTTTCAATTCTAGGATAAATGCGTCTGAAATTGATGAAGCTTCCAAATAAAGTGAAAGATTTTTTGCATAAGATTTAGCTACATAAGGGGCAAGGCTAAAATCAAGAGTAGGAATTGATTGTCCGCCAAACATCTCGTTTTGATTGCTTTGAATAATAATACAAGCAAGTGTCGCCGCAGCATTGATAGTAGATGGCGAACGCAATGCACCATGCCCAGTATTAAAACCAGTATCAAGTAATTTACCAACATCAATTTGAAGACAATTTATTGTTAAAGCATAAAATTCCATATCATGAATATGTATATAACCAGCTTCATAGGCTGCTACATGCTCTGGATTGATAAGAAATTTTTTATTAAAATCTTTTGCAATTTCACTACCATACTTAAGCATTGTTCCCATAGTAGAATTGCCATCAATATTAGCATTTTCTCTTTTGAGTTCACAATCTTTACTTTCAGTAAAGGTAAGCTCTTTCATAAGTTTCATCAAAGCAGTTGAAGAATCTCTTATGTCAGATCTCTTTTTTCTATAAAGAATATAAGCTTTTGCTGTTTTTGCATGTTTATTTTCTATTAAAACTTTTTCTACAGCATCTTGAATATCTTCAATTGAGACTGTATAATAGTCAGTAGAATCTTGAGTTTTTTCTAGAGTACAAATTTTATTTTCAAGAATATATTTTCTTACCTTGGCAGCCAATTTCTTAGGTTTATCAAGGTCTATAATTTGTTCACTATTGATAGAGGCTGCAGCTTTTAAAATAGCTTCTTGTATCTTTGCTTCTTCATACTTTTGCTTTTGCCCATCTCTTTTTATTATATTTGAAATAACTTCTTCATGAGCAACTTTGTCTTTTTTAATCTTACTTGATTGAGGCATAAACTTACCTTTTTAACATTATATAGTGTATTTTTTATTAATCTTTTCTCTTCGTCAGAATCTATAGCTTTAAGAAAATTATGTCAAGCAAGACTAAGATTTTGTTTAATAAGTTAAAGGAATTATATAGAAAATTTTTATTGATTTTTTTTAGAAATTTTCTTTAAAAAACTTATTTGTAATGTATTTCTCTCTTTAAATTTAATTTCCAATTTTGTATGTATTAATATTTTTTATTCTGACTATACAAAACTTAAATAAAATATTTAAAAAGAAATAAGAAAAAAACTTAGTGTAATATGCGTAAAAAACAGAATTAATTTTGTCATTTTATAATTCGCTATTAATTGAAAGTACAAAATACTTGACAAAACAAGAAAAAAAGATTAAAACATAATTTAAGGAGCAAATAATCAACATATACAGTTGTTTCTGTATAACAAGGAGCGTTGTAATTATTTGAATTTATACATTTTTTTATTAATTAAAAAATGTGGTCTTATTTTTTCTTGACAAGTCATACACTTGACGTTTATGAATGTTATCTCAAAAAAAACAAATACTTTTTAAAAAAGGTGAAAATCGTGAAATTTAAAAATCATTTTATACCAGTTACTTTATATTCTGCAGTAGCAGTTGCTGCTCTTTGCGTGACAGCACAAGCTGCTCCAATGCAAAAACTAGACGACAGCGTTTTCGGAGCACCTAGTGCTGGTGTTAAACCATCTAATACTGTTTCTACACAACAAACAGCTATGCCTATGGCACCTGTTGCTCAACAAGAACAATCTTTTGAAGTAACAGAAGCTACTCCAAGCCATTTAAATCCTGCAACAAACCCATTAATCGTGATAGATTCAAAAGCAAAGTTACCATTAGCAGAAATGCATGATGCTTCTGTTTTTGATACAATGAATGGTGTTTTACTTTATTCACCATCATTAAAATCAATTCGCGAAAGCAGAACTGCACAACAATACGAAGTTGAAAAAGCTAAATCTGGTTATTATCCTTCAGTAGATTTAAATGCAACATTGGGTTATGGATACCAAACAAACCTTTCAACTAGAACAGGTAACCTTGGTAAAAGCCCTGCTGTAAGCTATGATCCATCTGGAACAGCAGGTGTTTCAGTGACACAAATCTTATGGAATGGTCTTGCAGTTCCAAATTCTATCGACTATAATATCTTCTTATTAGAATCAAGTGATAACAGAGTTTACGATAACGCAACTTCACTTGCTCTTGAAGGTCTTATTGCTCACATCGACTTAATCAGAACTGCAAAAGTTTTAGAACTTTCTAAAGCATATGTTGAAAAGCACAAAGAAATTCTTTCTCAACAACAAGCTCTTACAGCATCAGGTATCACAACAAATGTTGACGTTGTTCAAGCTCAAGGTAGCTTAGCCTCTGCTCAAGCAGATGCACAAGACGCTGCTAATGCTTATAATCTTGCTGTGCATAACTATGAATACTTAACAGGTGTTATGCCTCCAGCTCACTTACAAGATGTGCCTATGCCAACTCAAGCAATTGCACTACCAGAAGAAATCGTTCGTATAGCTTTAGCTAAAAACCCAAAGATTAAAGCTCTTACTTCTGATTACAATGCTGCTTTAGAGCAAATTGAATTAGCAAAAGCTGATTATCATCCACAAATTAGCCTTTCATACAATTTAAATTATTCAGATCCAGAAATTGACAATGAAGGCCCTACTCAATACGAAGTAAATCATGGTGCTGTACTTGGTATGTCATGGAATATCTTCAATGGTTTTGAAACAAAGAATACTGTTTTAGCAGCAAAAGCTAGCTCACGCACAGCGCGTCAAGACACTCTTGCTCAAATGGATTCTATTAAATCAGAAGCAAAATCAACCTATGACAATATGATCAATTCTCAAATCAGACAAGGTTTTTATGAAGAAGCTCTTTTACATAACCTTTCTACAAGAGACAGTTACTTAAGCCAATTTGCTTTTGGAACAAGATCATTGCTTGACGTTTTAGATGCTGAATCTGAACTATATAGCACTCAAGTACAACTTCAAACTGTATCTGCAAACGTTATTGTTAATGCATGGAGAGTTCTTGCTTTACAAGGAACTTTCTTGGATGAATTAAACATTACAATGAATACATTTGCTACTCCAATAGACTAGTATTACATTATTTTTTCATCTTCCTTCCATTAACTAAGGAAAAACATGAATACAGATTCTCAAAAGAATATTGTTAAAGCTTCATCTACGAAAGTAGATGAAGCTTCTGTAGCTTCCAAAGCAGGTAATGAAAATCTTTCAAAAAGTCAGATTTCTACACCTGTTAAGCCTGTTAATCTTAAAAACATTGAACCAAAAGCAATGCCAGTTGAAGAAGAGGCTCCACCAAAGCCAACAATTTCTGAAGCTGTGCAAAACTTTGATCCAGAACAAGTTAAAGCAAAAATAACTGAAGAAGAAAAATCAAAGAATGATATAGGTCTCGCTCCACGTGAAGTAGACTTTTTCTCGCCTTTGGTTCAAGCTTATTCAGTTCTTTTTTCGTTAAAAGGCAAGCAAACATCGTGTAATGCTCTTAATTTCGCATTAGGTAATCATGTGCCTTCTCCTGCAGCTTGTCAAAGAGCAGCAAAAAAACTTGGTTTAAATTCTAAAATCGTACATAAGCAAAATTTAAGTGAAATTTCAAATATAGTTTTGCCATGTATCTTGATTCTAAAAAATCAACAAGCTTGCGTTATTGTAAAAAGAGAAAACGATGTTTGTGAAGTTATTTTTTCTGAAAATGGCCTTACGCCAACAGAAATCCCAACAGAAGTTTTAGAAGAAGAATATTCTGGCTATTGTATCTTTGCTTCATTAGATCCTGAAGCAGATAAAAGAATCAATAGTATTGTAAAAATTCAATCAAAAAAATGGTTCTGGGACGTTGTTATTCACTATCTCCCTCTCTATAGACAGGTTGTTTTTGCTAGTATTGCTATTAATATTCTTGCCTTAGTTGGCCCTCTTTTCTTTATGAATGTTTATGATAGAGTTGTGCCAAACCTTGCTTACGACACATTATGGGTTTTAGCTGTAGGTGTTATGGCAGGCTATGTCTTTGAATTTATTTTGAGAGTTTTAAGAAGTAATTTCACTGACAGAGCAAATAAAAACATCAATACCATTGTCACAGCAAAATTGATGCAAAAAATTATGGAAATGCGTCTTGAAGATAGACCTGATTCTTCTGGTGCTCTTATAAATCACATTAAAGAATTTGAATCTTTGCAAGATTTTTTCAGTGCTGTAAGTTTGCTCACAGTAATTGACTTTCCATTTTTACTACTCTTTTTATTTGTTGTTTTCTTTATTGGTGGCCCTGTTGTATTTATTCCAATATTTGCCATCATAATTCTCATTACAACTATATTGCTCATGCAATATTCCATCAAAAAGTATTCTCAACTAAACTATCAATCAAATGTTGAAAAAAACGCACATTTAGTTGAAATGGTTACAGGTATGGAAGCTATTAAGATGGCTGTTGCTGAAAATAGAATGTTACAAATTTGGGAAAAAGTTGTTTCTTATTCAGCTGAAATTGCTGCAAACACTAAAAAAGCAACAACAATAGCAGTTAATCTTGCAACTTTTATTTCTCACTTTGTTTCTCTTTCACTCATTGTATGGGGTGTGTACCTTATTGGTGATGCAAAACTCACTATGGGTGGTCTTATTGCATGTAATATCTTAATAGGACGCTCTATGTCCTTTGTTATGCAAATTGCCTCACTCATGACACGCTATCAACAAGCTCAAGTTTCACTTAAAGTATTGAATCATCTAATGGATTTACCATCAGAAAGACATTCAAGCACAAATCTTATTGATTTTAGTGACTTGCCTCACTCTCTTGAACTTACACGTGTAACTTTCTCTTACAAAAACGCACACTTACCAACTATCGATGAAATAAGCCTGACAATCAAACCAGGTGAAAAAGTTGGTATTATTGGTAATATGGGTTCAGGAAAATCAACTTTAGCAAGACTACTTTGCGGACTTTATGTTCCAACACAAGGAGCAGTTAAATTTGGTGGTGTTGATTTAAGACGTCTAGATATGTCTGAATTTAGAACAAGAGTTTCTTTCTTGCCGCAAGAACCTCTTCTTTTCCACGGAACATTAAGAGAGAATATTGCTCTTGGTTCTGTGCATATTCCAGATCAACTTGTTCTTAGAGCTGCTTGGATTTCTGGTGTGCATGAATTTGTACAACACACTCCAGAAGGTTATGCAATGCAAGTTGGCGAAAAAGGACAAAATCTTTCCGGTGGCCAAAAGCAAGCAGTTGCTTTAGCACGTGCTCTTCTACACGATCCTGACATCATCATACTTGATGAACCAACATCAAATATCGATGGAGCAACAGAAGCACGTATTAAAGCTCGTTTGAAAAAAGTTATTGGAAATAAAACTCTTATTATCAATATGCATAGAATGAGTTTACTTGATCTTACAACAAGACTAATAGTTTTAGAAGACGGTAAGGTTGTTGCAGATGGTCCAACAAAAGAAGTTTATGAAATGCTCACACAAAAGCAACAAAATGCAATTTCAAAAGTTGAGAAGCAAATGCCAACAAAAACTGATGTCATCGGAAATTCCTCTACTGAACACATCACATTAGATCAAAATAATAAATCAATAAAAACTCAAAACCCAACTCCTATTCCTGAATAAAACTTTATTCTAAGAAAAAAATACTTTTACATAGGCTTGTTTAGATATTTCTTTCAAGCCTATTTTTTTTAATAAATCTACTGTCTTTCTTTGACTATTAATAATTTTTATTGTACACTTTTATTGAGCAAATATGAGTATTTTAATTTACTTTGCCTTTTTGCTCTTGTAAAAATTTAAATCAATCTTAATATTATTATATATAAATGACAAAAAAGAGATATACCATGACTGAGAATAAAAATACTACTACTACACAAGGTACTCCAATTGCAAAAATTGAACCAAAAAAACTCGCTGTTCCTAAAGATATGCGTTTTGGTTCTGGAGTAGTTCCTAAAGATGAGCAAGCTCTAGAAAAATCTCAGCAGAGTCAACAACTATTTGATAAAGCACAAAAAGCTATTGCAGATAAAAAGCAAGCTCATTTAGACGAAATTTCTAAAATTTACGACACAAATGAAAAAGAATTCATGGGTGATATTGATTCTGTGTGGAATGACACAGGCTCTAAAAAACATAAACTTGTCACCATCATGATTCTTGGCCTCCTCCTTACCTTTATAGCATGGTCTTCTTGGGCAACTGTAGATGAACTCACACGTGGACAAGGGCAAGTTATTGCTTCTTCACGTACACAGGTTATCACTCACTTGGAAGGTGGTATTTTGACTGGTGTATTAGTTACTGAAGGCGTAATAGTTGAAGAGGGACAAACACTTGCTCAAGTAGAAAACGTTGCAGCTGCAAGTACATACGAAGATGCTCAACAAAAAATCTATGAACACACTACAGCTATCCTTCGTCTTCAAGCAGAATTAGAAGGTAAAGAATTAGTCTATGGTCAAACATATGTAGATGCTGTTCCAGAACTTGTGCAATTACAATACCAAACTGACACATCAAGAAAATTAAAATTTAAAACAGAATTAAGTGTTTTAGAATCACAAGAAGATCAAATTGCTTTTGAATTGAGTGAAATGGAAAAAAGACTCGAAACAACAAAGCAAACCTATCAGCTTTCTGCTCGTAGATTAGATTTAGCTCGTCCAGTTTTTGCACGTGGACTTTATTCTGAATTAGACTTCTTAAATTTAGAGCAAGAAGTTGTACGTTTAAGTGGTGAAGTTAAATCATTAGAAAATTCAATTGATAAAACAAAGTCTGCTATTGAAGAAGCTCAATACAATCAAGAACTTTATAAATCCACTTACAATCAAGAAATTATCGATGAAATCAATAAAAGAACTTCAGAACGTTCTTCTTTAGAAAAAACTCTTACTGCTGGTTCAGATAGAGTTGACAGAACTGAAATACGTTCACCTATGCGTGGTGTTGTAAATAAAATCATCTTAAACACACGTGGTAGTGCGGTTAAGCCAGGTGAACCTATTATGGAAGTTGTGCCTTTAGACGACACATTATTAATCGAAGCTAAAATTAAACCTTCTGATATTGGCTTTATCTACCCTAATCAAACAGCCGTTGTAAAACTTACAGCTTATGATTTTTCTATTTTCGGCGGTTTAGAA
Source organism: uncultured Desulfovibrionaceae bacterium (assembly GCA_964368455.1). Taxonomy (GTDB): domain Bacteria; phylum Desulfobacterota; class Desulfovibrionia; order Desulfovibrionales; family Desulfovibrionaceae; genus CAYJAZ01. Next base: position 103,096 of record CAYJAZ010000008.1, read on the forward strand.
GCATTTGTTGAACAAATTTCTGCTGATACAACTGAAGGAAAAAACCAAGAATACTATTACTTAGTAAAATTAAGAACTCAAAAAAATGCCTTAGAATATAAAGGCGAAGCCCTTCCTATTATTCCTGGAATGGTTGCAAGTGTTGATATCATCACTGGTAAAAAAACAATTATGCAATATTTACTCAAACCAATCTTAAAAGCAAAAGATAATGCACTTAGAGAAAGATAAAAATTGTTTTTGCAATAATTTTTTCTCATTAAAAATCGTGTTTTTAATGATTGCAAAACATTTTTCATGGTTTCTTAACAAAAAAAAGAAGAAACTACTCTTAAACTTTTGCCTTATTTTTACTCTTATTACCCTCTTTCCTTTTTCTGCTTTAAGCGCTGAAAAAATAGATCTTTTTGGTAAAAAAGAATTTAAGGGCAGAATTAAATCACTTCCACAATGGGTAGAAGTTCTTTCGAAGAATAAAAATAAACCTGTATTCAATTCGAGTACAAAATTCAATTCTTTGTCATGGGATGAATTAAAGGCTAATTGGTCTAAACTTTCGCCTATGGAACAATTAAAGAAAGTAAATCTATTTTGGAATAAATACCCTTACAGAACAGATCAACAAGTATATAAAACACCAGACTATTGGGCTGCACCCTATGAATTTATGAAAAATTCAGGTGATTGTGAAGACTATAGCATAGCAAAGTATTTCACATTAAAAGAGCTTGGTTTTAATGTAAACGATATGCGTGTTGCAATTGTTATGGAAACTATCCGTAATATTGCTCATGCTGTTTTAGTTGTTTATTTAAACGGCGATGCCTATATACTTGATAATCTTTCTAATTCGGTTATGTCACATAAAAGATTACTCAACTATGATATACAGTATTCAGTGAATGAAAAATTTCGCTGGGGACACGTAAAACCTAAAAAATAGGAAAATATATGAAAAACAATGACCTTTCTTTTTACGAAGATAAAACATAATTTGTATGAAATCCTAAGTATTTCTTAACATATTCCGAAAAGATAGATAGAATCTATTTATTATTTGGAATTGATAGAAATACATAAAAAAACAAATCAATTTATTCTAGAGAAAATATATTAAATAGATGGAGAGCATTATGAGTAGCGAAGAAAAAAGTTCTGTTATTTCACAGTTTAAGAAAAAAAATACCCTTGCTGTTATTATAGGTATTTTGGCATTCATCTTCACTGGTGCCTACTATGTTTGCACTATGGATTTTGAAAAAAGAAAGCTTCAATTGCTAGAAGATCAAAGAATTGAGCAAGAAACATTAGTTTTAGGCACGAATGAAACAGTGGCTTTGTGGATTAAAGGTATTCAAGAAGAAGGCGAACGTATCAGTCGCTCTGATCTTTACAGACTCTTCTTAGAAGAAGTTAACAGTGCTGATGAAAATCTTTCTTCGCAAATAAATACCATTGGCACTCAAGCTGATAACACAAAGAATTCAGCTCTAGCTGAAAATGAAGATTTTGCTTCATTTGTTGAACAAGTTCCTTTCATGCGTGATGCTCTTAGTGATTATATGAATTACAATAGCTTCTCAGACGCTAGAATTATTGGTAAAAATGGCTCTACTATTCTTTCAGCTCTTTCATTACCAAGTCCTTTATCAAAGGAGCAAGAAAAAGTTGCTTTAGATGCTATTACAAATAATATTATCACTTTTTCTTCTGTTCGCCCAGCAACTTCAACTCTTCTCATTGATATAGCTCTTCCAATTCCGCCACTTTTTGAAAAAGAAAATTCAAAACCTACTGGTGCGCTTCTTCTCACTCAATCAATCTCTAATCAAATAGCACAATTTGCGACAAGACAAGTTCGTCCTGAAAGCAATCTCACACAATATATCTTACAGCCTAAAGATGGTGGTTATGAAAATATTAAAGTGCAATCACCTGTACCAGAAAAAGTAAAAACTTCTCTTTCTCTTGACGATGGTATTCTTAGTTTTGGTTTAAGAACTTCTGTTGACAATGACTCACAAGTCTATTCCTACGGCAAATATATAGATGCTATCAATTTCTTAATCGTTACAGAACTTCCTGCTCATATTTTACAAGAAAGATTTACAACTTTAGCATGGACAATTTATGGTTTAGGTGCTCTTGCAAGCATTGGTATTGCTTTACTTTTTGCTTTGTTATGGTGGATGATGATTGGAGCAGAGCAAAAAGCTGCAGCTACTAAGTTTAAAAATCTTTACGATCTTATTCAGCAACAAAAAGTGCTTTTAGATAGTATTAACGTTTCCTTACAAGTTGGCCTTATGCTCATTGATAAAGTTGGTAAAGCACTTATCACAAATAAAACCTTTGCTGACATTGTTTCTCGTGATGAACAAAGCATGAAAGACGAAAGTCTTATGAGTCTTTTTGATGGTAATATAGCTGGTTTATTTATGGAAAATGTGACAAAGGTTGCTCAAACAGCCAAACCATTAACCTTTGAAGTAGAAATTCCAAAAAATAACGAAGAATTACTCTATCGTGTGACTCTTTATCCATATTTTGAAGACGGCAAAAGCACAGAAGCAAAAGGTGCTGTAGCAACTTTCCAAGACATCACTGTCTTTAGACGTAATAGTGAAAAGAATAAAAAACAACAAAAGAACACTATTCAAGCCTTTGTTACAGCCATTGAAGCAATCGATCCATATCTTACAGGCCATTCACAAATGATGAGCAATGTGGGTGCATTGATGTGTAAAAAATTAGAATTATCTGACGAAGAAATTCAAAGTATTGAAACTGCTTCAACTTTCTCACAAGTTGGTAAACTTTTTATCGACAGAGACATCCTTACTAAACAAGGTAAACTTACAGAAGAAGAATTAGCTTTAATTCGCCAACTACCTGAAAAAGCATACGAAGTTCTTTCTGGTATTGGCTTTAGTGCTCCAATTGCTTTAGCTGTTCGTGAAATGTATGAACAAATGGATGGTAAAGGTTATCCACATGCTAAAAAAGGCGATGAAATCATTCTTCAAGCTCGTATCTTAGCTATCACAAATACTTTCTGTGCTCTTATCAGCGAAAGATCTTTTAGAGCTGGTTTGCCTATTGCAGAAGCTATCAAGAGACTTAAAGAAGATACAAATAAATTCGACTCTTCCTTGGTTGATGTTTTAGCTGAAGTAATAAACACACCAGAAGGTGCTGCTGCTGTAGTTGTAGAAAAATAAAGTATAAACTTATAACAAAGCATTTAACATTAAATTTTTTACAGTATTTAATTTAAAAGCCTCAATAGCAAGAATGAAAAGTATTTTTTTATTCTTGCTATTTTTATTTAATTAATTTAGAATGAAATCGATTTATTATACAATTAAAATATAAAAGAGCGAGAAACATGAAAATTCTTTTTATTTCAAAGTTCTTACCAAGTCATTTTCAAAATATTCTCTTATATCATACACTTTCAGGAAATAATGAAGTTCATTATATTTCAGAATATAAGCATAATGACTTCAATCTCAAAGGTGTAAACTATACAAATATAAGATTTCCTCGCATGCACTTTAAAGGAAACAAACTTCAGCAAACAGCTCTTCGTTATGTGCGACGATCACAAAATTTTGCAAAGGCCATGCAAAGATTAAAAGAAAATGGTTTCACACCTGACATTATCTATACAGAAACTTCAAGTGCAGCATCACTAAATATTCGTGATGTCTTTCCAGATACGCCTTGTATTGGACTTTGTGACTGGTATATTTCTAATATAAATGAATTAAATACTCTTGACCACGATGAAAATTCTGACCTCGATCTTTCTATTTATCTTAAGATAAATAATCTTTTTTATAATGAAATGCTCAATAATTGCACTAAGCTAATAACTTTTTCGCACACGCAAAAAGCCTCCTTTCCAAAAACATTACAAAAGAAACTTTCTGTGATCTATCACGGAATAAATACAAATTTTTTAAAGCCTACAAATGATAAATTTAGCACGCCTTTATTGCAAAAAATAAAAGATAAAGACATTATACTTTATGTTACGCAAGTACCTATTTTATTGCCACAATATAAAAATGCTGTCATTGCTGCAAAAGAAGTTTTAGCGAAAAATCCAAATGCTGCCTTTGCCTTGCTTTCCTACGATAAAAAACGTGGTGAAGAAAATAGTGATGCTTTTAGTTTTACAAAAAATCTTTTTGAAGAATTTAAAGACAGAACTGTCTTTGCTTCTGGCATTACACGTGATGAATACAGAGATGCATTAGCCTCTTCTTGTATGCAATTAGCTATTAATCCAACTGTTTCTCTAAATATTGGACTTTTTGAAGCTCTTTCAACTGGCTCAACTTTATTAGCAAGAGAAGATGTTGCTTACTTTACTGAATTTGTCATACCAAAACAAACAGGCTATCTTGCTGACTTTTCTCAAGTATCTGAAATTATAAAACAAATGGATTATATTATTGAAAACAAAGAGGAAAGAGATACAATAAGACAAAAAATCAGAAAAATAAGTATGACTCATTTTTCTATAGATGCTGAAATAAAGAAATTATTAAAACTTGAAGCTAGTCTTCTTAGTAAAGCAGAACAATAAAAAATTATCATCACAATAATTTATTGATAAGGCAAGATTTAATCATCTTTGCCTTATTTTTTTGCTTTTATAAAAGCTTGTAAGACATTTTCAACTATTTCTATAAAAAATTCTTTTTCTTTTTCGTTTAATTTTTCTATTTGTTCAAGGATATAAGCAAAACCTTCTTCATTTTTTTTCTCTGTATTTCTGAAAAAATCAGCAATAGAACATTCTAAGGCCTCAGAAAGATTTTCAAGTCTTGAAAATTTCATTGCCGTAATTCCTTTTTCAATTCTCGACAAAGATTCTTGTTCAATACCAATCTTTTCAGCAAGTTGAGCTTGTGTTAAACCCAAAGCTTTTCTTCTTTGTGAAATAATTTTCCCTACTTTTTCTTTTAAAGTGAGTAAGGCAACTTGTTTATTTTCTAACATAAGCAATTTCTCTTTTAGTGTTTTCTTTATTGTATGTATTGAAAGTTATTTGTCTATTATATATTTATTGATTTATTTCTATGCTGTGTTAGTCTTTATTCACAATAAATACTTATGAGGGAAAGCATGTCTGCTTCTACACACAATCAAACACAAAATCAAGATAATACAAAGAATAAAAAAACTCTTGAATTAAGACCTTCTACACTTTCTCTTGTGATTAAAATGATTCTTTGTGCTATTTTTTGGGGGGGAACCTTTATAGCTGGCCGTATTTCAGCCCCTTATGCCGATCCAGCTCTTATTGGATTTTTTAGATTCTTATGTGCGTCTTTAGTTCTTCTTTGTTTTACTTTATCAAAACATCTTTTTCTTATTCCTACAAAAAAACAATTTTTAGGCATAATTTTGTTAGCTTCAACAGGTATTTTAACATATAATCTTTGCTTTTTCTTAGGCCTACAGACTGTGCCAGCAAATAGGGCTTCATTAATTATAGCCAATAATCCACTTGCTATTGCCTTAGGTGCTGCAATTTTTTTAAAAGAAAAACTCACTATAAAACAACTTTTTGGCGTTGTTTTGAGTATACTTGGTGCTTCTATTATTATTTCAAAGGGTGATTTGCTCTCTTTGTTTAATTCTTTTTCTCAAGGTGATTTAATTATACTCGGCTGCGTTGCTTCATGGACTATTTATTCCTTACTTGGAAAGGTGGTTATAAATACATTACCTGCTTTAATCACAGTCACATGGACTTGTATTATTGGTTCATTTATGTTTTTGCCTTTAGCCTTTCCAGATTTTTCTCTTTCTGTAGAATATATTACACAATTTTCTTATCCATTTAAATTTTGGCTTAGTGTATTTTATCTTGGTTTTTTTGGAACTGCACTTGGCTTTGTTTGGTTTTATGATGCTGTCAAATATTTAGGTGCTGCAAAAGCTGCTGTATTTATTAATATTGTGCCAATAAGCGGAGTTATTTTAAGCGCATTGATATTAAATGAACCAATAACCTTATCTATTTTAATTGGCGGAATATTTACTTTGACTGGAGTCTATATAGCAAGCAAAAAGACTAAAAATAGCTAATATTTTTAGAAAGACATTCTAGTAAAATAAAATTATTTTTATTTTCTAAAAAAGCATCAAAGAAGCCAAGGCTAAAAAGACAAAGAAACCAACTCCGTCAGTAACAGCAGTCAAGAAAATACTTGAAGCTTGTGCTGGATCTCTACCAAGAGAACGTAATATTAAAGGTATTGTCGCACCAAAGATAGCTCCTAAAATCATATCAAAAGACAAGGCAATAACCATAACTAGTGCAAGTTTTTCGTTTCCAAATAAGTAATAGACGCCAAAATACACAATTATAGAGAGAATCAAACTTGAAAATACACCAATTTTAGCTTCTCTAATCACTGCCTTCCATGATTTTTTTGCATTAAAAGCTTCTACAGCTAATTGCCTGATCATTACAGCCAAAGCTTGTTGTCCTGTATTTCCAGATTGATTTGCAACTATAGGCATAAGAACAGCTAAAGTAGCCATTTGTGCTATAGTGCCGTCAAAAAGATAGACAACAAAAGCAGAAATAGAAGAATTAAATAAGTTCACTAAAAGCCAAGGTAAACGCATTTTTACTGATGATAGCCAATAAGTATCAATGTCCTCGTCTTGCCCCGCACCAACCATTCCAAGCATATCAGCACTTGCTTCGTCTTGAATAAGATCAAAAGCATCATCGTGCGTGATGACACCAAGTACGCGATTTGTTCTATCTACTACAGGTAAAGAAGCAAAACCATATTTAATAAATATATGTCCTAAATCTTTTTTAGGCATATCATATGGAATACTAATAAGTTCTTGTTCGCCAAGATATTTATCAACTGTAATATGTCTTGGCATACGCATAAGATCACGCATAGTCAAAATATTAGTTAAGGCATCTTCATCATTGACTAAATATACATAATACACATCTTCAAATTCATCTATATTTGAACGTATATGCGAAATAATTTCATCTGCTGTAGAGCTTGTATGTAGTATGATAATTTCTGTATTCATCATACCAGCTGCCGTTTCAGGATCAAAGCTCATCAAAGAACGTAATTCTTCAGCATCGTCAAGATCCATTCCATTTAAAATAGAATCTCTTTGACTTTCTTCAAGTTCATCTAAAACGTCAGCCGCATCGTCAGGACTCATTTCAGAAACAATAGCCACAGCTTCATTCAAGCTCAAAGATTCAAGAACATCAGAAGCGTGATCATCATCAAGTTCAGCTAAAGTTTCAGCAGCGTCATTTGGCGACATTGTTTTTAGAATATCAACTTGCTTCTCAAAAGGAAGATTTTCAATATGTTCAGCCCTGTCAACTGGATGCATATTCTCATTATCTTTGATCTTTTGCTCAATATCTTCAGTATTCGGCAAGTTTTGACTAATAATTTTATCGTCAATATTATTATCCATAGCTCTTCCCTCCAAAGATATTAAAATAAGATATATGTAAGATATTTGAATTAAATTTTTTCTATATTAATTATTTAGAATTAAATAGCAAGTGATTTTTTTCTATACTTTTTTTTTATGACAATCGTGTGACAAAAGCATCAAAAAATAAAGATATCCTCATAGAGAGTAGTTTTACTTTCTCAAACTTTTCATGTATACTTTCTTTATAATCTAACACTCTAAAAATATACTAAAATCCATTTATAGGCAAGAAGATAGGAGATGTATGAAAAAAGAAATTACAAATTCACATTTTTCAAAAAATACACATTCTACTACAAGAAAAAAAAACCTGCATAGCCGTAGAAATACACTAAAATATCTAGTAGCAAGCTCTTTATTTTTATCCTTGCCTGCTTTTATTAAAAATGCTTATGCCTTACCTCGCTCTTTAGACGATCTAAAGAAGATACCAGAATCAATTGTTAAAACTTCTGTCACCTATGGAGCTATTCCTTCTATTAATAAGGTTAACTATCTTTCTGTTGCTGATGCAAATCTTATTTTAGATAATGATGATGTAGTCTTTGTTATAAAAATGCCCAAAGATCCAAAAGACATAAGAATCGTTTCACAAAAACTACTTGTCTGGCATGAAATAATAAATTTCCATGAATTTGATGGATCATCCTATTCTCTCACTTATTCACCTCTTTCTGGCTCTCTTGCTTTCTATGATACAAAAGTTCAAAATCAAAGCCTTATTTTAGACGCAAATGGCCAATTATACAACAATAACAGTGTTCTTATAGACAGAAATACAGGTTCTCTTTGGTCACAATTATTAGGCATGTGCTTTGAAGGTCCGCTTTTAGGAAGAGGCCTTGTTCAAGAGCCTGTATTATGGACAAAATGGAATTACGCAAAGAAAGTTTATAGAGAAGCAAGGGTTGTGGAACATCCAAAAGCCACACAATCACGACTTTACGGCCGTGATCCTTATGGTGCTTTCAATAAAACCGACACCTATTACCAAAACGATTCCATCAACTACCCCCTTACTCATTTTGACAGAAGAATGCCTCCAAAAACTCTCATTTTTGGCATAGAAGACAATAAAGCCCCTATGGCAATTGATATTGCCTATATCAAAAAGAAAAAGCTTGTAAATTTCTATCTTGGCCCAAAAGCATTACTTGCTCTTTACGACAAAGACTTAGACACTGTTCGAATTTTTGACAGGTCTTTTTGGCATAGCGATAAACCAGCTCTTTTCACCTATAAAAATAATAAAATCCAAGATTTTCTTACAAGAAGTATATGGAATGCTGACGGAAAATGCATAGAAGGTAATCTTATAGAAGCTTCCTTAAAAGAAATATATGGCATTTATTCTTTTTGGTTTGCCTATGCTGCCATGCATCCTGAAACTTTCACAGTTCCAGGTGAAAATGATGTGCCTGACTTTGCTTTAGAAGATCCGCTTGCATAATAAAAAATAAAATTTCATTTTTCTTTGAATGCTTTTTATACACTTTTTTTTGGTATCTGTATAATTATTATACAGCCGAAAAAGAGTGTATTTTATTTAATGCTGTAAATACAGCATATTACATTTTGGCACGGAATATGCTATATACAATATAGAAGATATACAAAAAAGATTGTAATAATTTGTATAGATAAGCAAAAGAAAATGCTTTTACTTTATATAAAGCACTGTAAAGTAACTATAGATTTTCTTTTATTAAACAAGTGCTCTGTTCATAATAAAACACTCTCCTTAAGTGTACACCTAAAGAAAGCTTGTATGGCAAATAAGCTTTATAAAGCTTTCTTTAGTCCTTCATTCTATAATTTACTTAGTAAATTTATATATAAAATGAAAGTGTAGATATTTATTAAACCCCATAGATAAATCATCTTTCTTTCTTGTCTCAAAACTCTAACTTTTTTACCTGTACATTTGTTTACTTCATGATAAGCCCACATAATCATAAGCAAATAATCCCTCTCACTCAATTCACCACAAACAAAAAAACTCCATAAAGTGAAACCAAGACAATAGTCTTGGTTTTCTCTTTTAACAGCTCTTTACTCGCTATAGAATAGATTTACTAAATTAATTGCAGTATTAATCACTTGACTTTAATATAGACAAGCTTAAAGTTGAAAAAAATAGAATATTGGATTGTGTATGAAAATTAGTCAAGTAGTCATAAATTATGTAAGGCCTACTGAAATTGTAGAAGATTTACAAAGAAGAACCTTTCTTTTCTTGTTTATTCTCACCTTTGCCCAAATTGTATCTTACCAAGCATGGCAAACACTTTATACAAATTATGTAGTTGAAATTTTAGATTTAAATGCTGCACAAAATGGTATTACACAATCTGTAAGAGAATTGCCTGGCTTACTTGCAATTTCTGTTTTATTATGGCTCAAATTCTTCACAGAAGAAAGTATGGCTGTTATTTCAGTGCTTTTCTTAGGTATTGGCGTTATGCTCACAGGCATGTTTCAATCCTATACAGGCATATTAATGACAACATTTTGTATGTCTATAGGTTTTCATTATTTTGAAACCATCAATCAATCCATTTTATTACAATCTTTTAGTACAAAAACAGCGCCTCTTGTTTTTGGTAGATTGAGAAGTATTTCAGCCTTAGGAACTATCTTTGTTTCATTACTTCTTCTTTATTTTGTTTCTAAATTCGATTATTTACATATATATTTTATTACTGGTTTAATTGGTATTATCGGTGCATTATTTGCTTTACAAAAAAAACCTGATTTATCAAGCTTGCCTACAGTCCAAAAGAAAAATCTTATATTTAAAAAGAAATATTGGCTTTTTTATTCACTCACCTTTCTTTCAGGTGGAAGAAGACAGATTTTTACAATCTTTTCTCTCTTTTTATTAGTGGAAAAATTTGGATTTTCAGCCACTATGATCACATTTTTATTCTTGATTAATAATACAGTAAATTTCTTCTTGAATCCTGTAATAGGCAGGCTTATCAATATATTAGGTGAAAAAAAATTACTCACTCTTCAATTTGCCCCAGCCTTTTTTATATTCTTAGGTTATGCTTATTTAGAAAATCCATACATAGTTGCATTTCTATATATTTTAGATCAATTTACCTTTAGTTTCAATATTGCAGAAAAAACCTTTTTCCAAAAAATGGGTGAAGCAGAAGACATTTCGCCTTCAATGGCAGTGAGCTTTACAATAAATCATATATCGGCTGTTATTGTGCCTACAATTGGCGGGGCTCTTTGGCTTTTAGATTATAAATTACCTTTCTTTATCGGTGCTGGCCTTGCCCTTATATCATTATTTCTTGTGCAATTTATAGACAAAGAAATAGCTAAAGCACACAATGAAAGAGGCATAATTAAAGCATAATAAAAAGAATTTTAAAACAAAAAAACTCATAGTTTAAGCTATGAGTTTTTTATTTTTTTATAAATGCTATTATGCAGGTTGGTGCTTAAGATTTATTCCATCAACTATAAAATAGGTGTGTTCAGCAATATTTATCGCTCTTGAAGCAATTCTGTCTACTGAACGGGAAATAAGAATATAGGATAAAGCAATTCTTGGTTCTATTTCATTTGAGTGTAAAGCCTTTGTGCAATAATCTAAAGCAAGTACAGAAAGTTTTGCAATTTCATCAGATTGTTGACGTAAATGAGCTGCAATTTCTGTGTCTTTATCTCTAAAAGATTGAATTCCCTCTTCAAGTAAAACTTGAGCTTTTTTACAAAGTTCGAGTATAGCTTGCGGAGCTTGATGATAATCTAATTCTTTTAAGGTTAGGATATTATTTGCAATATTAACAGATTCATCACCTATTCTTTCTAAATCAACAACTAAACGAATAGTTGAAATAAGCAAACGAAGATCAGAAGCTACAGGTTGAGTTCTTGCAAGAATGTTTAAAGTAGAAGCGTCGATTTCTAATTCTAAATTATCAATTTCATATTCTGTATTGGTAACTTTTTGAGCAAGATCTATATCAAGATTTTCTAAAGCTTTCACTGAATTGTTAAAAGCTTGTTGGCTTTTTGCCGCCATGAATAAAACTCTTAAACGTAAATCGTCAACTAAAACTTGGATATGACTTTCAATATGGGATTTAATGGATTCCATAAAATTGAACTCCTTTTTATGGTATAATATTGTATAATTTTATTAGTTAATTTTTATAAGGCCTAGCCAAAACGGCCAGTAATATAATCTTCAGTTTGTTTTAAGCTTGGATTTGTAAAAAGCTTGTCTGTTGAAGAATATTCGATCAATTTACCCATATAGAAAAATGCTGTATTGTCCGATACACGTGCAGCTTGTTGCATATTATGTGTTACAATAATGATAGTGAGTTGACTTTTTAATTCGTGTATACCCTCTTCAATATGCTGTGTTGCAATTGGATCAAGTGCAGAAGCTGGCTCATCCATAAGTAAAACTTCTGGTTCAACAGCTAAAGCTCTAGCAATACATAAACGTTGTTGCTGGCCGCCTGATAGCCCTAAAGCTGATGAATGTAAACGATCCTTTACTTCATTGAATAAAGCAGCACGTTTAAGAGAATTTTCAACTTTTTCAGCTATATACATTTCATCTTTTATTCCATTTACTCTCAAACCATAAGCTACATTTTCAAAAATAGTTTTAGGAAATGGATTTGGTTTTTGAAAAACCATTCCAACTCTTCTGCGTAAATCCACACAATCTTTAGCTTCTAATATAGATTCATTATCAAGTAAGATTTTACCTTCTGTTCGTGTGTTTGGAATAAGATCATTCATTCTGTTAAGGCAGCGTAAAAAAGTAGATTTACCGCAACCAGATGGGCCTATAAGTGCAGTCACTTTCTTATCAACAAATTCTAAATTGATATCGTAAAGAGCTTGTGATGCACCGTAAAAAAAGTTGAGCTTTTGAGCTTCTATTTTGATTTGTTCAGACATGGAATCTCCATATTGTATATGTTATTCATTTAAAATTTATACTTATAATGTAAAACTAATCACATTCATGAGTTTTTGCATTTGCATAAGGCAAACTAAATTTAATAGTTGCCCCAACTGTTTTATTTGTTTCAATTAATGCTTTATAATTATGTAAAGCATATATATTTCCGTGGTATTTTTCAACTATATGCTTACAAAGTGAAAGCCCTAAGCCTGTAGAAAAATTCTCTTGATTGCATCTGTGTTTTTCAACTCTATAGAAACGTTCAAAAACTCTCGTTGTATCATCTTCTGGAATACCTAAACCAAAATCTTGAATATAGATAGCACATTGGCCATAGTTTTCTTCGCTATAAAGCACTATTTCACTTTCTTCTGGAGCATAACGAAGAGCATTTTCAATAAGATTTCTAAAGATTTGGCTTAATCTATCCGCGTCTATAGCAACTAATGTTTTTAAATCTAATTTATTTACTAATTGCAATTTCTTAGCTTCTAAAAGATTTTGACATTCTTCTAAAGCTATGTCTAAACCTTGCTCAATACGTGCACAAGCTTTTTCATCAATTGTACTGTTTTGTTCATTTTCTAAGATAGATAAAGAAAGTAAGTCTTTTACTATTCTGTCTAAATGTTTAGAATTTTTTACAATAATTTGTATAAAATTAGAAGCAATTTTTTTATCTAGATTTTCTTCTTGCACAAGTGAATTGAGAGTTTCTGCATAACCTTGTATAGCGGTGAGAGGAGTTCTTAATTCATGCGACACATTAGCAATCAAATCTCTTTTGATTTGAATAAGTTTTGCAATAGCTGTTATATCGTGAAAAACTATAACTAAAAGAATATCTGGTTTTATGTCAGCAATTTCTCTTGGTTTTGAGATATTGATTTGAAAAACTTTTCCATGTATAGAATGCTGGAAAGTATAGAATTTTTCATCACTGGCCAAGATATTTTGTATAGCATTTTCTAATTCTGCATCAGCAAAAACTTCAAGTGGAAGCTTTCCTTTGTATTGTGAGAGAAAATCTTGCACAGTAGAATGGTGTTGAAATATTTCAGGAAGTAAATCTGCAAAGGTAGAATTTATCTTTTTAATCGCACCTTTTTTATCAAGCACAAGCACACCTGAATTTATATCGTCTAATATGCTTTCTAAAGTTGCTTTTTGTGTAATTGAATATCTTAATTGATCATTTACCCTTGTTGCCATTTCAGACACTGCTTTTGAAAGTTCAGTAAATTCTGGTTTAGGAGGCAATAAAAGTTTTAATTCAGTATTTTTACATGCAGTATTATCAATAACTCTTTTCATTTGGTCGATAGCAGATGTCAATCTTTTTGTTAGATATACGCTAAAGATAAAAGCAAAAACAAGTAAGAAAAGAAATGAAAAACTAAGAATAGTAAATAATGTAGTCATTTCATTTGTTAAAGCTGTAGTAGGAATAGCTAAACGTAAATAGCCTGCAGGAAAAGTTTTAGTTTCTTGCATTTTTTGTGCTGTATAGACAAAGTCGAGATTGAGTGTATCACTGTATCTAACAAAAGCACCACTGCCATAATTGTTTGCTTCGATAACTTCTGGGCGAGTTGAGTGATCATCCATTGAAGCTAAATCTTTTTCGTCAACATTTGAATCGTAGAGCACAGTTCCATCTTCAGCAATATAAGAAATTCTTACACCCTTAGAAAAATCAACAAGATTATTGATAGTTTCTTGTTTGGAGATATTTGCTGTTGAGAGGAATACTTTTTTGAGTAATTCGCTTTCTCTTTCGCCTGCTAAGGTAAAGTCCTCAACAATATAATTATGCAATGTGTGCCAGCTTATAGAAAGTGGAACAACTAAAGCGAGCAAAAAAATGGAAATAAATGAGATAAATAGCTTTTTTTTCATTGTTTCTTACTTATATTTACGGTTTTGTAGTCTATCACGAATATAGATAGCAATTAAGTTCATTCCTAAAACAAGAATAAGCAAAACTAAGGCTGTTCCATATTGTAAAGGACGGGTTTTTTCAATATCTGTTCCTGCTGTAGCTAATACATACATATGGTAAGGCAAAGCCATAACAGAAGAAAAAATTGAATCCGGCAATTTTGCTGTATAAAAAACAGCAGAAGTAAACATGATTGCCGCCGTTTCACCAGAGGCTCTCGCAAGGCCAAGAATTGAACCTGTGAGCATACCAGGAAAAGCAGATGGTAAAACAATACGCCAAATAGTTTGGTATTTTGTTGCACCAAGGCCAATACTTACTTCTCTCCAAGCATCAGGCACTTGTCTTAATGCTTCTTCAGAGGTTGAAATAATCATAGGAAGCGTGAGCACTGCTAAAGTAAATATACCCGATAAAATACTCACACCAAATTCAAGATATGTCACAAAGAATGCTAAACCAAATAAACCAAATATAACTGATGGTACACCAGCTAAATTGTTCACACCAAGTCTGATATAGCGAGCCATCTTAGAGCGTGAACCATATTCGTTCAGCCAAATAGCAGAAGCGACACCAATTGGAAATGAAATAAGCATAGCACCAAAAGAAAGAATCATTGTGCCAAGTATACAAGGCAAGATTCCACCTTCTGTCATCATCTTTCTAGGCGATTCAGAAATAAATTCCCATGATAAAGCAGGTGCACCTTGTATAACTAAAAAAGTACATATACCTATAAGGGCTAACATATTTATTCCAGCACAAGCACGTAATAATATAAACATAATTGTTTGCTTTCTATAGCGTGAACTTGGATCTGGCATTTTATTTATAGATGTTGTAGACATTTTCACTCCTATAAACCAGAAGAGCCAACTTGTTTATGCCTTTCAGTGATGATAAAAGCAATATAGTTGAAACAAAAGGTAAATGCAAATAAAACTAAACCAATAGCAAATAAAGCTAAGTAATGCTCTGA
Organism: uncultured Desulfovibrionaceae bacterium; assembly: GCA_964368455.1. GTDB lineage: Bacteria > Desulfobacterota > Desulfovibrionia > Desulfovibrionales > Desulfovibrionaceae > CAYJAZ01. The sequence continues at coordinate 118,489 of CAYJAZ010000008.1, forward strand.
AAAATAAGGAGCTTCAGCCATTTCAGCAGCAATCGATGCAGGCATAGGACGAACAGGATCAAAAATTGATGTAGGTATCATAGCTGCACCACCGGCAACCATCAATACAACCATTGTTTCACCAATTGCTCTACTCATGCCAAGCATAACAGCTGTACCAATTCCTGACAAAGCAGCAGGAATGACAACATGAATCAAAGTTTCCCATTTTGTTGCGCCTAAAGCAAGGCTTGCTTCACGAAGAGAACGATTCACAGAATGAAGAGCATCTTCAGAAATAGAGCAAATAGTAGGAATACTCATAAAGGCTAGCATCAAAGCAGCATTGAATAAATTGAGGCCTGTTCCAATATCAAAATTATCTTGTAAAAAAGGTGCAACAATAACCATACCAAAAAAACCAATAACTACAGATGGTAATGCTGCAAGAAGTTCAATAAAAGGTTTAATGATTCTTCTTGTTGTGGAATTTGCTATTTCTGCTAAATAGGCTGCTGTAAAAACACCTAAAGGAACAGCAATCACACAAGAAACAAGTGTCACACAAACAGAACCAATTATGAGTGGAAAAATTCCAAAATCAGCAGGTTCATGGGTTGGATACCAATACATGCCGAATAAAAAATCAAAGAAAGAATAGTTTTCAAATAATGGCAAACTATTCAATACTAAAAATATACAAATTCCACACAAAGACAATAATGCAACCCAAGCTATGCTTGTGAGTGCTATTTTTACTAGAAATTCGTTCAATAGACGTTTTGTCCACATAGTCTATCCCAAAATTTTAAAGATGAGAGCATATAAAAAAACTCAATGACAAAATGCTCTAAATTCATCATATGAGTTTAAGGGAGGGCTTTATTAGCCCTCCTTTATTTTTATATTTATTTTACCGGAATAAAGCCAACTTCTTTTACAAATGCTTGACCTTTAGCAGACATTGTGTAATCAATATAAGCTTTTACATCGCCTTTAGGTTCGCCATTTGTGATAAGCCATAATTCACGAGCAATAGGCCATGAGCGGTTAAG
>CAYJAZ010000009.1:0-86312 GCA_964368455.1 uncultured Desulfovibrionaceae bacterium
ATTTATATTCAAATTTTGCTGTGTCTAATGGTTCGTAATTTGCTGTATCTAAATAATGAACATTTGCCTCTAAGCAAGCATCCATTATATGTAAGTCTTGATAAGGTAAGGCAATATTCATTACAAGTTCAGGCTGAATTTTCTTAATAAGAGCAACAAGCTCAGGCACATTGTCAGCATCTATAGAATAAGTATGCACATTCTGCCCTGTACGCTTCTTCACTTCTTCAGCTATAGCATCGCATTTAGATTTTGTACGACTTGCTAAATGTATGTCAGAAAAAACTTCAGGCACCATCGCACACTTATGTACAACTACATTGCTCACACCACCAGCACCAATTATAAGAACTCTGCTCATGATTTTCTCCTTAAAATGAAAATTAAATATATCCTCTTCTACATTAATACGAGAATAAAAAAACTTTTATAGTATGACTTGATTTATATAGAAAAATAAAGACTTGTCAAGCCTTATAAAGCCTGAACAAGTCTTAATTTACATCTTTTCAAGATATTTCAACATATTAAAATTTTGGAACAATCATATCATTATTTTCATCAAATTTAAATTCATAAAATTCATCAGAAACTTCTAAATTTGGATTTTTCTTCGCTTCCTCTACAAGTGCTTCTGAAATATAGAGTTCGTCAAGATCCTTTGTGTTCTTGATAAAAACAAGTTTTGCTTCCTCTGGTGGAATAACACCTATAGTCTTTAAAGATTGTTCTACCATTTCTTTTTCGTCTTCTAGCATACATGGAAAACCTGCATGGGCTGGCCCCATAGAAATAACAGAATTTAAAACCGCACTTCTAATGCCTTTACGATTATTGCATTGATCAAAAACCTTCAAAGTTGTAAAATCTGAAATGCCTAAACCAATATAGTTGCCATGTGATTCAGGTGTCACACCAAAAACAGATATTCTAGTAATCTGAGGAAATTCTGGTTCAGCAAGGCCAAGAGTACGCATTCTACCAATAACCTTACTATCCATACCCGCACCACTAATGTTTTTTCCTATTTCCCTAATCAAAAGCACATCTAAATAATTAAATGGAATTTGTGGAAAATTTTCTCTTGCCACTTCTAATAAAGCAACTTCTCTCTCCCAAAGATCTTCAGACTTTATCGCTTCTATTGTATGCGTTTTGCCTAATGCATTTTCAACAATTCCAACACCACAGAGTACATTAAGATGCTTGTTCAAAACCTTGCCAATTTCTGTGATTGTATGAAAATATCCATGTTTTAGCACACTTATATGTGCACTTTCTGCACCATCTAATGTCCCTAAGCCTATTGTAAGCATTTTATGTAAACCACTTTCAATCACTGCAGTAAAATCTGTATGCGGTTTAATCCTGTTAATTACTATAATTTGATCAACTTCTTTAATTTTTTCGTTCACAAAAACTGGTATGCCATCAGGAGTTGTGCCTAGATTATCTGCAACAATCGAACCTATAATAGGACATCCCATACTTTCTTCAGTGACATTAAGTTCTTTTAAAACACCTAATTGCCCTTCAAGTGTGCCGCCACCATGAGAACCCATAGTTGCTATCAAATAAGGTGTTCCGCCATTTGAAGAAATAAAATCAACAAGAGCTTTATACATCTTATCTATATTTTTTATTCCCCTACTGCCAGCTGTTATCCCTATTTTCTTGCCAGCAATCGAATCTGCAATGCCAATTCTTAAAAGTTCTTCGTGAATTTTTTGATACACATCTTTAATTTCTTGCGTATCAAAAAATTGCTTTACTTTGTATAGTTTTGGAAAATTCATAAACAACCTCACAAAAAATTTTAATTTACTATTAATACCATTATCACATTATAATGTCAAATCTAACCTTAAAATAAACATCTAAAATCATGATATTTTTTTGTGTTTTATTCTTTTCTATAAATCCCATTCAAAGCAAAGAAAAAAACAACAAAGCCTAATCCTTTTCATTTTTGTGCCGATACAAAGAGTATAGTAGGAAAAAAGACGATTAAATAAGATGAATATAGATAAAATTGTAAGCAAAATCCAAAGCTTTCAAACTATTTTCAAAAAAAATAATTTTTTTCATCAAAAAACCTATTAATAATAATTCGACTTCCGATAAGCAAGTTAACAAGAATGAAAACACACTACACGGAAGTAGTGGCACATTCATAAAAAATTTTATGATAGAAATTCATGGAGGAATTCATCATGTCAATGGTAATCAATAACAACTTAATGGCTAATAGCACATCACGTATTTTGTCTAACCATTATAAAGAACTCGAAAGCTCAATCGAAAAACTTTCATCTGGTATGCGTATCAACTCAGCTGCTGACGATGCTGCAGGACTTGCAATTTCCGAACTTATGAAAGCTGATATTGCTTCTTACCAACAAGGTATCAGAAACGCTAACGACGCTATCTCGCTTATCCAAACAGCTGACGGAGCTATGGGCGTTATCGATGAAAAACTCATCCGTATGAAAGAATTAGCAGAGCAAGCTGCAACCGGTACTTACGATGCAACTCAAAGAGCTATCATCGATTCAGAATACCAACAAATGGCATCTGAAATCACACGTATCGCAAATGCAACCGAATTCAACAATACAAAACTTCTCAACGGTAACCTTTCAGGTGCAGTACACGATGGTTCTGGCACAACTTCACTAGGTAAACTCAAAGTTCACTTTGGACCAAGCAACAACAGTGCTGAAGATTACTACTACATCCAAATCGGTTGCGTAACTGCATCTGCATTAGGTGTCGGTAATGAATCAGCACTAGACGCAGGACATAACGTATCTACACAACAAAATGCACAGCTCGCTCTTGACGCTATCAACGCAGCTATCGTATCAAAAGATACTATCCGTGCTCACCTTGGTGCTACTCAAAACCGTTTAGAAAACACAATTTCTAACCTAGAAATCCAATCTGAAAACCTTACAGCCGCTGAATCTCGTATCCGTGACGTTGACGTTGCAACCGAAATGACAACATTCGTAAGAAACCAAATCCTTACACAATCTGCTGTTTCAATGCTCGCTCAAGCAAACCAAATGCCGCAATTAGCTGCATCACTCATCGGATAATTATTCACAATATTCAACTATTTCAGTTCTATAACTTTTGCTATAGAACTGAAATAAATATATTTACAATCTTTTATCAATATATACAATGGAGTTTCTATATCTTGATAAAGAGATTTTTTGGAAAATTACTCTCTAGTCTACTAAGTTGGAGAACTTCTTAAATTAGAAATAATCTACCGATAAGCCGCTTTTTTTGAAGCGGCTTTTATTTTGTCCAATAATTCAGATAGAAAGCAAATATTGACAAAAAGACATTAAATGATTAATTAATATCTTCATAGGAGATATTTTTATGATCGATTCAACTTCTCTATCTGCTCTTTCCGCATTCTCTACAGGTATAAATACTGTAGCAAATAATGTCTACGATCCACAGGCATCTTCCTCCTTGCGTACAACAATAAACGAAGGGCAAGACAATAAAAGCGTTGAAGCAAAAGTCCTACAAGAAAACTCCGCACCAGACTACGCAAAAGAATTTACAAATGCCATAGGCTACGAAAACGCCTTCAACGCAAATACAAAAACTATACAAACAGCAGACCAAATGATAGGTTCTGTCCTAGATATGAAAGTTTAATAATTATAAATTCAAGCAATATTAACCGTCGGAAGCATACATTCCGACGGTTTTTTGTTTACTATACATTTTTTTGTCTCCGACGGCCAAAGGAGCAATGCCCCTTTGGAAACCCGAATAAGGCAAGGTGAGTGCGTAAGTAAGTGGCTAAAGCAGATATTTTATTTTTTTTATTTGCGAAAAAGTTTTAAGGGTGAGGTGCTTCGCACCTCACCCTTAAATACTGTTTCGCTTTAAAATAGTGGAATCGTTAGACAGCATAAAGCAAGCTGCCATTTGTCACTGCGTTTCAAATGTGAGTTAATTTTATTTGATTTAAAAAGACATGGATTGCCACGTCGTTACACTCCTCGCAATGACGAGTCTAGAGCATTACATTTCTTGCTGATGATAAAATTTTCTTTAAGTCTTAAGTATTTATTTCATTAACAAATCACGACTTCTATTTTCCACAGAAAGAAATTACATTTGGAACGCAGTGACAAATGGCAAATCACACTCTGCTATAATCAACTCTTCCCATTTTAAAGCGAAACAGTATTTAAGGCTAAAATGCAAAGCATTTTAGCCTTAAAACTTTTTCGCAAATAAAAAAAATAATGAAATACCCACCACCACCTCACGCACTCACCTTGCAAATTGGGGTTTCCAAAGGGGTTCAACTCCTTTGGCCGCCGGAGGCAAAAAAAAGCTGGATACAAAAAAATTTATTTTTTGAAAGCTATGCTTATTGCTTCTTCGAGGAAGCCTTGTGGTATGTCGTAGTTGTATATTTCTTTCATGGATTGTGCGAGTGCGTATAGCCCGGCGGATATATCTGCCCAATCTACCCATCCCATATGCCCTATTCTCATCATTTCTGCTGCCATTGGTGCTTGACCTTGAGTTACTATGATGCCGTATTTTTCGTACATATGCTTAACGACGGGTTTTGAATCTAATCCTTTTGGCATGTATAATCCTGTGACTCCCCATGCGTAGTGTTTTTTTGCTGCAAGTTCGAAACCGAGTTTTTCTGTGGCTGTTCTTGTCATTTGTGTGAGGGCCCATTGTTTTTGGTATATGGCTTCAAGTCCGTCTTCTAATAGCATGCTTAGTGCTTCTTTTAATCCGAGTATGAGTGATACTGGTGAAGTGAAGAGAGTTTGATTTTTGAGACAATTTTCTTTTTCTTTGAGCAGGTTGAAGTAGAAACAATTTGATTTTATTTTTTCTGCTTTAGCCCATGCTTTTTGTGAAAGTGCGATAAGGGCTAATCCTGGAGGGAGCATAAGTCCTTTTTGTGATCCTGTGAGCAGGCAATCTACGTGCCATTCATCCATTGGACAAGGGGAGATTCCTACAGCTGAAATTCCGTCTGCGATGAGCAGTATATTTTTTTTATGTGTGACTTGTGCGAGTTCTTTTACTGGCATTTGGGCGCCTGTGCTGGTTTCACTGATTTGTATGAATACGGCACTTATGCCTGGATTTGCATCTATTAATTTTTCTAATTCTTCTGCTTCTATGGCTTCACCCCATTTGAGGCAATGCTCGACAACATTGAGATTATGTGTTTGTGCTATTTTAGTCCATCTTTCGCCGAATTTTCCTGCATTTATTACAAGAACTTTTTCATTTGATTCAAAGAGGTTATGTACAGCGGCTGTCATTGCACCAGTTCCTGAACATGCAAGTGGCAAGACTACTTCTTTTGTTCCAAAGAGGGTTTGTAAGAGCACTTGAGTTTCTTTGAGTGCTGTCACGAATTCTGGTTTTCTATGGTGTATCATTGGGCTTGCCATTGCAAGGCGAACTCTATCGGGTGTTTCTGTTGGTCCAGGTGTGAGTAAGCGAACTTTATTGAATAACTTTGACATGTTTTATTCCTTATAACTATGGTTGAATTCCAATGATTTTTTCTTCTTGCCTATGTTTTAAATTATAAATTTTTGAAAACTGTGTCAATCGATTTAATAGTGAAATTTAAAAACGAAAAAGCCTCAAATACCTGAGGCTTTTTGTTTAAAATCCAAAACTAATGAGAACCATCAATTTATAGAAAATTGCTTGTACCTAAAAAACTAGAATTTAGGTTGACGTGGTTCACGTGGTTTCGCTTCGTTTACACGAAGTGTACGACCACCAAAAGAAATGTTATCTAATGCTTCAACTGCAGCACTAGCACCTGGCTCTTCCATCTCAACAAATCCAAATCCGCGCGCACGGCCAGTTTCACGGTCGCTTACTAGTTTCACAGAAACTACAGAACCGTATTCAGAAAACAGGCTATGGACTTGTTCATTTGTTGCTGACCATGGAAGATTTCCTACATAAAGAGACTTAGTCATATTAATTACCCCTGAAAAGTGTGAATGATGCATAGGGACAAGTAAACAGGATGTTCAAATGAGATATATGCATAACCTTTAAAATTACACTAGCAATTTTCTCTAAGTAAGTCAAGAAAAATATTTAGAATATATTATTTTTTCACTTGCTAACTATTGATTTTTTTGCTTTTCCAATATTTTTAATTCTTTCCTCGCTTCTTCCCAATTAGGCTCAAGAAATAAGCCTAAACGTAATGGGCTGATAAGAATAGAATTTTGCTCTTCGCCTTGCATAATGGCAACTTCAATTTGTGCATTATTTTCTTGTGCAAATTTAACTGCCTTAGGCGAATATGAAGCTAACATTTGTGCTGCTTCTTGTAAATCTTCGTTTGAAAATTTTTCATTCTTCTTTGGACGCATTAAAGCAAGCGGAGATGGAAAACCATTCACTCGCATGACTATATCATTGCTATTTTTGATTTTTTCTAAATCATCATTGTCGTCTTTATTTCTGCCAATGACAAGCCATTGATCTTTTTCTTCTTTTGCCGCCCAAAATTGCCTGCCTATATTTGCAAGTTTGAAATTTTCTGCACTTGCTTCATGCTTGCTTAATATTTGCCAATAACGTGCTGAAGTGTCTTTTTCAGTGAGTTTACAACCACCTGCTGGCGTAGGAATTTCTTTAATTCCAAGTTTTTGTGCCAATTCTAATTGAGCTTGCCTGCCTCTTCCTGAGAAATTATGTAAAAGTTCTCTGTTCACTAGGCCTTCTTTTTCGGGCAAGGTTTCATCCATGTGTTTTGCACAAAGAGGGCGTAATAAAATGTCTTTTATTTGGGCATCTCTGCGAATAACGTTGAGAGTATCTCTTCTTTGGGACATTGGCCTTTGTCCCAAAACTTCGCCTGAAATAATGAATTTTGCTTGATATTTTTCAAGTAAAGCTCTTGTTTTTGTCATCATCAAAATTTTACAATCAACACATGGATTGAGACATGATCCAAAACCATAAGTGGGATAATTTTTTAATAAAGCTGCGTATTCATTGCTGATATCAACTGCTTCCAAATCTAAATCGTAAATTTTTTCCCAATGAGAAATTTTTTCAGGATTTCCAAAAAAAGGCGAAACAAAGTGCAAAGATTTAACTTTTAAACCTTGCTCTTGAATTGTTTTAGCCGCTAAAATGCTATCTAATCCGCCCGACAAAAGGGCGAGAGCGTCGTATTTTTCTGACATAGAATCTCCAAATAAAGTCAAAATACGTTAAATTTTTTCAGCTGTGATGGAATGCTTATGTGTGCTCACTACTTTCACTTGCACTAAAGAACCAATAGGCTCTTCGCCTTTAAAATGCACTGAGTTACCATATATATCACGAGCTTGCATAGTTGAAGTTTTTTTATTCATGCTTTCTACCAACACTTCAACTTCTTTGCCAATAAAAGTTTTTAAATATTCTGCACCTAATTCTCTTTGCAAGTCTTGTAATCTTTCTAATCTTTCAAGCTGCACAGGTAAGGCTATTTTGTCTGGCATGAGTGAAGCCTTTGTTCCTGGCCTGTCAGAATAAGCAAAGGAATAAGAAAAGATAATTGGAACTTTTTTCATGATATCAAGTGTTTCTTGAAATTCTTCTTCACTTTCTCCTGGAAAACCAACTATTATATCAGAAGCGAAAGCCATGTCAGGGCGAATTTTCTTAGTTTTTTCAACTAATTCTAAGAAATATTCTCTTGTGTAAGGCCTATTCATTCTTTGTAAGGTTCTGTTTGAACCTGCCTGAATTGGTAAATGAAGTCGAGGACATAGACTTTCTAATTCGCCAAATAAAGCAATAGTGTCATCAGCTAAATCTTTTGGATGCGGCGTCATAAATCTCAAACGCTTTAAGCCTTGTAATTTATCGATTTTTCTTAATAATTCTGGGAAAGTGCAACCATCGCTTAATCTGTCTAATGCAAATGCATTCACATTTTGCCCAAGCAAGTGTATTTCTTTTGCACCCTTGTCAAGCCATGCTTTACATTCATCGAGAATAGACGCGGTTGAGCGTGATTTTGGCACACCTCTTGTATAAGGCACAATGCAATAAGAACAAAAATTATCGCAGCCTTGCATTATATTCACATAAGCAACTGCTGGATTTTCTTCTTCTTTTTGTGCATGAAGAAAATGTGCTCTTTCTGGAAAAATAGAAATAAAATCAGTATGTGATTGCTTTGTTTTTAATTCGAAAAGCGGATTTGCTTCTTGCTTATCAACAATTTCCTGTATATATTCCGGTGCATTATGTAAAGTGTCTGTACCAAGCACTAACTTTACAGTTTTATGTTTTTGTAAAAGTTCTTCGCCTAATTGCTGTGCAACACAGCCCATAACAATTCCCCACATGTGAGGATTTAATTTACGCATGCGTCCAATTGTGCTGTGCACATTTTTTTCAGGCTTATCACGCACGGAGCAAGTGTTTAAAATATAAAAATCTGAATTTTTAGGATCTGATTCTTCTTTATGCCCTTTTGAGATAAGAGCTCTTGATAACCATTGGGAGTCGTTGACATTCATCTGACAGCCAAAGGTTATGATATGAAATTTTGCCATATATATTCTTTCCAAAATTCTCTAATTCGAATTAAAGTTATAAAACTTCGTCTATCTTTAGTAGCTTTAATGCCCTTTGTCAAAGCATTTAATAGCGAAAAAATTTTTTAAAAATTTATAGCTTTTTTATTTTAATTTCTTTAGGCAAAACAAATAAAAGCTTGTCATTAAAGACTTTTTTATTAAATTTTATAGTTTTTTTCTAAAGAATTTAAAGAAACAAAAAACACTTGCAATTATTTATAAATTTGCATATACTCGAGTAAATTATACAGGGGTAGTAGGATGGCTAAAAGTGTAATATCTTTCATAAGAGAACAAAATCTTGCAAACAAAATAACCTTGCTTAGAATTATTGCTCTTATTCCTGTTATTATTCTCTTATCTTTTCCAAGCCCACTTTTTTGCATTATTGCCTGCATTCTTTTTAGCATTGCTTGTTTGAGCGATATGCTTGATGGCTATATAGCGAGAAAATACCAATCCGTAACAAATTTCGGTAAATTTCTTGATCCACTTGCTGATAAACTCTTGATATGTTCAGTATTTGTCCAACTTTCCTATCTTGGCTGGCTTCCTGCATGGGTGAGCATTATTATCATTGTTCGCGAACTTGCAGTCACAGGCCTTAGAGCCGTTGCAGCAGATGAAGGCGTTGTTATTGCAGCAGATAAATATGGAAAATTCAAAACTATCTTTCAAGCATTAGCCTTAGCACCACTTATCTACCATTACCCACTTTTTGGAATTGACGTCAATAAGATTGGTAATGTTATACTTGCTATTGCTCTCTTGCTCACTATCTATTCTGGTTATCGCTATTTTGCTAATTTCTACAGCACTTGGGCTTCATCTCTTAATACAGGACAAGAATAAATGGAAGCAGCAAAAAATGATATGAATTTATATATAAAGTGCATAGTTTTAGCTATTTGCATTTTATTTAATATTTTTGCTTTATCAAATATTCTTTTTGGCGAGCAAAGTATTATTGCTTTACAAAATGCCAAAGAAAGTTTAAACAAAATAAAAATGCAAATCGAAGAAGTTGATCACAAAAACGCACAATATTCAACTGAAATTCGTTTACTTACAACAGATCAAGCCTATCTTGAAAAGATTATTAGACAGCAATTGAATTATGTCAAAGGCTCAGAAATAATTTATATATTTGAAGAAGAAGAAGTAAATCCGTATTGGCAGGGAGCAAGCATAAATGAGTGAAAGGCTCGAACTATATAAAGAAATCATTGAATTAGATCCGCATTCAAGGGTTTTCTTTAAATACGCACAACTTCTTGAAAAAGAAGAAAGAGTTGACGAAGCACTCAACGCTCTTGCGCGTGGCCTTGAATTTCAGCCTGACTTTATGGAAGCAAGACTCTATTATATAGATTTATTGACAAGAAATGATAAGATTGAAAGTGCTGGTATCCAATTACAAAAATTCACTTCTTTATTTCAAAAATATCCTGCATTTTGGCTTACTTGGAGTAAGCACACTACTGAAGAAAATTCAACTCTTTCTTCAACCTTGGCTCTTCTTTCAGCCCTCTTCAATAATCCATCTCTTTCCTTGATGCAGATTTTTCAAACTGGTTTACAAAGCTACACAGATCAAATCAGCACAGCCTCTTTACCAAAAGAAAATCTACAACAAAAACAGCAAAATACTGTTCAATCTCAAGAGCAAAATCCGCTTTCTGTAGCTGATACAATTTCTGCTATTCTTGCTTCAAACACCTCATTAGCTGACTTGAGTAATACAGACCTTTTCAAAAATAATGATGAAATTATTGTAGAAAATGAAGCAAACACAAGTGACACAGCAAAAGCTTCTGTGCACACGCGTTCTATGGCTGATCTCTTAGCTGAACAAGGCGATATACAAGGTGCTATTGCAATTTATTCCGAACTATTAGAAAAAACTGTCGGAACTGAACAAAGCGAAATAGCAAATAGATTATCTTCTTTAAGAGAACATTTAGAAAGCAATCAAGACAGTGTAAGTACACCAAATAAAAGCATAAATACTGCTGAAAAAAATGCTGAAGAAAAAAAACTTGCACCACGCATGCAATCTATGTTAGAAAGATTAGCAGACAGATTAGAAGATAGAGCTTTAAGAGTTAATTAAAGTTATTTTCGCCTGTAAATCTCTAACAAGGAAAACATCTAATGAAAAAAACATCTTTGCTAGTGTGTATGCTTGCTATTCTTACTCTTTTGCCAGCATGTACAACTGTTCAAGATTCTCAAGCTTGGAAATCAACAAAGTCTTTCTATTATAATAATGTCAATAAATCTGCTACTTTCGACTATGCACCTGCGGAAGAAATGACTGAACCACAATCTCTTCTTTCAGCTAATCTTATTCGTATAGATCAGCAATTAGAAAAATTTCAGCACGATTTTGAACATTTACATATTCCGCCAACAGCTGCACAATTACAAGATTTTTTTGCTGAATATTCATGGGCTTCAGGCGTAACATTAATAGATAAAGACGGCAATGTCACAGGTTCTATGCCTGAAACATACCATAAAGAAATAGATTTTTCTCGCTTACTTGCAGTTCCAGCAACACAAAAAGAAAGAGAAATCAGAGTTATAGTTCACGACGATCCACAAGGTGCTGAAATTGTTCTTGGTAGACCAATCTACACACCAGAAGGTGAATTATTTGCTGTACTTTGCGTCTATTTTGATATGAAAAACCTCCTCACCTACCTCAACACTTCACCAACTATCTTCGCTCTAGCTGGCAATACTCCTGTATTACTCGGCGACTATACTGTCGGACAAACACCACTTGCAAGTATAGATTTCGTAGAAGAAGCCAAGAAAAGCACTATTGGCGAAATTTCTTCTGCAAGCGGAACTGTTTTCTGGATCAATAGATATCTTTACCATCAACCGCTTATCTTTGCTGTTATTCAACACTAGAATGTTGCTAGGAAATAAATAAATTACACAATAAAAAAAAGCACTTTTACAGTGCTTTTTTTTTATTCTACTCTCATTTTAGAACATTTTCATAAGTGTTCTAATGTGCTAATAGCCAATTTTCAGCCGAAGCAAAATCAACTTTTAAAGGCACATTAAAATCTGTCTTTTGCCCTTTCATAGCATTTGACATAAGCTCTGCTACTCTTTTGGCACAATGCTCTGCATGCTCTTGCGGCACTTTTAAAATCAATTCATCGTGTACTTGTAATAAAAGTTTTACTGAATGTTTTTTTAATTCTTCGTCTTCATGCACTTTGAGCATTGCTAATTTAATAATATCTGCCGCAGAACCTTGAATCAAGGTGTTGACAGCCTGTCTTTCTGCCAAGGCTTGTGCTTGTCTATTTGGATTGAATAAATCAGGCAAGGCTCTTTTTCTGCCTGCTATAGTCAACACATATTTATTTTCTCTAGCCTCTATTAAGGCTCTGTCATAAAAGGATTTAATACCATCAAATCTTTCAAAATACCTTTCTATAAAGGCTTGTGCTTCCTTCATACTCACCTTGATATCTTGAGCTAATTTTCTCGCTCCCATACCATAGAGTAAGCCAAAGTTTATTGTTTTTGCCGCCTGTCTTTGCTCTACAGTCACGTCTTCAAGTGAAACATTATTGAGCAAGGCAGCCGTTGATTTATGTATGTCTTCATCTTTATGAAAAGCCTCAAGCAAAGCAGCTTCTTGCGAATAATGGGCAAGAACTCGCAATTCAATTTGTGAATAATCCGCAGAAATGAGCAAATGCCCCTCTTCAGCAACAAAGCAAGAACGAACTCTCTGCCCCACCTTTCCGCGAATAGGAATATTTTGCAAATTAGGATTTGACGATGAAAGTCTGCCTGTTGCTGTTGCCATTTGATTAAATGAAGTGTGCAATTTATTGTTTTTATCAAGCAATTTTGGCAATGGTTCTAGATAGGTAGAGCGTAATTTTTCTAACTTTCTATATTCAAGAAGGCTTTCTATTATTGGATGTTTTCCACTCAATTTTTCTAAAGCTTCTTGCGAGGTTGAAGACTGTCCGCCCTTTGTCTTACCCGCAGTTGGGAGTTTAAGAGTAGTATACAAAACTTCGCCAGTTTGCTGTGCAGAACGAATATTAAATTCCTTACCTGCATAGCTGTATATTTGCTTAGTCATAGACTCTAAATCTTTTTGTACTTCGCCTAAAAATTCGTGCATTGCTTTTGTATCGAGGCTTATACCCTCTTTTTCCATCTGCACTAAGATTGGCACTAATTTCAATTCAATATTTGTATAAAGCTCTGTAAGATTTTCTTCTTCTAAACATTTGAGATAAAAGTCTTTTAATGCCATAGCTAGGCTAGCTGGTTGAGAAAATGAAATATGCTTTGTTTTTTCTCTAAATTGTCCTGAAACCTTACCCCATGAATAATCTCTTTGCTCGGCATTGAGCAAATAAGAAATAAGAGATAAGTCATAGATTTTTTTGTTGATTTTTTTCAACCAATCATAATTTTCACTCAATAGAAGTTTATAATCTACACAAACAATACTTTCAAATTTTTCTATAAAGCTAAGAAGTTCTTCAGAATCGCCACTATAGCGAAATTCTTTATCTGCAAAGGCAAGATAAAAATCAGAAGTATTTCTTTGTATATAAGAAGAAGGTATTATAGCTAATGTTTTAGTATTATTATCTATTTCAATATCTTTCAATGTAGAAATACTTGCAACAATTTCTTCGTCCTTCTGACTATTGTCCTCAAAAAGATCAAACAAACTTATTTGCTGATTTTTCTTATTAGTTTCTTTTGTATTTTCTTTAGTGTTTTTAGCTATTTTTTCATTTTTTTCTTCTTTATTCTCAACTTTTCCAGCTGCTAATTCTTGCGAAGCCACAACTTGTTTTGTGTTGAGTAATTGTTCTGATACATAAGAGCCCTCTTTCACTTTTAAAATATTTTTATTTTTCAAGGTATTCAATTCTTTAATCAATGAATGCATTTCATACACTCTGAAAAATTCTACGCAAGAGTCAAAGTCGATTTCTTTCAATTTTAAATCATCAAGTGTGATATTTTCGCAACATTTCGTACTCAATCTTGTCAGTTCTCTATACATAAACATAGCTTCAAGACTATTTTCAAACTTTGCCTGCATCTTTATTGGTAATTGATCGAAATTGTCTCGTATAGCTTCTAAGGTTGGAAAATCATGAAATATTTTTTCAGCGGTTTTTGGGCCAATACCTTGTACACCTGGAATATTATCCGAACTATCCCCAATCACAGCTTGAATATCTGGCCATTGTTCAGGTTCAAAACCAGTTTCATTCCTAAATGAATCTAGAGTGATTATCTTTGCTTCCTTAGCAGAAGGTTCCCACATGCTCACTTGCGGATGCAAGCATTGCCTTAAATCTTTATCGATTCCAACTATAACTATATGATTATTATCTCTATTTTTTTTCGCAAGTGAAGCTATGCAATCATCGGCTTCGCAATTTTGTGAAGCTTCATAATACAGGCCTAATTTGTGCACCATTTCTTCAATTGGTTCAAATTGTAGCACTAATTCTTCAGGCGTTGAAGAACGATTTGCCTTATATAAAGGAAATATTTCATGTCTAAAATTCTTGCCCTTTCCATCTTTAATAAAGGCAAAATATTCTGGCTGTTCTTCACGCAAGATTTTTAATAATACACGTGCTACACTATACAATGCACCAACAGGAAAACCGTCCACTCGCGTCATCTTCATATTTCCGTAAAATCCTTTAAAAATAAAGGCGGAGGCATCCATTAAATACAGTGGTGTAGCCTTAAAATCTATTTTTTCTTTAAGTGACATATTTTTTTCCTTCAAATTTGTGCTTCGTGCTCTATACATTGCCTAGATTAACGAAAATCAAGCCACACAGCAAGAAGTATTTTCAAGCCTGAATAAAGGCTTTTTTAGCCATTAAAGTTTAGAATTTTCAATCTTCTTGCTTTTTTTGATAGACTAGAATAAAGTTTTTAACATTCATCAATCAATAGTTCGGAGTATTTTATGAAGAGAAATATCTATTTAAAAACACTTGAAATCCCTGAAGCACTTGAAATTGCAATGCAAAACTTTGATAATTCAAATTATCTTCAAACAGAAAGCATAGCTTCGCACAAGGCCTTAAATAGAGTTCTTGCAAAAGCAGTACACGCAAAACATTCTTCCCCTCCCTTTCATTGCGCTGCTATGGATGGCTATGCTGTTTTAGCTGAATCTACCTTTATGGCAAGAGAAAACAAACCGATTTTTCTAGAATTTGACAAAGAATGTCAAGCTGTAAACACGGGTAATCCATTAAAAAATGATTTTAATGCTCTTGTTATGATTGAACATGTAGTGCAAAAAGAAGGCGAAAATGGTATCTATATTGAAAATCCTGTTTTCCCTTACCAACACATACGCAGAATTGGCGAAGATATAGTTGCTACTGAATTGCTTTTTGCACAAAACACACAGATTAAAGCATGGGATATAGGTGCATTACTCTCCGCTGGAATTTGGGATATTGAAGTTTATAAAAAATTTAACGTCTGCATTATTCCAAGTGGCGATGAAATTCTTGATTTTATGGACAAACCAAATCCAAAAGCTGGCGAAGTTATTGAATCTAATTCACAATTAATTTCTGCTCTTTTAGAAGAAATAGGCTGTGAAGTGACAAGAATCAAGCCGGTCAAAGACGATATGGATTCTTTAAAAAATGCCCTTGAAAATGCTTTGAAAGAAAATTATGATTGCGTTATTTTCTGTGCTGGCTCTTCTGCTGGTTCAAAAGATTACACAAAGAGCGTGATTGAAAGCATGGGAACAGTGCTTGTGCATGGCATTGCCGCAATGCCTGGTAAGCCCTCATTACTTGGAAAATGCAAAGAAAAACTTGTAGTTGGTGCTCCTGGCTATCCTGTTTCAACTCTTGTTTGCATAGAAGAATTAGTTATTCCTCTTATTTCATGGCTTATGCATAAACAAAAACCTTTAAGGCAAGATATTGAAGTTGAACTCACAAGAAATACTGTTTCAAAACTTGGAACGCAAGAATTTGTTCGCCTTGCTGTGGGTAGGGTTGAAAACAGACTTGTAGCAACGCCTTTATCAAGAGGTGCTGGAAATATCACTACTGTTTGTCGCTCCCAAGCCTATACAAGCATTCCTCTGCATGTTGAAGGAGTTAAGGCTGGACAAAAAATGCAAGCAAAATTGATAGCAGATCCAAATTTATTAGAAAAAACAATTGTTTGCGTTGGCAGCCATGATAATGTTTTAGACTTATTACACGATGAATTAATGAAAGATGGCTATAGCTTCACTTCTTCGCATGTGGGAAGTAGTGGCGGTATAACAGCATTAAAAAACAAAGCCTGTCATATTGCGGGCATGCATTTATTTGATCCACAAACAAAGACTTTTAACCTTCCTTTTTTAAATTCTATGTTGCCAGATTCTGAACTTGTTGTCATTAATCTTGTTATGCGACATCAGGGACTTATAGTGGCAAAATCTAATCCATTAAAAATTAAATCTCTTGAAGACTTAAAAAGAGTTCGTTTTGTCAATAGACAAAAGGGCTCTGGCACACGTATTCTCTTTGATCATAAATTAAATGAAGCCAATATCAATCCAGATGAAATAAATGGTTATGGCAAAGAAGAATTTACGCATATGGCTGTTGCGGCAAATGTTCTCACAAATACTGTTGACTGTGGCATGGGCATACAAGCCGCGGCAAAGGCATTAGATCTTGATTTTATCCCGCTTGCAGCTGAAAGATACGACTTAGTTATACCAAAAAATTATCTTGAGGATGCAAGAGTGCAAAAAGTTATTGAAATTATAAACAAGCCAAGTTTTATCCAAAAAATAGAAGAACTTGGCGGATATCAAACAACTTATACAGGTAAAATAATGGCAGAAAAGTCAAAAATATAGTTCATTATTTTCTATAAAAAGACATAAAAAAACTATTCCTTTCATTAGAGAGGAATAGTTTAAATTTTTTAGCTATTTGATTTTACTTCATACGATAAGTAATACGTCCACGAGTAAGATCATAAGGCGATAATTCCACCTTCACTTTATCACCCGGCAAAATTCTGATATAGAATTTACGCATTTTCCCTGAAATATGAGCAAGCACATTGTGGCCATTTTCTAGTTCTACACGAAACATCGCATTAGGTAAGGCTTCTTGTACAGTTCCATCAATTTCAATTGCATCTTCTTTTGCCATAATTATAGTATCCCTTCTTGCAATCTATTAAATAAACTGCTTTGTATGTGACATAATTTTTTTCACTTTTCCACAAAGCAAGCTCTATGTCAATAAAAATCTTCTCTCCTAAAGCCTTAAGCCAAGCAAACTCTCTAACTATCTACAATTACAGGCTAAAGAAAAACATCACAAAATAAAAAATAAAAATTTAATATTTTTTTTAAATTCTGCTTCCAAATCCTTGAAAAAAGTTTATTTTTTTTATAAACTTTGCCTACAAAATAAACAATATTCACATTAATAAAATTCAGGATGTGTTTATAAATTCAAAAATTTTGTGAATTTTACAATGAAAATAGATTTTTTGTGGAATGGAGTGTATAAAAATAATACATGACTGAAACAAAAAAGACACTTTTCAGCAGTAAAAACGCAAAAGAATGAATTTAGAAGAACATCCTAATCAAAAGAAGACCAAAGTGGCTGAAATAAAAATCACAAAAAAACATATAATTTTCCTTTCTTTATGGGGTGTACTTGCTACTCTCATTCTCTACGTCTATCTCACTTTTTTACAACCTACTAAATTTACACCATTTATTCAAAAAAACGTACAAGAATACATTCCAGAACTTTCCTTTAATCACGTAGATTTCACTCTTTTCCCACGTTTAGGCGTTGAATTTACAGGCATACAATATAAAAATGAATTCAATGACTATAGTTTAGACATTGAAGCCACTGCTTTATTGGCTCAAATGTCTTGGATTTCATTATTTAAAGGCGATTTTGACATTGCTCTTGCTTCCTTTGTTCAGCCATCAATTTCGCTTGAACACAAAACAAATCAAGAACAAGGTGTAGAAGACACGCAAGTTTCTAAAAATGTCTTACCACTTTCAGCTTCAAAATTGCATGCTCTTGTGCCTACTCATCTACAAAGAACAAGATTTGAAGTTCTTGATGGCGAATTTTATTTCATTCCTTTACAAACAAATAAAGAATATATAGATACTTATTATCTTAATGCGATAAATCTCAATCTTGATGCTTTTAAAAATTTCGACTTAGCTATCAAAGAATTTAAACTTGTACAAACCTCAAGTCCTGATAATATTGCACAAAATCATTCTTTTTCAAATCTTGCATTAAGTTTGAAAGATATAGTTCTTACACAAGAAGATCTTACTGCAATGCTCAATTTAAAAAGTGATATTTCATTTTTTGATGCAAAAGTCGTATCAAATGTCGAAAGTAAGGGAAAGATTGCTCTCAACCAAGATTTTAGCTTCAAACCTTTAGAACAAAAATTAACTTTTCTTTCAACATTTAACGTAAAAAACCAGCAAATTCCTTCTAAAGCAGACTTTATCTTACAATACATAGACAAGAACACTTTAACTATTAAAGACGCAAATATTAATATTGAAGAAAATAAAGTCTTCCTTTCAGCGGAGCTCACAAATCTACTTTCTGATCCAAAAGCGCATATACAAGCAACTTTCAAAGATCTTTCCATACCAAGATGGTTGAGCTATACAAGACAAGTTCCTAATTCTCTCATGAGCGAATTGAATAAGGTGGAGGGTTCTTTTTCTGCGACATTAGACAAAAATGCCCTTATTACAAACGATCTTAGAGCAAGCACAAACAATAAGCATATTGTCGAAGCAAAGGTAGATTATAATTTTTCTGACGGCCATAAACTTCTTGTAGATGCCTATATTCCAAAACTTAATGTCAATCTACTCTTCCCTGTTTTAGAACACAAAACACTTCCTCTTGTAAGCTATGCCAACGAAACTCTTGACTCTCTTCTGCATTCAAATAATCCAGACAAAGAAGTCAAATTTGACTATAATATTAAAGTAAATGCCAATGATGTCACTTTTTGGAAATATAATTTTAGAAATATAAATCTTTCTGTAATTCCACATGAAAAAGGCGTGCAAATACCTGTAGAAATAACACATTTCTTTGATGGCTCTCTCACGTCAAAACTCATTATTCACGATACTATTGACATAGACACAAATATTGTTGACACCAATGTAGAAGAATTATTTAAAAATATCACAAAGAACAGCCCTTTAGCCGGTATGTTCAATTCTCGTATAAAGATAAGCTTACAGCCTCAAAGCGAACTTGAAAAAATGTTTTCAAAGCCTGCATTAGACATTGAAGCAAGTTTGACTAATGGAGCTTTCAATCCTTATGATAATGCTTTTAATTTCAAAAAATTTGCTGCACATTCAAAGGTTTCTGAAATTCGATTCCCTGCTAACATTTCAGATATATACGGTTTTTTTGGCGAACATTCACTTGAACTATTAAAAGACGAACATGCTTTAAAAGTTCATATCCCAAAAACAGACTTGCTTTATAATATGCATACCGGTTTGCCTGATAGCATCTCTTCAAGCTATGCCTTAGTTGAATACGAAAATAGTTTCCCTTTACATTTTCTTACAAATGGTATGTTGAGATTTGACTTTCCTAATCAGCACATTGTTTATGATGATATAAAGGCTAGCCTTTATAACGAAAAAATCACAGCTTCAATTGACTTCACTTCCTTTACAAATCCAAATATCAAGGGTGCAGCTTCTTTCTATGCTAAAGACTTAAAAGGCTTTTTGAAGAAATATAAAATAGATCTGCCAAAATTAAGAGACGAAACTGCTCTTTCTCAAGCTGGCTTAAATTCTACCTTTACCTATGCTGATAATCTTCTAAAACTCTCTAATCTTTCAGCAGAACTTGATAATTATTCTTTTACAGGCAGTCTAGAATACGATTTCACAAATACAAAGCAAAGTGTTTTTGCCCTTTCTTCGCCTTTCTTTAATGCCGATCGTTATTTAGATTTTGCTAAAAAATCTAACAGTACGCCTTTTTCTTCTGACGCTCTTTTACCAATAGACTTTATTTCAAGTATAAACACTGTTGGTTCTCTTTCTTTTGACGAACTTTGGATTGTGCGAACACCTTTTTATAATGCTAATATCCCAATGTCTTTCAACAAAGGCACTATTTCACTTACCCCAACTGCCCTTTTCCCTACTTCTGGAAGCATAGCAACAAATCTGAATATACAAACAACAGCACATTCTTTAGACTATGCCCTTCAAGCAAAAGCAAAAGATATTGATATGCTTGCAATAACACAAGCACAAGGATTAGAAACTCTACTTGCAGGCACAGGCACTTTTAGCCTTAATGCAAAGGGAACTGCAACAAAAGAATCTGACATTTTTGAAAATATGCAAGGCGATTTTTCTTCATGGATAGAGCATGGTTTCTTTATCAATAGTACAAAATCTGTAAAAGCAACATCTTATAAAGATCCACCTGTGAAAAGTCCTTATGTTCCTAAAAATCTCAAAACCTCTTTTTCCTTATTTTCAGCCTCAGGCCCTATCAAAAATGGAGTTCTGAAAATGGGCAATATAAACATGACAGGAAAACCAATTGGATTTGTAGGACAAAGTACAATCGATTTACCTAAATGGACTATCTCTCTTGCGGCTTTAGCTAGCTATCAAAATGCCGCAAAGATTCCTATTTCTATAAATGGTTCACTTTCTGATCCTGAATTATCAGTAAAAATATTTGGTTCATTAACCCAAACATTCACAAAGCTCACAAATTCTCTTGTGAATACAATTACCGACATTATACAAAAACCACTAGATCTATTAAAATAAAATTCTATATACTAAATCTTCAATATTGACTTTAAGTTGAAATAATTTTATATTTTTTTACTATTTACTTGACACTAAAAGACTTGGAAGGATGTTTTATGCAAATGACAGGCTGTCAAATTGTTATGGAAAGTCTCAAAAAAGAGAATGTGGACACTATTTTTGGTTATCCAGGTGGAGCTGTGCTCGATCTTTACCACGAAATCCCAAACCACCCTGAAATTAACCATATTCTAGTAAGACATGAACAAGGTGCGGCTCACGCAGCCGATGGTTATGCAAGAGCCTCTGGCAAGGTGGGTGTTTGCCTCGTGACTTCTGGCCCTGGTGCAACAAATACAGTTACGGGTATTGCTACTGCCTACAGCGATTCTATCCCAATGGTAGTCCTTACAGGCCAAGTTCACACGCATCTTATAGGTAACGATGCTTTCCAAGAAGTTGATATTATTGGAATCACACGTTCATGCACAAAACACAATTATCTTGTTAAAGACATTAAAAAACTTGCTTCAACAATTAAGCAAGCTTTTCATCTTGCAAGAACTGGCCGTCCTGGTCCTGTTTTAATCGATTTACCAAAAGACGTACTGAATAAAACTTGTAAATTCGACTATCCTGATTCAGTGCAAATGCGTTCTTACAACCCAACTATTAAACCAAATCCACATCAAATCCGTAAGGCTTGTGATCTTTTGGTTAAAGCAAAATCTCCTGTCATACTTGCAGGCGGTGGTGCAATTATAGCAAATGCTCATGAAGAATTAAGAGAATTAGCAAAATCACAATCAATCCCAGTAGCTTCTACATTAATGGGCTTAGGTGCTTTTGCTGGCGATGATCCTCTATTCATCGGTATGCTTGGAATGCACGGCACATACGCAGCTAATCACGCAATTTCAAATGCAGATCTTATTATTGCTGTTGGTGCTCGTTTTGCTGATCGTATTACTGGTTCTACCTCAACTTTTGCGAAAAAAGCAAAAATTGTTCACATTGATATAGATCCAACAAGTATTAGAAAAAATATTGAAGTTGATGTTCCTGTTGTTGGCGATTGTAAAGAAGCTTTGCAAGGCATTTTAGAAATAATGAATGCCAAAACAGAAAAAGAATGTGGCGATTATACAAAATGGCGTGAAACTGTTGCCTCTTGGACAAAGGAATATCCTCTTTCTTATAAAAAATGTGATACAGTTCTCAAGCCTCAAGAAGTTATTGAAGCTGTACAAAAAATCACTGGCGGCAATGCTATCTTCACAACCGAAGTTGGCCAAAACCAAATGTGGGCAGCACAATTTCTCACAATAAAAGAACCACGCACCTTCCTCACTTCTGGCGGACTTGGCACAATGGGCTATGGCTTGCCTGCGGCTATTGGTGCTCAACTTGCTCATCCTGAAAAGAAAGTCATTGATATTGCTGGCGATGGCTCAATTCAAATGAATATACAAGAACTTATGACTGCTGTTGCTTCTAAACTACCTATTAAGATATTGATTTTAAACAATTCATATCTTGGTATGGTGCGTCAATGGCAAGAATTGTTCTATAATAAAAACTATTCTTCCACACCAATGACAGATCAGCCAGATTTCAAAATGCTTGCTGAAGCTTATGGTGCAGAAGGTTATAGAATTACTAAAGAAAGTGAACTTGTTTCTACTTTAGAAAAAGCACTCAATTCACCAAATACGGCTGTTATTGATGTGCATGTATGCAGAGAAGAAAATGTTGCACCTATGGTTCCTGCTGGTGCTGCAATTTCTGATATGATGCTTCTTTAATTAATTCTTTTCTTTTATATTTTCTTTTATGCAAGCCGTGTTATTGCCTATCAAAAAGATACTATTATATTGATTTAAATATCTTTTAATAGTGTTGAAAAGAATAAAAGAGAGAAAAAACAAGGAGAAAAAAGAAACTTGACTTTCTTTTTATTCTCTATATAATGAACCGCTCAAGAAAGGACTAAACAAGTAAACACTTGATTATTACTTCAATACATTTCCAACTATTTTTAAGGAGTCAGCATGGCAAACCATAAGTCTGCACTAAAACGTCATAAACAAAGTCTAAAGCGTAACGAACGCAACCGTGCAGCTCGCACACGCATCAAAAACGTTGTAAAAGCTGTTAAAGCTGCAATAGTAGCAAAAGATAAAGATGCAGCTGCTGCTGCTCTTGCTAAAGCAACTTCAACTCTTGATACTGTAGCAAGCAAAGGCGTTATCCACTGGAAAAAAGCCGCACGTAAAGTTTCAAGATTAACAAAAGCTGTGAACGAAATAGCTTAAGTTTATTCTTAAATATTTTTTAAAAGCACGAGAATTTTCTCGTGCTTTTTTTGTAGATTCAAGTCTTTACTTTAATTTTTAAAAGTCTATATTAACACTATGTCATTATTCAATTTAGTATCAGAAAACACACCAAGAGGCGATCAGCCACAAGCCATTGCAAGTTTAGTGGAAAATGTAAAACTTGGTGTAAAGAGTCAAGTATTACTCGGTGCTACAGGCACGGGTAAAACCTTTACTATGGCAAATGTCATAGCTCAATGCAATAAGCCAAGCCTTATTCTTGCCCACAATAAAACGCTTGCTGCCCAGCTCTATGGCGAATTTAAAACACTTTTCCCAGATAATGCTGTCGAATATTTTGTTTCTTATTACGACTATTATCAGCCAGAGGCCTATGTCCCCTCTTCAGACACCTATATAGAAAAAGATTCGGCTATAAACGATAATATCGATAAATTACGACATGCTTCAACGCATTCTCTTCTCACAAGAAAAGATGTTATTATCATCGCTTCTGTTTCTTGTATCTATGGTCTTGGTTCGCCTGAATATTATGCGAAATTGCTTATTCCTATTGAAGTAGGTGCAAAAATCAGCATGGATAAGCTCATCACACAAATGATTGAAGTGCAATACGTGCGAAATGACATAGATTTTCATCGTGGAACCTTTAGACTTCGTGGCGATGTGCTTGAAATTATTCCTGTTTACGAACATGAAAGAGCTTTACGAGTGGAATTTTTTGGCGATGAAATTGAAGCTATTTCTGAAATCGATCCGCTCACAGGCAATATACTTGGCAAGATGAAGAAAACCATTATCTATCCAGCTTCGCACTACGTTTCTGATAGAGACAATCTCGTGCGTGCTATGTCTGATATCAGAGACGAATTACAAATAACTTTGCAAACTTTTAAAGACGATAATAAACTCATAGAAGCACAACGTATAGAGCAAAGAACTCAACTCGATTTAGAAATGATGCAAGAATTGGGTTATTGTAATGGAATTGAAAACTATTCTAGACATTTAGACAATAGAAAAGAGGGCGAAGCCCCTGCCACCTTACTTGATTATTTTCCAGATGATTTTCTCATCTTTATTGACGAATCTCACCAAACCATTCCGCAAGTAGGAGCTATGTATAAGGGCGATAGAAGCAGAAAAGAGACTTTAGTCAATTATGGTTTTAGACTAAGATCTGCTCTAGACAATAGACCACTTATGTTTGAAGAATATCTTACAAGAGTTCATCAATCTATCTTTGTTTCTGCAACGCCTGCAAAATGGGAATTAGATCAAAGTCAAGGCCTTATCATAGAACAAATCATCCGCCCTACTGGCCTTATAGATCCTGTTGTTGAAGTTCGCCCTACTAAAGGACAAATGGAAGATTTACTCTCTGAATGCAGAAAAAGAGCACAGCTCAATCAAAGAGTGCTTATCACAACACTCACAAAAAGAATGGCAGAAGAATTATCCATTTATTTCAAACAAATGAATGTCAATTCACGCTATTTACATTCTGATATAGACACTTTAGAACGTGTTGCTATTTTAAAAGCCTTGCGTATGGGTGAATTTGATGTGCTTATAGGCATTAACTTATTACGTGAAGGACTTGATATTCCTGAAGTTTCTTTAGTTGCCATGCTCGATGCCGACAAAGAAGGTTTCTTGCGTTCAACTTCTTCGCTCATACAAACCTTTGGTAGAGCTGCGAGAAATGCCGAAGGTAAGGTTATTATGTATGCGGATAAAATGACAAAATCTATGCAAGCAGCTATGGACGAAACCACAAGAAGACGTACAAAGCAAATAGATTTCAATACAGAACACAATATAATTCCGCAAACCATTATAAAAGCAATAGACACTTCGCTTGATAATCTTTACACTCCAATTCAAGCCAAAGGAAGATCAAAGAAAAAACAAGAAAGCATTGCTATAGAAGTTCCAAAAAATGCAAAAGAATTAGCACATCTCATAGAAAAACTCGAAAAAGAAATGCGTGCCTTTGCAAAAGAATTAGAATTTGAAAAAGCAGCAGAATTAAGAGATAAAATTAATCAATTAAGAGAAATGTTTATCAATGAATAAAGACAGTAAAAATCAAATAGAAAGCAATTACATACTTTGCGCTGACACAATCAAACAAATGAAGCAATTGCCAGACGAATGCATAGATTTAATCTTTGCTGACCCTCCTTATTGGATGCGAGTTGAGGGTGCTTTACTTCGAATTGAGGGTAGTTCATACGATGGTTGCGACGATGTCTGGGATAATCAATTTAAAAGCAACAATGATTACAATGATTTCACAAAAGAATGGCTTCTAGAATGTAAGCGTATACTTAAGAAAAATGGTTCTATTTGGGTTATTGGTTCTATGCAATGCATTTATTCTATTGGTGCACTTATGCAAGAGCTTGATTTTTGGTTTATCAATGACGTTATTTGGCAAAAGAAAAATCCTACGCCAAATTTCATGGGCACAAGATTGAATAATAGTCATGAAACCTTGATTTGGGCAACAAAATCCAAGAAATCAAAATTCACTTTCAATTATAAAACAGCAAAAGAACTTAATTGTGACACTGTAGAGCAAAATGATTTTGATAAAGGCATACGCAAGCAATTAGGTTCTGTTTGGAAGATAGGCATTTGTCAGGGCAGTGAAAGAATTAAAGATAGTGATGGCAATAAATTACACAGCACGCAAAAACCAGAAGAACTTTTATATAGAATTATAAATATTTCTTCAAATCTTAATGATATTGTCTTTGATCCTTTCGGTGGAACCTTCACTACAGCTACAGTAGCAAAGAAATGCGGAAGAAAATACATTTCTTTTGACAGCAATGAAAAATATGTTGAATACGGGCAAAAAAGAATTGCCCAAGCTTTAGAAAAAATCACAGACATTGAAAAAGCTCTTTTTGACAAAAAACCAACAAAGGTAAGCTTAGTTCAAATGATTGAAGATAATTATTTTTTTGAAGAAGAAATCTTCTATCTCAAAAATTCTGAAACAAAGGCAAATCTATTGAAAAATGGAAAAATCCGCCTAAACAATGAAGAAATTGACATACATTCTGGAGCGGCAAAAGCAAAAAAAGTTTCTGCGGCACGCTTAAATGGTTTTGAATATTGGTTTGTTGAAAGAAATTCTGAATTAATTTCTATCAAAGATATTAGAGCATTATACAGAAAAGAAAAATTTGGAGAATAAATGCTCGCAAATAATTTCATACATAATTGCCAAAAATGTATAAATACATGCGATGGCAAAAGTAAGAATGTGTATCTTTTTGAAAAAGATGTTGACTTCTCTGAATTTTTTGAAAACAGACTAGTACAAGCATTTATAAACAAAGGATTTTTTGCAAAAAAAACAGAGAAAGATGGCTATCCAGACATAGAAATCTATGATAAAAATAATAAAAAACTACTGTGCTATATAGAATTAAAAGCACAAAGAAGAACTTTTATGTCTGTTAAAACTTGCCTGCCAGAAGCAAATCTCTCTGCTTCAGAAACAATGGTACTCAATCTTTCAGATCTTCTTCGCTATATAGAAATAAAAAAAGAGATCACAAGCCCTGTCTTTATTATGTGGATGCTTGAAAAAAGGCCTTGCATAGTTGAAAACAAAATAAAAGCATACATTCAAGACATTGAAAAACTTGATAAAATCTATCAAGAATACGGCGATAAACGAAGATTTAGAAGAAAAAGCGGTGTTGGTGATATTGTTGATGGCCAGCACAAAGGCGTTGTCGTTAACTATCATTTTAGTTTAAAAGAATTAGAAGAATTTAATATTGAATCCTTTATAGACAAGTATTTGACAATAAAAAATTAATTATTTTTTTACTAGAATACAAAAAACTGCCAAAAATCAATTTTCTTGGCAGTTTTTCTTTATTGAAAAAGTATAAAAAAATCTTTTTAATTATTCTTGTTCACTATTATGTTTTTCTAGAGCTTCTTTTAATTTTTCTTCATCATTATGTGAAAGCGAAGTTTGTATAATTGTTCCGCCTGTGCCCTCTAATTCGACAAGCACTTTGTCAAAAACAATATTATCAAGCAACATGAAAAGCATAGAAGAATCGTCTTTAAGATTTTCTGCTAATTTCTTCATAAAGTCGTCCTCAATGCCAACATCAGTCAAAGCACCTGCAATAGCACCTGAACCAGCACCAGCAGCAAAGCCAAGCAATGGATTAAGGAATAAAACTCCTATCAATAAACCCCAAAATCCACCACTAGCAGCACCAGCAGCAGCCATATTATACATCTGATCTAAGCGAACTTTTCCTTTTTCGTCCTTGGTTGCAACAACAGCATCTTCAAGGCTTACAAGATATTCTTTTTGCATTTTCACTAAATGCATGCGAACTTCTTGTGCTTTTTCCTTACTGTCGTAAGAAACTACTAGTAATGTACTCATAAAAACTCCTTAAATATAGAAAAATTGAAGAATATATGAATAAAATAGCAAGTTTTTGTCTAAATAGCAAGTAAAGACTGAAATTTATCATCAAATTATAATTTAGAAATAAAATTACTAAGCTTGACAAGTGATTTTTTTTCGCCTAAATTACTCTTATATTCTTACAAAAGGAAATCTTTTTATGTCTACACAGGCAAAAGTAAAATCTATCAATATTTCAAACTCTCTTGTTCCAGCCTTTTTGGCAACAAGCGTTATTGCTATATGGTGGCTTTGGCAAACTCTGCCAAGTCTCTTTTCTGCTGTGTAAAATAGTATTGTATATATAATGAGAGGCTCTGGCATATTTGTTCAGGGCCTCTTTTTTTATGTTCTTTTTTAAAATCTCTAACCACAAAGGATTGTACAT
Organism: uncultured Desulfovibrionaceae bacterium; assembly: GCA_964368455.1. Taxonomy (GTDB): domain Bacteria; phylum Desulfobacterota; class Desulfovibrionia; order Desulfovibrionales; family Desulfovibrionaceae; genus CAYJAZ01. The sequence continues at coordinate 27,713 of CAYJAZ010000009.1, forward strand.
GAAATCTCTTCTTCAAAAATCATTTATCACTTTCTTTTTTCTTGCTATTTGCACTTTTTCTGCCCAAGCAAAAGAATTACGCTACGCAAATTTTCCGCCTGCAAGCACTTTTCCAAGCATGCAAATGGACGCATGGATAGATGTTATTGAAAAAAGAACAAATAATGAAGTTCAAGTGCAAACCTTTCCTGCAAGCACGCTATTAGACACAAAAACAATGCTCAGAGGTATAGCACAAGGACAAGCAGATATTGGTGTCACAAGCCTTCTCTACTATCCTGGTTCTTTTCCACTCTTTGAAGTTTTTGGCCTGCCTCTCGGCTTTACTTCTGCTACAGAAGCAAGCTTTGTTGTGTGGGAAATATTCAAAAAATACACACCAAAAGAATTAGCTCGTTATAAAGTTTTAACTATGTTTACCTCTGCTCCCTCACAAATAATGAGCACAAAGAAAATTGAAAATCTTTCTGACATAAAAAAAGTCAGCCTGCGTGCCTCAGGAACTATTTCAGATGCCCTCACAGCCATTGGCGGCAATGCTGTTTCTATTCCAATGTCTGAAACGCCAGAAGCCTTGCAAAAAAATGTTGTCGACGGCGTTTGTTCTTCTTTTGACACACTTTATGATATGAATTTTGCTGAAGATTGTAAATTTGGCTTAAGCGTAAATATGCCTGTTTATCCCTTTGTTGTTATTATGAATAAAAAATCTTTTGATAAACTTTCAGATAAGGCAAAAGAAGAAATTGAAAATTATAGTGATGAACACGCGCTCTACACAGGAAAACTTGTTGATGCTTCTGGCAAAAAAGCTCTTGATTGGGCTATCAAGGAACATAATTTCTCACATGCAAATATGAGCGAAAAAGAACAAGAAGAAATCAGAACAAAATCTGCTCCTCTTATTGAAAAATGGAAAGAAAACGCTCTTGATAAAGGCCTTGACGCTGAAGCTATACTTGCTGATATAGAAAAACTTCGCATGCTTTTCAAAGAAAAATATTCCCAAAATTAAGGATAACACATGACTGTCTTAGCCCGCCGATTAGCAAAAGCTCTCTTCTTAATAGGTGCCTTCCTCTTTATTATTGTTATTGCAATCACGCTCACAAATATCTTTTTACGTTTCTTTGATTCAAGCTTAAGAGGTGCGATAGAACTTTCTTCTTATCTTTCAGCTGCCGCAATGGGACTTTGTCTTCCGCAATTACAAATTCAAAAAGCACATGCAAATGCTGGAATTTTCGTTGAAAAATTGCCAAAAATGCTTCAAGAAATACAGATTTTTTGTGTGCAAGTGTTTTGCTTTGCAATAACTTTAGCTATCTCTTTAGAATTATATGACTTAACAATATTTATTCATGAAGGTATGGAAGTTGTCGACGGTTTCAATATCCCCTCAGCTCTCTTTACAGCCATTCTCACGCTTGGGCTTCTAGGGCAATGCATGATCATTGGCCTAGAACTTCTTGCTATGCTCAAAATACTTATTAAAAAAATAGCTTTATTTTCTCAATCAAATATTGTCAAAACTAGAGCATAAGGGAATAATATGTCACCAATAATATTAGCAATTCTGTCTTTAGTCTTTCTTGTTTTCGGTATTCTCTATATACGCATCCCTATAGCATTTCTTCTTGCCCTTATTGCTTTTGTTGGCTATGGCATTCTTGACGGCTATAGTCTAGCATTGAATATGCTTGGCAATGAATTATGGACTGTTTTTTCTAATTATGGCCTTACAGTTATCCCTTGTTTTGTTTTTATGGGGCAAATTTGCTTTCACTCAGGCCTGAGCCAAAGACTTTATGCTGGAATTCAAGCATTTTGCGGACATAGACGCGGAGGCCTTGCCCTCGCTACTGTTATGGCTTGTGGTGGTTTTGCAGCTATTTGCGGCTCAAATACAGCAACAGCGGCCACTATGTCTGTTGTTGCCTTACCAGAAATGAAGAGATATGGCTATAATCCTCTACTTTCAAGCGGTACTGTTGTTGCTGGCACAACGCTTGGTGCAATTATTCCGCCTAGTGTCGTTGCTATAGTTGTTGGCGTGCAAACATCTCAATCAATTGAAGCCCTTTTCTTAGGCTCGCTCTTGCCTGGCTTATTATTGCTTTGTCTTTTTATGTTCACTATTCCCTTTGTACTTCGTTTTAAACCTGAATGGGCCCTAGTAAGTGCAAAAACATCCATCAAAGAACGCCTTCAACATCTAGGTGGATTATTTGAAGGTTTTGCCCTCTTCTTCATAGTTGTTATTTGTCTTGCCTTTGGAATTTTCACACCAACTGAAGCAGGTGCTGCTGGAGCAACAACAGCCCTATTGATAGGTATTGTCCGTAGAAGCTTGACTTTTAGTAAGTTAATAAAGGCTTTAGAAGAAAGTTTGACAATTTCTGTCATGCTCCTTTTCTTACTTGCTACAGCCTCTATGTTTGGTAAATTCCTCACACTTACTCGCTTTCCCTTTGAACTTGCAAATTCTCTCACAACACTTGCCTTGCCTGAATTTTCCATACTTTTACTTGTTCTTCTCATCTTCGTGCTTGGGGGCATGCTTATGGACGCCCTCGCACTCTTAGTTATTGCAATGCCTATCTTTTTTCCATTAGCACAAGCTATGGAATGGAATACTTTATGGTTTAGCGTCTTACTTATTGTTGTCACTTCCTTAGGAGCGATGACACCGCCTGTAGGCATTGCTGCCTATATTGTTTCTAATCTATCCGCAAAAAAAGAAGAAGAAAAAATTCCACTAAACACAGTATTTAAAGGAGCTTTACTCTTTGTACCTGCTTATTTTATTTGCATATTTCTTCTTTTAACCTTGCCACAAAGTGTGACTTTCTTACCTGATTTTTTGAAATAATTTAAATTAAAATAAGAAATTTGATAAAAAGGCTATTTATTAGCCTTTTTTACTTTTATAAAAAGAAATTTAAATTTAATAACAATTTTTAAAATATAAGATAATACTATTAGCTAAATTTACACATCTTTTATGCCTAAAAAATAATTTTTCTTGACATTTTCTAGACTTTTACATACTTTTAAATAAAAGAATAAAGGCACATAAGTATGAAAAAGATAGCTATAATGCAACCCTATTTTTTCCCATATATAGGTTATTTCAAACTTATTAATGCTGTCGATTGCTTTATTTTCTTAGATGATGTGAGCTTTATTAAGCAAGGTTTTATACATCGCAATAAGTTATTGTTCAACTCCACTCCGACATGGTTCACCCTCCCTCTTCAAAATGCTAGCCAAAACGTCACAATACAAAACACTAAAATTTCGCAAGAAAATTTCCCTAAATGGCGTAGAAAATTTCTTGCAAGTCTTCATTCTTTCTATTCAAAAAGTCCCTATTATAAATCTGGACTTGAAATAGTGCAAGCCACTTTAGATGAACCAAGTTTGTATATGGGTGAATTTGCAAAGAAAAGTATTGAAAATTGCGTTCAATATCTTGAAATTCAAACTCAATTTACTTCATCAAGCCAAATGAAGACAAATAAAGACTTCAAAGCAGAAGAAAGAATTTTAGCTTTGTGTAAAGAAGTTAATGCGAGTGAATATATCAATCTTTCAGGCGGTAAAGAAATTTACTGTGCTAAAAATTTCTCTAAAGAAGGTATAGGACTATCCTTTCTAAAACCTGAACAATTTGAAATATCAGTTAATTTAATTCAAATTCAAGACAATAAAAGCTATAATCCCTATCTTTCCATTCTTGATTTAATTATGTGCTTTAGTAAAGAAGAAATAAAAAAACTTTTAGCAAACACAGAATTTGACGCTTTATAGCTTTTTCATAAAAAGGATCTTATATGAAGCTCTTACAATCCACCCACTACCAAATTTTAGAAGAAGCTCGATTAAAAGACTTGCTTGCTGCCTATGCTCATAAAGATGTTCTTGATATTGGCTGTGGTCAAGGGAAATATTTAAAAATACTCAAAGATTTATCCTGTAATGCCACAGGAATAGATATAAATTCTGAACAAATTGAGAAGTTAAAAGAGCAAGGCTATACTGCCTACACTTTGGCTGAAATACCGCAAGACAAAAAATACGATTTGATTCTTATGGCACATATAGTCGAGCATCTCACACCTGAAGAATTAGTTAATTTCCTAGACACTTATCTAGCAATGCTCAAGGAAGATGGCAAACTTATTGTAGTGACCCCTGTTCTTGGAGCACGCTTTTATTACGATGCCACCCATATTCGTCCCTATTATCCACAAAGTTTATGGATGATGATGGGCAATTTAGACACAGCCCATTCTTTTCGTTCGAAATTTTGTATGGATTTAGAAGATATTTATTTTTTCAGAGATTCCTATAGATTACGCGAAGTACGTGCCTATTATGTAAAGCCACACACTCCTTATGAAAAAATATGTGCTAAAGTCTGCTCTATTACAAATTATTTTCTCGCTTATCTGCATCATTTTTCTAAGGGAAAAATTGGGGCAACTGCAAGCTGGATTGGGCTTTATGGTAATAAAAAGGAGCGTTTATAAATGGGGATTGATGTATCTAATGTTGCTATTTTTCCAAGCGAAGCAGAAAATGCTTTAGAGCTTTTTCGTGCATTAAACTATGCTCCTCGCTTTAAAATAATAGGCCTTGCAAGCAAAGAAGGACATGCAAGTTTTGCTTTTGAACACTACAGAACAGACATACCCTACATCGACGATGCGAATTTTTTGGAAGAATTTTCTCGTATTTTAATAGAAGAAAAAATCAAATATATCTTTCCAACGCACGATAGTGTAGCTCTTTTTTTAAAAGAGAATGAAAATTTGTTACCAGCAAAAATCTTATGTTCGGAAGTGAATACTGCAAAACTTTGCAAATATAAGAATCTACTTTATGATTTTTTTGAAAAAGAAGACTTTTGCCCTAAAATCTTCAAAAAAGAAGAAATAAATGCTTCAACAAACTTGCCTATCTTTGTAAAACCCTCACAAGGGCAAGGGGGGCAAGGCTGTAAAAAAATATCAAATATAAAACAATTAAATGAAGAACTTGCCTTTCAAGATGGGAAAATTTTTTGCGAATATTTGCCAGGAAAAGAATATACTGTTGATTGCTTCACCGATAGACATAGGCAATTGTTATTTGCGGGGGCACGCTCAAGAGACAGAGTGAAGATGGGAATTTCTTTTAGCACTAAAAATCTTTGCATAGAAAAAGACAAAGAAATTATACTAGAAATAGAAGAAATTGCCGCAAAAATTAATGCAAAGATACATCTTCATGGTTTATGGTTTTTCCAAGTAAAAGCAGACTCAAAAGGCAAGTTGAAATTACTTGAAATATCCACTCGAGTTGCGACTTCAATGTCTTTATTCAGACAAAATGGAATAAATTTTGCATTGATGTCATTGTATGATGCTTTACAAATGGATTTGAAGCTTGTTGAAAACCAAGGTCCTATAAGAAAAAGTCGTTTTTTAGCAAGCACTTACAAAACAAACATCACTTATGATGCAGTGTATATAGATCTTGATGACACTCTTATTGTAAGAGATAAAGTCAATTTATTGGCTATTAACTTTCTCTATCAATGCGTGAATGAGCAAAAAGAAATCATACTGATAACGAGGCATGAAGGCGATATTGCAACTTATTTAGAAAAATTTTGCATACACACTTCATTATTTAGTGAAATAATTCATATCAAGGACGCAAGTAAAAAATCTTCCTTTATCACTAAAAAAGACGCAATCTTTATAGATAATCTTTTTGTTGAAAGACTTGATGTGAAAAAAATGCTGAATATTCCAGTTTTTGATGTCGATGCCATTGAAAGCTTAATCAAAATAAAATAAATAAAACAAGGTTATTATATGAAGATTTGTTCCTATCCTTTTAGACATATGTATTTAGATAAATTTGATGGCGATGTTTGGCTTTGTCCTTGGTCACAAAAAGAATATGGTCTTATTGGCAATATTTTTGAAACTCCATTATACGAGATTTGGAATGGGCAAAGAGCAAACGAAATTCGCCAAGCTTTTCGTGAAGGAAAGCTTATGCAAATGTGTAGAGCAGATGCTTGTCCTAGCATGCAAAACGGAACTTTAGAAGATCTCACAGAAGAAAGTCTAGAAAGACTTGCTGTATTTCACGAATATCCTAATAAAATCAACCTTGCACACGACTATACCTGCAATCAAGCATGCGAAACTTGTCGCCCTCATCCTTTTTATCCACCAGCAGATTATCGCCAAAAAGTTGAAGCAATAAATGTTGCTATTGCTCCTTTTTTAGATAAAACACATACATTATCTTTATCTGGGCATGGCGATCCTTTTGCTAGCCCTTATATGATGGATTTGATGGAAAACTTACACCCTACTTCTCATAATTTTCGTATGCATTTAGAAACAAATGGCGTTTATTTTGACAAAAGACATTGGGAAAGAATTAAGCATCTTTCAGAATTTCACATAGAAGTTGCAATAACCGCAAATACTTATGATCCTTATATTTATAAACTTATAAATAAAAATGGCATCTATGAAAAAATGATGGAAAATCTTAAATTTATTGCCCAGCTTCGTAAGGAAAATCTTCTTAAAAGATTTAATATAAATCTTGTCATACAAGATAAAAACTTTAGAGAAATGCCATCATTTATTGAACGTTCTAAAGAAGAATTTAACTGTGATCTAGTTGTTCTTCGCCCTGTATATCAATGGGGAAAAACAATGACACCTGATCAATATTGGTATAAAGACGTGCTCAATCCTATGCATCCATACCATGAAGAATATGTTGAACTTTTAGATCATCCTTCAATGAATAAAGCTTATGTTTACAATTTCGGAGGCAGAAGCCTACATCCTGCAACTCCTTTCCCAGGACATTTTCCAAAACCGGAGAGCAAGTATGCTAGAAAATAAGCCTCTAGTCAGTATTTTTATGGCAACATATAATCATGCAGCTTATATTGGACAAGCTCTTGATTCTTGCCTAAAGCAAGAAACTACTTTCGATTTTGAAATTGTTGTGTGCGATGATTGCTCAAACGATGGAACTTCAGAAATTATTAGAGAATATGCAAGAAAATATCCTCAAGTAGTTCCCTCTATTCAGCCTGTAAACACAAAGGCCACAAAAAATTTCATGGACGGTTTAAATAAACTTCGTGGAAAATATGTTGCTTTTTGTGAAGGTGATGACTTTTGGACAGACACAAATAAATTACAAAAACAGATCTCTTTCCTAGAAGAAAATCCTGATTTTACAGTCTGTTGTCATAAAGTAAAAATGCTTGACATGGGAAAAGGCGAAGATCAAGACGATGTTTTCATCTATAAAGATATGCGTTTTGATGAAAAACGTATTAAAGAAGGTATTTTTTACGCAGATGAAGCCATTTCAAACTATTTCTTTCAAACCTCTTCAGTTGTTTTTCGCTGGAGGTTCACAGAGGGTCTGCCAAATTGGTTCACTCTTTATATGCTACTCGATCATTTTTTATTTATGCTGCATGCAGTAGAAGGAAAGATTAAATATTTTGATGAAGATATGAGTGTTTGGCGTAGGCATCCAGGTGGATATTCATGGCTTCAAACCATAAATAAAGGATTGTTTTTTAGACAGAAATATGCTGACTGGATTATAGTCTATGAAGAAATGGATAGATTTTTCTCCTATCGCTTTACTTTGCAAATAAGGGAGCGTATTTTATTGGTTTTGCGTAATCTTATCTCCCATTACATGCAAACTAATCAACTTGAACAAATAAAAGAAATCTCTCAGAGATTTAAAAAATATTTTGATAAGCCTGTTCTTGAAAACTCTATCATTTTAGATGCAATGCGTATTGCCATGCCTGAAAATAGGGAGTTTTTTCCTCCTTGGGTCACAGATATTGATGGCTATAATCATTCTAAAGAGCAAAATTCTGTTGAAAAATCGTTAGGCAGTTTCTTTGAACTTGATATTAATTCAATGCCAAAATCTGAAAATAGTATTTGGGATTATTGGGTAAATAATAATGAAGTAGCTACATTTGCAAATCCAACGCAAGCGCTTATCTCACTTCTAATGCATTATGGGATAAGAACTCTATGGCTTCCTTCCTATGCTCATCCGCATATAGCAGAAATAAAAGATAGAATTCCTCTGGCCATAAGAATATACCCTATTAATTCAAATTATGAACCTATGCTAGATTTTCTTGATGTTATACCACAAAATGAAGCCGTTCTTTTATATTCCTATTTTGGTAAAGGCATAAGCTCTCACCTTGAAGAAGCCATTTCACAAAGACAAGATATATTGTGGATAGAAGAGAGAAGTCAAGCTCTTTGGACAAATAAAGAGCCAAAAGGGCAAGTGATTATATATAAGCCAAGCGAACTTCTTGGAGTGCCTGACGGCACTTTACTTGTAGGTAAAGGAGTGAGCACAATCAAGCCATTACAATCGCAAGGCCACCCAAAATCATTTTACGAAAAGCTAGAATTTGCAATTGATCGTATGGAAAATACTTCTCCTGATGCAAAACAGATCCTCAAATATAGTACTATCACACAAAGACAACATTTACCTCAAGGTAGAGCGTCAAAACTCACTATTGAAATGCTAAAACGTATACCTTTAATGCCTATAGTGGAAAAAAGAATAAGAAATTGGAAATACCTTTATAAACATTTAAGAGAATATTCCTTTTGGCAAGAAGAAAATCTCGACTTTGCACCTTACTGTTTTTGCTTGATCACTCATCCACAGGGAGAAAAAAAATATCCAGTAGACATGCTCACAGCCATTTTGAGTAATCAAAAAATCTTTTGCCTGCCTCACATGGAAGTAAAGGCAGATTATAGATGTTTATTCAAATATTTCTTGACTTTATTGCCTTGCGATCAACGTATGGAAATAGAAGATTTAGACAGAATGATCACAATTATAAAAGAGTATATGAGAGGCGAAATTAGCCCTAACAAAGTAGCAGCTTGGCAATAAAAAAATCAAAGGAAGAAATTATGCTAAACAAAAAGATACTATTATTATCAACATATAATGAATATGCTACTGGCTGTAGACAATTAGCCGCTGTTTTGCTTAATGCAGGATATTCGGTTAAAATTGTTGTTTTTAAAAAATACAATACAGATGTAAGTAAATCCTTTTATACGCAAACAGAAGAAAAATTACTCACTGATTACATTAAAAGTTATTGTCCTGATATTATCGCTTTTTCTTGTATCAGCGATATAAAATTATCAGAAGATATTCTTTTTGAAATTTTAAAAAAAGCCGCTCCACAAGCTTTGCTTGCATGCGGTGGTTTTGGTCCAACACTTGAACCAGAACGCTTTTTGAAAGCTGGTGCAGCTTATGTATTAAGGGGCGAAGGTGAAGAAAGTATTCTTGAATTTGTAGCTTTATCTCATTCAAAAGAAGATTTAAAAAAGATAAATAATCTTTCTTATCTTGATGAAAACAATAAACTTGTCGACAATCCTTTAAGGCCTCTCATTGAAGACATAGACACAATTCTCCCTTTTTATCACGGAGATGAACATTTTGTTTTTATTGAAAATGATGAATTATTTGAAAAAGATTATATGTTTTCCATTCAAAAAGTATATTTGCTTCTGGCAAGTAGAGGTTGTACTTCAAATTGTTCCTATTGCTGTGCTGGCAATTGGATCAATCTTTATAGAAAACATTATACCAACGTAAAAAGATACAGAATACGTTCTAGTGATAGTCTCATTAAAGAGCTGATACAAGCAAAAGAAATGGGTGTCGGATGGATAATGTTTTATGATGAATACTTTTTGCGAACTCAAGAAGAATTCGAGAATTTTTTTGTAAGATATAAAGAAGAAATCAATCTTCCTTATTCTCTTAGTGTGCATACGAAACATCTTATAAGAAGTAAAGAAGATTGCGACCTTGTTACATCATCAGGCCTTGCAGTAATAGAAGTAGGGGTGCAAAGTGCAAATAAACACATTTCAAAAAATGTATTTAACCGCAAAACAGACCCTAAAGAACAGTTTAAAGCAATTATCAACCTTTATGAAAGGCGAGTTTCAACACGAGTAAACTTTATTACAGCTCATGCCCTTGAGGGGGAAGAAGAATATCACGAGTCTTTGGAATTTGTTAAAAATTTGCCTTTTGATGCAAGTTGGCAAAGGCGAATTTATCTTCATAATTTTAAGCTAGGCCTTTCGCCAGGTGCTCCTATAAAAGATATGTTTCCTATTTTGCAAGAGAAACCAGTTTCAAATAAAGAAGGAATATTTAAAACGCTTATGCTTAATGTGAGGCATGTTGTGAAGGATGATAGTATCTTTTATTCTATGTATAATGATCATTTTTTTAAGGATAACCCACTTGATATTTATGATATGCTTTTGCCACAGCTCTATCTTCAAGCGCAATATGATTATTGGGCAAAAGCTATAAAAGATTTAGCAGGTAAAGAAGTATACTTCTGGGGTTGTGGTAATTGGTATCACACACAAAAACATTTATTCCGTCATTGCAAACCAAAAGCAATGCTTATAAATGTTCCAACAAAATTAAAAGATATTGATGGTATAGAAATTCTTAATCCTGATGAAATATTGCATTCATCTTCGCCTCTTCCGATTATCTTTTTTGGGGCACATTCGCACAGAACCTCACAATATTGCCATCACACTTTCCCTAACTTTACACAACTTTATACACATGCACCCCTTATGACGGTATTTGATGACTTGCGTAGACCTACTTTAACATAAAAACTTCATTAGAAAATACAGGAAAAAAAATGACTATTATCAAAGATACTCTAGACATTCAAAAACTTCACAACAACGCAGAAGAAATAGAGAATATTGCTAAAATAATCATAAAAAACAATGCAGTAAAACTTCATCTTGCTTGTGGAACCAATTATTTTGAAAACTGGATAAACATTGATAATAATTCAGATAATAATATTTCAAAACTAGATTTAAACTATGACTTACGCAATCCCCTCCCTTTTAAAGATAATTCTGTAGATTTTATTTTTAATGAACATTTTTTAGAACATCTCACAGCAGAAGAAGGCCATAGAGCATTAAAAGATTTTATGCGTGTTTTAAAACCAAATGGAATAATGCGTATAGCCATGCCTGACTTAATGAATATTGTTAACGCCTATCTCCACGATGATTGGGAAGATACAAAGATAAATTTTCTTGATAAACACGGACTTGGTTTTATAAAAACAAAGGCAGAACTTCTTAATATTAATTTCCGAGCATGGGGGCATAAATGGCTTTATGATTGGGAAGAACTTGAAAGAAGACTTAACGAAGTTAATGCAAAAAACATCAAAAAATGTCTATGGCAGCAAAGCGAGCATGCTGTTTTAAAGAATCTAGAAACAAGAAATGAATCCACATTAATAGCTGAAATTATAAAATAATTTAAGAAAAATAGAGTCCTTATGCTAAAAAATAAAAAAATACTCCTTATAGCTCCATACAATCAACATTCCACAGGGGCAAGACAATTAGCCTCTGTTTTATTAGAAAAAGACTATTTGGCTAAAGTCTTAGTTTTCAAAAAAATGTCCGCACCAAATCCAAGTCATGAAGAAATGGATTTATTAGCTACCTATCTTAAAAATTATCAACCTGATTTCATTGGCATAAGCCTTACTTCTTTCACAAATATCAAGGAAAAAATCTTTTTTGCCTTTCTTAAAGAGCATGCTCCAAAGGCGATTTTAGCATGCGGCGGTTTTGGGCCAACTTTTGAAACTAAACGTTTTTTAGACGCTGGAATAGATTATGTTTTACGTGGCGAAGGCGAAGGAATTATACTTGATATAGCAAGGGCTTTGCATACAAATGAAGATATAAAAAGCTTTGACAATGTCTCCTATTTTGACGAAAATAAAAACATTATCGACAATCCCCTACGCCCTCTTATCGAGGATTTAGACACTATTCCTCCTTATTTGCACGGAGATGAGCATATAAGCATTATTGACGATAATAGCATTCGCCATTGTGATCCTATGCTTGTTGATGAAAAAATGTATCTTGCAACAACAAGCCGTGGCTGTCTTGGAAAATGCACTTATTGTTCAGGCGGAAACTGGCTTGAAATCTATAAAAAACAATTTGGAAAAGTGAAAAGATATCGCACTCGTTCAGTTGAGCATATCATGCAAGAACTAGAAAAAGCTAAAGCTAATGGAGCTATATATATACATTTTTTTGATGAATACTTTGTCCGCCCTGAAAAAGAATTTTTTAAATTCTTTACTGAAATTAAAGAAAGAATTGGCTTGCCTTTTTCACTTATGGTGCATTCTGTTTTTTTAATGCAAGACAAGAAAAGAATTGAAACTTTCTTTCAATCAGGCATTTGGTATGTTGAAATTGGCGTTCAAACGGCAAATGAGCATATCAGCAGAAATATTTTCAGACGCCCTGTCAGTACGGCACATCAATTAAAAACACTTAAACTTTTTTATGAAAAACGTATTTGTTCTGCTGTTGATATTATCACAGCACATGCATTAGAAAGCGAAGAAGCATATAGAGACACTTTAGAATTTATCAAAGCTCTTCCATACGATCCAAGCTGGCCAAGACGTATACATCTACAAGTTTTTCGTCTAGGGCTTTTTCCTGGTGCACCTATTGGGGACATGTTTCCACTATTAAAAGAAGAAATTATTCCTAAAAACACTGTATACCACCGCATTTTAATGGCATATTTAAGACATTATATAAAAGACGATACAGAATTTTTCTCTTATTATAACGATACCTCCTATCTTGAAAATCCTAAAACTCTTTATGAGCTTTGCCATTCAATATATAATCGCGAGCAAGAATTATATTGGCAAAAAACTATTAAAAGACTTGAAAATAAAGAAGTATATTTCTGGGCTTGCGGTTCTTGGTATCAAGAAAATAAAGAATATTTTAAAAATACAAAAGCAAGAGCTATACTTGTAAACACCCCACACGAACATAATGAATCTATGGACGGATTGAAAATAGTCCATTCTGATGAAATATTGCCACAAAATAAGAATAATCCTTTACCGATTATTGTCTTTGGACGTAATGCTCCAAGGATTTCACAATATATTTTAAAAAATTACCCTGAATACACAGATATTATCACTTCATGCAAGGTTGTTGCTCAATTACCAAACTATACTTTTGAATAAGGTAAGATAATGATTAAAGATATTTATATACATATTGCCACATTAGCAAGTGCATTTCCAATTCTTCATTTTTGCAATACAAATACTGCAATTCTCGAAAAACATGGCTATTATTACCCTAAAATGCGAGATATCGCACCTTCTTACCCACAAGAACTTGACTTTTATGATGTATCAACACATGAATGGCTTGTTTCTATGCAAAATACATTTTCTGAACAAAATGCAAAAATAGCAGAAAAAAACGGTTTAGAACCATTTGTCTTAGCACATAGAAAAAAATGCTTAATAAATCTTGCTCAAAAAATTGAGGCCAAGCAAAACATCCATTCGCTTTGCCTTTTTGTCAATCCATTTTTGACAGATGTCGATCAAGTGTCCTTGCTCATAAAAGAGATTGAAGAAACATTTCCACACGCAAAGCTTCATATTTCTATACTCTCACTATTGGCAGATAAAGAAGTTCTAGGTAAATGGCTACATTGTTCTTTATATGAAAATTATCCTTTACGCTTGGAAGAGTTCATACTATACATTCAAAATAGAGGCTCTTGGTTATACACTCCCGATAAAATATATAAAAATCTTTCTGAAAATTATGAAGAAAAGATAGCACGAATAGTTATTCAAGATGAAAAAAATTTTTCAACAAGCTCTCTTTGTACATGGCTTGACAGCGTAGATTTATCCCATTTAAAATCTCTTGTCGATGACAAGAGTGTGAGCTTTTTCATTTCAAAAGAGAAATTTTTATTTTTGAATTCTTTTTCAAAAAATAACTATCCTGAAAAATTTCCCCTTTCCTGGCTTAAAGAAACTGACTTTATCCAATGTGAAATATCCGAAAAAGAAAATAGTGAATATTTAACAAAAGAACAAAAAGAATTTATTAATAAGCAATACGAAGATATAAAAAATAATGTGCTTATGTCACCCATAGTAAAATATCCACTATTAAAAGATACCTTAGATAATCTTATAGATTTAGATTTAAATGATGCACTTTTCTTAGCCTCACAACTAAGTGCTGGCCTTCGAGCAAGATTAGAAGAAGAAATCAACACTTCTGCTTTGCCATTTAGCAATCTAAATATAAGAAATATACATTCTGCGCTCTTAGCAACACAAAAAAGAATTGAAAAAGATACTATGCATAATTTGGCTATAGATAGAGCAGAGACAAACATCAAGAATATTTACATTTTTTTCTCTCCCTTTCTTTCTCGCTCTATAATGACAGATTATGTGCTTACACATAAGAAAGAGATAGAAAAACATGGCATTTATTATCCAATATGCACTGATTTATTTGAACATTTTCCAAAAGAATTAGAATATCTCAATCACGAAGGCAATACTTGGCTTTATACGGATTCACAAAAATACAATAAATATCTATCAAATATTGCCGATAAAATTTTGAATAAAAAGTTCACTTTTCCTGAGAACACTGACCTATTTACCACTTTAGTTAACTATCTTGCTAATAAAAAAAACCTACATTCGTTAGCTATTTTTGCTCCTATTACTACGAATTATTCTTCCATAGTAGAGCTATATAAAATATTAAAAATACATTTTCCAAATGCACGTATACACGCAAAAGGCTGCGATCTACCACAAGATAGAAAGGTTGAAAGTCTTTGGTGTGAAGCTATGATGAATGGAGAGTGTAAAATATCTTTAATGTACTACCTTTGGTATGTACATCACAAAGGTACCTCTTTCAATTTAATAAAACCTATACAAGAAATTTTTTCAGATGGAAATACTTCATTTGATTATACAAAAATCTCGCACGAGAAAGAAGTCATACCGCATTGGATTAAATGGCTAAAACTTGAAAATATATCCATAGAGGAAAATAAATTAAACACCCTTCCCTCCTCTCAAGTGCTTTCTTTCATAAAAGCTGTAAGCAATAATTTTTATCTTAATTCCATTCATTACGATTGGATATCACAAAAAGAATTTCTTTCATATAAGACAGATGAAGGACAAATAAACACCTATTTACGTCCCTATTGGCGAAACTATATTCAAGAGCAATACAAGATAAATTTTGGAAAAGCTGATATACTTCAAGAAAACATTAAATATAAAGATTTAAGCGACGAATCACTTGGAATCAGTTTTGATGAAGCTATTACTCTTGCAAAACTACTTGAAAGCGATTTTCGTAAACTTATAGTAACACATCTTGATACAACACTTTTAGCCTATCAAACACAGGCAGCAAGAAATGTATTTGCTGCCCTACTTTATGTTGAAGATAGAATCGATGAAGAAACACTCTCTACGTTCACTCAAAATGCACAAGGCTGCACTCTTCCACCTCAAGCAATAAATGGAAAAATAGATCTTTCTGAAGCAAAAGTTGCAGTACTTACAATGACCTATAATCATAAAGATTATATTGAACAATGTATAAAATCTGTACTTATGCAAGAAACTGATTTTCCTGTTACACATATTATTTCAGACGACGATTCAACTGACGGCACAAGAGAAATCTTGCTAAAATATGCTGCAAAATATCCACATATTAAACTTATCTTCAACGATACAAATACTCCACATGAAGTTGCAGGAAGATTGTTTGATCAAATTTCAGCACCTTACGTTGCTCTTTGTGACGGCGATGATTATTTCAGCGACACAAAAAAATTGCAAAAACAAGTAGATTATCTTGAAGAAAATCCCAGAGCTTCTATGTGTTTTCACTTTGTGCAGACTATATTTGAGGATAATCCAGATCTCACACAAATCTATCCTAAGGAAATAAAAAGAGGCATAAAAAAGCAATATTACTTACGTGAATTGCTTATTGAAAACTTTATTCAAACAAATTCAGTTATGTATAGATGGCGATTTCAAAATAAAGCATTGCCAGCTTGGTTTGCGTTTGGCACTTGCCCATCAGATAGATATTGGCATCTCATTCAAGCTGAAGAGGGCTTTATAGGCTTCATACCTGAAATTATGTCTGTGTATAGAAGACATAGTGCTGGGCATTTTTTCCACACAACTAATAATATTTTAAAACACAGAGATTTGTATGGCTTACAAGAAATTATGCTTTTTGAATTTCTTAACATCCACTTTGAAGGCAAATTTCAGGAAGAACTAAAATGCATGGTCGACAGTGTTTATGCAGAACGTATATACAGTGCTTCAAAAAGGGAAGACATTACTCATATTCAAAGCATTTTAGCTTATTTTCCAAGTCTTCAAGAGTATTTAAAAAATAAATTTATGTAGTTATTACATATTTAAACAAACTAAATTCTCGCAAAACTTGACTTTACATTTTCGTTCATATAAAAATCAAAACATAAACAATTATTTAACAAGTTAGGTTATTATGCTTAATAATAAAACAATACTCATCACAGGTGGCACAGGAAGTTTTGGAAAAAAATTTACTGAAATCGTTCTTGAAAAATATCCTGATGTAAAAAAAATTATCATTTTTTCTCGTGATGAATTTAAGCAATTTGAAATGCAAAACCAATCATTTTTTAAATTGCATGAAGAGAAACTAAGATATTTTATTGGCGATGTTCGTGACAAAGAAAGATTGCATAGAGCTTTTAATGAAGTGGATATTGTTATTCATGCAGCAGCACTAAAACAGGTTCCTGCTTGTGAATATAATCCTTTTGAAGCGGTAAAAACAAATGTTTTGGGTGCCCAAAATATTATTGATTCTGCAATTGATTGCGGCGTTGCGAAAGTAGTTGCACTTTCAACTGATAAGGCTTGTTCTCCAGTAAATCTTTATGGAGCAACAAAGCTTTGTTCTGATAAACTTTTTATTGCCGGTAATGCCTATGTAGGTTTTGGTAGGCACACAAAATTCAGTGTTGTTCGTTATGGTAATGTTGCAGGCTCTCGCGGATCGGTTATTCCATTTTTCCAAAAGCTTATAAAAGAAAAGGCAGAGTTTTTTCCTATAACCGATATGAACATGACACGTTTTTGGCTCAAACTTGAGCAAGCTGTTGATATGGTTTTAGAAGCTCTTGAAAAAATGCATGGCGGCGAATTATATGTAAAGAAAATCCCTTCTATGCGTTTGCCAGATTTAGCAAAAGCTATTTGCCCAACAATGCCATTAAAAGAAGTGGGAATCCGTCCTGGTGAAAAAATCCATGAGCAAATGATAACCAAAGAAGATGCACACACAACAATAGACGCAGGTGAGTTTTATATTATTTTACCACAAACAAAACTTGAGAGCATTGCTGGAAAATATAAAGATTCAAAGCCTTTAAAGGCTGATTTTGAATATCATTCTGGTAATAACGATAGTTGGTTAACTATTGATGAAATGAAACAATTAATTTTAGATATTGCGTAATAATTAACTAATATAAGAGAAAATTATGGCACATTTTTTTAATATACCCTTTTTAAAAAGTAAATACTTACTGAGTCATAATATCTCAAAACTTATGCGTGAAAGTATTAATTCTGAGATAAACACCAAAGATATTATAGAAACTGCCTACGATATACAAGCCGGAAGTTATATTGAAATGCATGTTACAAATCCTCAATCCAATAAAGAATATTTCGAAGAAAAAGCTTTGACTATTTTAAAATTCTTCCCACAAGCAACAAGTCTTTTAGATTGCGGATGTGGTGAACTAACCGGAACAAGCCTTAACTATCACAAATTTCTCTCCTCTCAGATAAACTCTTTTTATTCTTTTGATATAAGCTGGAGTAGAATTTATAAAGGAAAAAAATTCTTTCAAGAAAAAACGGGCACAAGCCCACATTGCTTTATTGCCGATATGGAACATATTCCTTTGCCTGATAATTCTATAGATCTTGTCACAAGCTCACATGCCTTAGAACCTAATCACGGAAGCGAAGAAGTGCTTATAAAAGAGCTCTTACGTGTCTCTAGGTTAGGTTTAGCTTTATTTGAACCCTCATGGGAGCTTGGCGACGAAGAACAAAAAAAACGCATGGATGAACATGGTTATATCCGCAACCTGCCTTATATCATAGAAAAACTTGGCTATCGACTCATAAAAAATGAACTTTTAGAAAATCAAATTACTCAATATAATAAAACGGCTATGTATATAGTTAAAAAAAATACGAATGAAGCCACCAAGGCTAGCTTTGTTGATCCTATTTCTAAAACTCCTCTTGTTTCAACAGAGGAAAATTTTCTTTTCTCTAAAACAACAGGTAGAGTTTATCCTATAATTAAAAACATTCCTGTTTTACGTAAAGAATGTTCTGTGCTTGCTACACATTATGAGTAGAAATTTTATGAAAAAATATAATTATGGTAAGCAAAATCTTAATGCATCAGACTATAAAGCTGTCTTGAAAACATTAAAATCGTCTTTCTTGACTTGTGGCCCAAAAGTAAAAGAATTTGAAAAAGCCCTTTGTTCTTATACTGGAGCAAAATATTGCCTTGCTGTGTCTTCTGCTACAGCAGGATTACATATTGCTATGCTTGCGGCAGGCATAAAAGAGAATGACGAAGTTATCACAAGCCCAAATACCTTTCTTGCTTCTGCAAATTGTGCTTTGTATGTTGGAGCCACAGTAAAATTTGCTGATATAGAAGAAAAAACTGCGAATATTGATGCCGCTGAAATAGCAAAAGCTATCACTCCTAAGACAAAAGCAATTATTCCTGTGCATTTTGCAGGTCAATCTTGTGACATGGAAAAAATTCATGCACTCACACAAGATAAAGATATTGTAATCATTGAAGATGCTGCCCATGCTATTGGCTCTGATTATAAAGATACGAAAGTTGGCTCTTGCAAATATTCTGATATGACGGTTTTTTCCTTTCATCCTGTAAAAACAATGACAACAGGCGAAGGTGGAGCAATCACTACAAATAGCAAAGAATTGTATGAGAAATTACTTTCTTATCGTTCTCATGGAATGCATAAAGAGGGGAAAATGGCTCATACATGGGAATACGAAATGCGTGAACTTGGCTATAATTACAGAATGACTGATATCCAAGCCGCACTTGGTTGCTCCCAGATAAAAAGGCTTGACACATTCAAAGCCCGTAGACGTGAAATAGTTGATTTTTATAATAAAAAATTAGGCTTACCGCATTTAGAAGAAAAAGAATATTCAAATGCATGTTTTCACCTTTATCCTGTCTTAGTTGACAATAGAAAAGAATTCTATAACAATGCAAAGAAAATAGGTTTAAACTTGCAAGTTCACTATATTCCAGTGCATATACAGCCCTATTATCAAAATTTAGGCTTTAAAAAAGGGGACTTTCCAAAAGCTGAAGCCTATTATGAAAAATGTATTTCTTTGCCACTGTATTATGGATTAAAGAAAAAAGATTTGAAAGAAATTGTGAAGAAAGTAAACAAAATTATTAATATTTGATTAGAAAATATTATGAATGAACAAGAATTATTTTAGAAAGGCGAATAAGGAGTAAGTATGAAATATTGTGTCAGATGTGTGCAACCGGATACCCGCCCAGATATATACTACAATGAAGATGGCGTCTGTGGTGCATGCCTTTGGGAAGATGAAAAACAACAAATCAATTGGAATGAACGCCTCAATGAACTTCAAGAAATTTCAGCGTGGGCTAAAAATCAAAGAGCTGCATACGATTGTGTAATTGGTGTCTCTGGCGGAAAAGACTCTACAAGGCAAGCTATTGTCATGCGTGATGAAATGGGTTTACGCCCTCTGCTTGTAAGTTCTGAACCATATAAAAACACTGCTATCGGCTTTGCTAATATTGAAAATTTAAAAAGTTTAGGTTTCGATGTAATTTCAATGAAAGCAAATGCAAAAGTAGTACGTAAACTTCTTAGAAAAGATTTTTTTTCTATCCTAAACCCTAATAGAGTATTAGAATATTGTTTACATTCTTCAGCATATATTATAGCTGATAAATTCGATATTCCACTAGTGGTGAATGGTGAAAATCCTGGTCAAACTTTGGGTTTGGCAAGTTTAAAAGGTTGTAATGGAGACGCAACAGCGGCTTTTAAACAAAATACAGTCAAGGAAGATTATAAAAAAATCTATGTTGATGATGAAATCAAACTAGAAGATCTTTATATGTTCTCAGCCAATATGGAAAGAGTCGCTCAAAAAGGTATACGAGGAGTATGGCTCAGTAATCATTTAAAAGATTGGGGAGAACAAAATAACGCAAAGTTTTCCATAAAGCATGGACTAACTATACGTGATAAAGATTCAGATCCATACCAAACAGGGCGTTACAGACGTTTTGCGTGTCTTGATCACAATTTCATCTCTGTGAATAATTTATTGAAATACATTAAGTTTGGTTTTAGTGGGGCTACAGATGAATCATGCTATGATGTGCGTCATAAAAATCTTACACGTGAAGAAGCAATATTTTTAGTGAAAGAGCTCGATAAAGCTTACAGCCAAGAAGAATTGTCAAACTTTTGCAAATTAATAGATATATCAGAAAATGAATTTTGGGAACACGCGAATACTTTTAGAGGTGTTATGTGGGAAAAGATAGGAAATAATTGGCAATTGAAAAACCCTATCTGGAAGCAAGAAGCAATTACGGGCGAATACACTGTAAAGGCTATAATGCAACAACTTGGAATATAATACTATTATGGCGAGTTCAAACGATGCTAGTTGTGATTGCCTTTGTATAGTTATGGCAAGAGGTGGTTCTAAGCGTGTTCCACACAAGAATAAACGTATGTTTAATGGCAGACCTATGCTTGCGTGGCCTATTGAGATTGCACTTGAAAGCGAATTGTTTTCTGATGTTGTAATATCTACTGATGATAATCATATTGCAGAACTAGCGGTACAATACGGTGCTCAATTACCTTTCTTGCGTCCTATAGAATTGGCAAGCGATTTTACAACAACTGCAGAAGTTTTAAGATACACTTTATCCACTTTAAAAGAAAAACACAGCAAAAGATATAAATATTGTTGCTGCTTATATGGAACTTCGGCAATGATTAGAAAAGAATATTTGCAAAATGCCTTTGATAAACTAGCCTCAACTGATACTGAATGTGTATATGCTGTTGCCGAATATTCACACCCTATAGAAAGGGCTTTACAGTTTAATCAAGATAATAGTATTTCCTATCGCTTCTCAGAGCATGTGTCTATGCGTACTCAAGATATTCAACCATCCTATTACGATTTGGGTTTATTCTATTTATTTTCTGTGGAAGCTTTTCAAAAAACTTCCTCAAATAGCTTTTTAGCTTTACAAAAAACTGCTATAATTCTTCCACGTTTTGCGGCAATAGATATAGATAATGAAGAAGATTTATTTCTTGCTGAAAATATTATGCAAACAACTAACCATTATAAAAAAAGATGATAAAGTCTACTATAGAAAAATTTAATGTGTTGTCAGGGCGTTCTTTTTCCGGCCCCACTCAGGTTTATGTTGAAACTTTTTCTGCATGTACCAATAAATGCAAAATGTGCCCACGTACAAAGATTAGAAATTCATATGGATATATGAAAGATGATTTATTCTTTCACATTATTAGTAAACTTCAAGAAATAAATTTTTCTGGTCAATTACATTTATATGGTCAATCTGAACCATTTTTGGACAGAAAAATTATAGAACGTATACACTATGCTCATACACAATTACCGCAAGCTAAGATTATCTTGATTACAAACTTTACACATTTATCGGATAATTTGATGGACGAAATTCTTGATTCGCCAATCCATAATTTATCTTGCTCTTTATATGCCTTAGATAGGGAAAATTACAAGAAAATATGTGGGCAAGATAATTTTGAAAAAACTTTTATAAATCAGATAAAATTTTTAAAAAAATATGCTAAAAAAATACCATTTTCTTTTGCAAATTACATTATAGAAACCCCAGAAATCATTGCTGATATTAAATTTATTAATCATTATATCTTCGATATTGCCCCATTGGGTTTTGCTCAATCAGGTAAATTATGCCAACTTTTTAATGTACAAAACAATGCATTAGAGGCATCTAGAAAATATTATTCTGATTGCATCTATACAAATTTAAAAATTACACCCAATGGCTGTATGGCAACTTGTCCTTGTGACTCAGGAAATCAACTTGAAATAGGTAATATAAAATCCTCTTTAGGTACTGTAACAGAAATTTATAACAATGAAAAAGCCAGAAAACTTAGAAAAAAAATGATCTATAACAATGAAACAGATGCCTATTGCCAAAGATGTGAATTTCGTCGTTCACAACTTTTTACGGACTACTTTTTAGGGCATGAAATTGATACCAATGATAAATATAAACATAAGCAAAGAACTTTACGTAATTCTCACTCAGAAATAAGGCATAAAGCTATTTTGTTTGATCAATTATTTAAGGATAATGCAGAAAGCGAATGGTTAGATGTTTTAGAGAAACTCAAGCGTGATTTTTATGCAAAAAAACAAAAGAACACATAGACTCGGATTAAAACTCTGGTCAATAAACACAGACTACTATTATGATGAAGCAATAAAACTTTATCAAGATGATGTATTTGACTATATTGAACTTTATGTAGTGCCAAACTCATTACACACACTAGATAAGTGGGCTAAGTCAAACATTCCTTTTTCTTTACATGCTCCTCATTTTATGCACGAAGTAAACTTGGCGAATAAAGATAAGTTTGAATATAATAAAAATATTTTTCTTGAAGTAGAAGAATTTAGAAAAAGCCTTAAGGCAAATTATACAGTCATCCATGCTGGGGCAAGCGGAAATATTGAAGAAACAATTTCACAGCTTATTCTGATATCTCCTCAAAACGCTTATATCGAAAATAAGCCCTATAAAGCTCCTTTTAATTTGAAGAATGTATGCAGAGGGGCGACATATGAAGAAATTACTCTTATAAAGGAAAAAACAAAACTCGGATTTTGTTTGGATATAGGACATTGCATATGCTCAGCTAATTCTTTGAGAATAGATCCTTACGAATATCTTGCAAAGCTTCAAAGCTTGTCGCCACAATGCTATCATATAAGCGGGAATTATATTGACAGTGAAATAGATAAACATTTACACTTACATGAGGGGAATTTTGATTATAAAAGAATATTTTCAATTATTGATACTACTAAGGATATTGCAGTAGAAACAGATAAAGATTCAAAAATTTCACTTGACGACTTTAAAATGGATGTACAATGGTTAAGAAAAATGCTCTAATACTTGGTGGAAGTCCCGCTAACAATGGTGTGTATGATATCCTTAAAAAACTTGGATGCTTTGTTTTTGTTGCTGATTATCGTCCTAATATCAAAGCAAATTATGATAAGCATATTCTTTTTGACGCCTGTAGCCCTGAATTAATTTCTATTTTACGCACTAAAAATATAAATATTGATTTCGTCTATACTTCTATGGACGGTGCTGGCTTAGCTCAACATGCAATATGTAAAGAATATAAACTATTCCATGCAAGTGAAGAAGCAATTTCAAATGCTCATCATAAAAACCTCATGCATGAAGCTTGGTTAAAAGCAGGCTTATTAAATAGAGAAAGCATAGCCCTTAGCTCATGCGATTATGCTATCATCGCAAACATGAACAAGAATAAAAAAATAATAATCAAGCCCGCCAATGCTTGTGCTTCCAGAGGACTTAGCGTTTTAGAAACAAAATCACCCAAAAAATACATACAAAAAGCTTTTGAAAAAGCAATGGCCTATACTACAAATTCATTAGTAAATATTGAAGAATTCTTAGAAGGAACAGAATTTAGTGTGGAAATGCTAGGAGATAACTATGGCAATGTAAGCGTTTTTTCAATAGGACGCCGCTATTATATGCAAAATTCAAATGTCATTACTGCATGTAAAATTCATTATAATTCAAAAGACTTAGACATTAAGACACGTGAAAAAATAGCACAAAAATCTATTGAATGCTATAAGGCACTGAATCTAAAAAACACTTTAGGGCATTTTGAAGTCATGCTCAAAAAAGACGGCACTTTATCTCCTATAGAATTGGGGGCACGCTCATCAGGATTTATAGGTAGCCATTGTGCAGAATTAACTACGAACAAATCCCTTATAAAAGAATATTATAAAGTTTTACATGGAAAAAAAATCGAAACATCTTTGTTGCCGCAAAATAACATTTCATCACTCTACTTTATATACGATTTACCGCCTAATATTCCATTGAAAAAAGAAATATCACTTGTTAATTTTTTAGATGAAAAAATTATTTGCCATGCATATAATAGAGAATATATGACTTTGAATAAGAAATTTAAAGTATTAGAACAGGATACAGACAGATATGGTTATGAAATTGTATCCGGTTCAAAAGAAATTTTAACCATGGAGCACATTCAAAAGGCTGAAGAAAATTTTCTAAAGGAATGTTTTTATGAATAAAATGGACTCTAAAGAAAAAGATAACACATTGCGAAGATATGAAAAACGGTATAGTGAATTTGGCTATTCACCTCAATCTCTGGGCTGGCTAAAAGGAAAACAAAATATTAGATTTATAAATCTATTGTCTGAATACAATGCAAACAACAAACATATTCTTGATATTGGCTGCGGTTTTGGCGATTTAAACCTCATACTAGAAAAAAAATTTGCCTCTTACAAATATACTGGTTGTGATTTATATGAAAAATTTATACTTGAAGGTAAAAAAAGATACTTATCTGCAAATTTTATATGCGGAGATTTTTTAGAACTCCCATTAGAAAGTATATATGATTGGGCCATTGCTTCTGGCCCATTCAATCATATTTTTGAAAAAAACAATAATTATGATTTCATTGAAAGCGTCATGAAAAAGGCATATAGTGTCACTAAGGATGGATTTTCTTTCGACTTTATTAACGATAAAGTTGATTATAAAGACGAAGGTATTTTCTATGCAAATCCTGAAAAAATCCTTTCTATTGCATATTCTTTATCGAGAAACATTATATTAAAGAATAACTACATGCCATTTGAATTTTCTATTTTTGTGTTCAAAGATGATAGTTTCAACGAAAATATTATATACAACAAATGGTTAACAGATGAAAATTTTTGATAGTTTAACTCATCCAACTTTAGATGGTACATGGTTAAATCCTCGTTTTGGAGAATATGCCAATATTGATTATTTGCTAGATCAAATGAAAGTGAATAATATTTACAAAGCATTTGCTGTAGGTTTAAAAAATGTTGGTGCATATGATGAAGAAAAATTCTTTAAACTTATAAAAACTCATACAAATCTCATTCCTATTGCTTTTTGCGATAATCCTCGTCAGTTAGAAGCTATAAAATTATTGGGTTACAAAGGAATAAAAATACATCCACGTATTGCAAATTTTGTAGGTGATGAAGATATTATTTTTCAAATAATTAATGAGGCTAATAGGCAAAATTTAATTGTACTCTATTGTGGTTTTTTAGAATTAAATCCTAGTTTTACAAAAAAAATAAAAGATGCAAAACTTATTTACTTACACTGTGGAGGTAAAAATTTTACTCATACCTATAATCAATTAATCCACAAGGAAAATATACTTCTTGATTTATCCTATACTATACATAATTATCAAAAGCTCATTGAACAAATAAAGAGTGCTGTTTTGAAATTTCCACATAGATTCTGTATCGGCTCTGATCACCCTGAAGTTTCTTACCAAGACTTACGCATAAATTTTGAAAAAATTACTGATGGATTAGATGAAGAACAAAAAAAATTTATAGCGTATAAAAACTTAGAAAAATTTTGTTCAGCTATAACAAATCCTCAAAGGAAATAATAATGCCTAAAACCTATATCATAGCGGAAATATCAGCCAATCACAATGGTTCGATAGTTCGAGCAGAAAATATCATAAAAGCTGCTGCACAAGCAGGGGCTGATGCTATTAAGTTACAAACATATACAGCAGATACCATAACAATTCCTTGTGAAAATGATTTTTTTCAAATCAAAGGCACTTTATGGAATGGACAGACATTACATAAACTTTATCAAGAAGCATATACCCCTTGGGAATGGACGCCTCGTTTAATGGCCTATGCAAAAGATTTGGGCTTAGATTGTTTTTCCTCACCCTTTGACTTTTCTGCTGTTGACTTTTTAGAGCAATGCAGCATGGAAAAATATAAAATTGCTTCACCTGAACTTATAGATATTCCACTTATCAAGAAAATTGCACAAACAAAGAAAGCTGTAATAATGTCAACTGGCATGGGAACATTAGCTGAAATAGACGAAGCTGTTCGCACTTTACGTGAAAATGGAAATACTGATTTGACTTTATTAAAATGCACCACAGCTTACCCTGCACCCGTTGAAGAAGCAAATTTGCTCACAATTCCACATTTAGCACAAGCTTTCAATTGTAAAGTTGGGCTTTCTGATCATACTATGGGTTCAGCCGTTGCAGTAGGTGCTATTGCGCTTGGTGCTTGTGTTGTTGAAAAACACTTCACACTTGCTCGTGCTGACGGAGGCCCTGACGGAGCTTTTAGCATGGAGCCACACGAATTTAAACAAATGGTTCAAGATATACGCATTGTTGAAAAAGCTTTGGGCAAAGTGAATTATGAACGCACAGAAAAAGAACAAGGCAGTGTTTGTTTTAGACGTTCACTCTTTATTGTAAAAGACATAAAAAAAGGCGAAAAATTCACTAGTGAAAATGTACGTTCTATCCGCCCGGGACATGGTTTGCACACAAGATATTTAGATGTAATTTTAGGCAAAACTGCTAAAAGCGATTTCATAAAGGGAACACCGCTTTCATGGGATATGGTATAGTAAAAAACAAATCAAAGAAGCTTTGTTCTGCCCGCTAGTATCCAATAAATAGTTTCTTCAAGTGTGTATTTAGCTTTCCAGTTAAACTTTGTGTTAAACTTATTACAATCAAGCTTTATCTTTGTATTTATGTCTTTTTCTTGTAAGTTTATTGTAATTTCTTTGCTATATTCTTGTGCAAGAATTTTTCTTATACTTTGTGCAATGTGCATAATATCATAGTGTTCGTCAGAGCCTAAATTATACACATTTTCAATATTTTCATGCCTTGAAGAAAATGAAGAAAGTGAATCAAGCAAAAAAATTATCGCATTTATTGCATCTCTAGTGTCTAGATACGAAAAAATCTGTGCTCCGCCAACAATAGTAATTTCATTTTTTTCTAGTGCAGCTTCTATCATTTTATTTACTATTCTTTCTTTTAAAAAAGGCGAAAGCAAGCTTGCCAAGCGTATATGTGTTATTTTTGTTTCTGAATTTTCACAAATTTCATTACCAAGCTCTTCGCAAGCATATTTTGCAATGCCGTAAAAGTCAAAAGGATTGGGAATATCACTTTCTACAGAAGGAATTTCTCTCAGATTTCCATAGATACTTTGTGAGGAAACATGTACAATATTTTTAACCCTTGCTTCCTTGGCTTTTTTAAAAATTTCTTTTGAAAAATCAATACTTTTTACTAAATCATTTCCATTTTGCGTTCTTGCAAATGCAAGATGTAAAACACAATCAAGATCTTTGAAATCGATTTTATTCTTATAGAAATCTTCTTCATTAAAAAAATTAAGAGTTTCATAGCTTTCAAACTCTTTTATTAAATTTTCTTTTTGTGTGCTAAGAGCTTTAATAGTATATTTTTTAGGTAGAGCTTTCAGCAAAAGACGACCAAGAGTTCCGCCTGCCCCTGTGATTAAAATATTTTTGTTCATATAAACTTTTCTCCACCATGCTCTAGCAAAAACTTCAACATAACATTTTTTTCAACATCAAAATCATGATAGTCCACAGGCACATAAGAGGTATTTCTGTTGAAATACAATTTTTCATTTTCAAAATTATGCATAAAATGAAAACCGTATAAATCTATATTCTCAAATGAACCAAGCACATTATAAAGATGAAGAATAAAATCACTGCCACTTGTAAGAGAAATATTTATTCCTAGTTCTTTCCAAGCATATTGGGCAGTTTTATCACCATATTTTTGACATTTTTTATCAAGAACTGAGTAAAGATTTTCAATTCCACTTTCATCTCTGAAAAAATAGCAATCAAATCGCCATAAAGTGAATAAAAGATCAGGTTTTCTATATCTGAGAAAATTTTTACAACCTACTGTATTTACCCAAATATCTGTTCTTTTTCCATAATCTTTTTCAAAGCCTTTATCTGTGCCTTGGCTAAACCTTACAACTATATCATGGCTATCGATTTCTTTGCCTCTGCCCTTACCCTTTTCGTAAGGGCCATTTGCAACAACAGCAATACTCTTTCCTCGCACAAGCTTTTCAAACTCTTGATTTTGCTCTGCTTCCATTAATTTTTCATGTATTAATGCAGATTTTTCTATCAACTCATTTGTATAATTTTGCTTATGGAAATAGTGTGCAACATAAGGATAATCTTCAACATTTTCTAATTGATGATAATAATAATATCTTCTTGAAAGAAATTCTATCTTTTCATGCAAGTTGTTTTCTAAAAGAATTGTAAGATACAAGAGCCACAATCTATTATTTTCTGAACGCCAGCAATACATTGATACTTCAAGTCTTTCAAAGGAATGTAATAAATCTTTGCTAAAACCTTGAAATTTATATTCAGCCAAAAGCATTTCATAATTATGTGCACGCATTTTAGGCACTATATATTGTGCCATTTTATCGAAACATTCTTTAGGTTTCGCTTTGTATTCGTTCATGAATCTTTCTAAATTATCAACTTTTTCACGCAAGATTTTATTTTCTTCTTGTAGTTGTATCAATATTTTTTTGCTTTTGCTCTTTTTTTTCATATCTTCTCCATTAAAAATTTTTTAGAAAAAGATTTTCGCCATCTTGCGTCAAAACTTCAAGTTTCTTATTAATTTTTTGTGTGAATTCATTATATTTTTTGCTATTTCCATAGAAGATAATTCTTAGAAAAATTTGCGATAGCTTTCCATACTGATCTTCAGCTAATTCATCGCCAATAAGATAGGACTGAAAATAACCTAACACATTTTCATCAGCTACAATTTCTTCTAAACCTTGTATTTTATAAATTTTTCCAGGATTAATTAAACAAGTAATATTATACGCTTGTTCAGCAATAAAAGGAGAAATTTGTGATAAATCCTGTGTAGCTATAGTCATCGAATTTGTAAGAGCAAAATTTATTAGCATTGCCATAGAACTGTAATCGCAGACTTTTTCTGTGATAAGATGTTCTAAACTTGCAGTAATTCTAAAACCTGGCTCATAAGGAATACATTGTCCTTCATCATCCACAAAACATTGAATAAACATTATACCATTTTTAATTTCAAGTTCATCAAACATCTGTGCGAATTTATCATGCAATGCTGTATAGCTTTTATGAGTGTGAGGAGAAGGAAAAACATAACCATTTGGAAGCTTTATATAACCATCTTTCACTTCAACAACATTTCTGTCTGCCATAAGAGAAAAATAACTCTTTCCCTCAACAAAGATGTAAAAAATCGTCGCTTCATTATGGTTCACATATTCTTCAACCAATATATTTTTTGATTTAGAAAATCTTAAAGCCCCTTCTACAGCTTTATTGTATTCTTCTAAATTATTACAAATTGAAATCCCTCGAGAACCGCTATTATCAACAGGTTTAACAAGAATAGGATAAGTAAAATTTTCATCTTCAAATTCTTTGACATTTGGAATTTCAAATTTTTTGCAATATTCTCTAAATAATTTCTTATTTGTTGTAAATTCTATTTGTTTTGGAGTGAGGTAGCAAGGTAGATTTGCCTTTGTACAGATTTCATAATAAGCAGGAAGAAGAGAATCAGCAAAACCAGTAATAACACCATCTATTTGGTGTTCTTTTATTAAAGCTACAATTGTATCTACATCAGTTGCGTCGGCTAAGAAAGCAAAATCTGCACTTTTTTTTGCTGGCGATGTAGGGCTATAGTCAACTACATAGACTGTAGCGCCATATTTTTGGCCCACATCAATTATTTGCTCCATAAGCTTTGTAGCACCTAAGATTAAAAGCTTTTTCCCATGCCATTTATACATAAAAAAGCTCCAATATTAAAAATCTACTTACCATGCCTTTACTTCTTCTTTTTTTATTTGCCCTTGCATATACTTATTCACTAATAAAATAATTCTATCTAAATCATTCTTACTGTAACGTTGATCACAAGGCAGCAACACAATCTCAGAAAGTCCATTGTATGATGTATTTTGTGTTTTTTGCCCTAAAGAAAGAGGGTGAATATTTTGATTTGCTAAGAGTGTGAGTAAAACATCTTTTGGCAAAACTTGCGATTTATTATAGGGTATGCGAATTGGATACGCATAAGGAGCAAAATCAACTCTTTCGTCTTTCCAAAGAGCAAATTCCATTAAATGCTTTGCCAAATATTCCCAATTTTCTTTACGTTTTTGTGCTAAAGGTAAAAGCGGGATACGCTTCAATATATCAATTGTTAATTGAGAGCATGCATTTTGTGGCAATTCTTCTTTTTCGATAATTTTATTGTAAGTCAAAATATCTTGGGTAGATAGATGCATTGTTTCCATGCGTTTTACTGCTAATTCCAAAAATTCAAAATAATGTGCAGAATGTATGGCTTTTTGTTTTGGCTGTAAAACACTCATCCCCTTGCCCACAAGCAATGCACCATCAGGCACGCCCAAAAGGTTTTTTGGAAAATAAATACACGCGTCTGCCTTTGAAGCAGTTTCAATAGACAAGGCTTGGCTTCTGTCTTCAATCCAAATAATATCTTTGCTTGCCAGTAAGGCGTCTTCAAAATTTTGTGAAAGAGCTTTTCCAAAAGGAGCAAAAGTCAGCACTACTTCTCGAGCTTTTACTTCATTAAGAAAAGATGGATCGACATTAAATTCTCTATCTACAGCATAGAATTTCGGCATTAATCTCAATGGTTTTATGAGATTTTGATTAAAATAGGGAAAATACGAAGGCAACCAAATATCCTTACATCCATGATGCCATAAAAAAGCCATTAATGCCTGTATATTATTACTAAAAGCAGCGTATTCCTCATCTTGAACCCAAGATGTAAAAACGCTGTCTTCAATACTTGGAATAGACTGTATATCAAGTTCAAAAAATGAACCTATAGCATTTTCTCTGTCTGTATTTTCATCAGATATTGTCCCACTTCTTTCGCTTGATTGCCATGGTGGAGAAAAAGTTCTTTCTTCTGGATAAACTAAACGTAAAGCATCAAGCATAATAGCATTTTCAAGCACAGGCTTTTCAAAATATCTTTTATAATTGATATACAATTGCTTAATTTCTTCAAATTGGCTTGTCTGCATATAATGACTCACGAGATTACGCAAAACAAGAAGATTTCTTTCTCTTATTTGCAAAGTGAAGCGATAAGAAAAAAATCTATCCATTTCTTCATAAACATATATCCAATCTTCGTATTTTTTTTGTGCAAATAGGCCTTTATTTATAGTTTGAAGCCATGAATATCCACCTTCATGCCTTCTCCATACGCTCATATCTTCATTAAAATATTTAATTTTGCCCTCTACAGCGTGGAGCATAAAAAGAAAATGATCAAGAAGCATATTTAACGTAAACCAATCTGGCAAACCATCTGTAAATCTCCAGCGAAAAACAACTGAAGAAGTTTGAAAAAAGTAGTTTGAAATAGCTTCATCTGCATAGAAAATACCATCTTTAATACGCTCTTCGTCAAAAGTCATATCTTTGTAAATAAATACTTTTTCTTGCGAAGCTCTTTTTTCTGTATTCATATCGAGCATTTGCACTTTATGGCAAGCAACAGAGAAAGTCGGATTCTTTTCAAGAAAATCTACTTGCTTTTGTAGTTTTTCCTCGCTTATCCAATAATCGTCTCCCTCGCAAAAAGCTACATATTTTCCTCTGATACGTTTCAAGCCTTCTAATAAATTTTTGGAAGTCTTAGTATTATGTTCTTGAAATGAAAGTATAATATTAGAATGCTTCTCAGCATATTTTTGCACTATTTCACGTGTTCCATCATTCGAACAATCATCGCATACAATAATTTCAAAAGGAAAATCAGTTTTCTGCATAAGACAAGAGTCAAGAGCTTCACTAATATAAAATGCGTGATTATATGTTGCCATGAATATGCTGATTAAAGGGCTTTCTTGCATATATCAAAATTCCTTATTGTCTTGTGGTATTTCTCTGTGCCAAACAGTTTTTTATAAAACCGATTTCACAATTTTTACAATTCGTAAAACTGCATCATTATCAAGACTTGCATAAAGTGGCAAACAAAGAATACGGCGTGAAATATCTTCTGAAACAGGGCAAGGCTGGTAATCTACATAAGGAAGAGTATTAAGGCTTGGATAAAAATATCTTCTTGGATAAATTTCTTCTTTTGCTAATGCATCTATGACACGCAAAAGCTCTTCTTCATTTGAAAAAAGAAGAGGATAGTAGCAATAATTGTGTTCCAAAGCTTCTTGTTTTTTTTGCCTTCCAAGCATAGGAAGATTTTCTGTATAAACATCTGAAACTCTTTTTCTTTCTTTCAGAATAGGCATAATATAAGGGAAATTTGCTAAACCCATAGCCGCATGAAATTCAGAAAGTTTTGCATTTATCCCAAGGCAAACATGATCATCATTATTATGCCCAAATCTTTTTTGCAATTCTAATTTTTCAGCAACAGCAGCGTCTTTGATAACACAAGCTCCCCCCTCAACAGTGTGAAATAATTTTGTTGAATGAAAAGAAAGAGTTGAAATATCGCCATAATCGAGTAAAGATTTATTTTTATACCTAACCCCAAAAGCGTGGGCTGCATCATATATCACTTTTAAATTGTATTTATTTGCTATTTCTTCAATTTTTTCAACATTACAAGCATATCCAAAAACATGAACTGCTAAGATAGCCTTTGTTTTTTCTGTAATTGCAGCCTCTATTTTATCCGCGTCAATGGTGAAATCATCACTATTTATATCAACAAAAACAGGTGTGCATTTTTGCCAAAGAATTGCCGAAAGCGTTGCTACATAAGAAAAAGGGCTTGTTATAACTTCTCCCTCTGAAATATCTAAAGCAGATAAAGCCAATTGTAAGGCTATTGTGCCATTTGAAACACATTGTAATTCTTTGACATTTAAAAAATTTTTTAATTTATCTTGTAATTCATGAAGGCATGAACCCTGATTTGTCAATATATTATTCTGCCAAAGTCTATCAAGATATAAGAGGTATTCTTCTTGCGGAGGCAAAAAAGATTTTGTTACATAAATTTTTTCCATTTTTGAGTCACTCTTTTTCAAATGTATATATATCTTAACGACATTTTATAGATTTCAATTATATGTTGAAGTTTTTTTATGGGAAGCCTTTATTATAATACTTTTATATCATTCATTTTTTTCTTAGTAGAGAATATCTGTATTATTCTCATAAATTACGAATTTGTCAAGATTTTTATTCATTTATCAAAGCTAGAGGGCAAATAAGGCTT
Organism: uncultured Desulfovibrionaceae bacterium; assembly: GCA_964368455.1. Taxonomy (GTDB): domain Bacteria; phylum Desulfobacterota; class Desulfovibrionia; order Desulfovibrionales; family Desulfovibrionaceae; genus CAYJAZ01. The sequence goes on from CAYJAZ010000009.1 coordinate 61,439, forward strand.
GTCCAAAATCAAAATTTTGTGAAAGTATTTTATAAAATCGTCATGCTCGCACAATTCATACATATTGCATGTGCAAGCTATCTCCCTATTTTTTTTTATCTTTCTATTTTTATTTGGCAATTATCTTTATTTATAGTATAATCTCAATAAGGACATATATATCGTTTTGCCACCTAACAGTTTTAGTTGGAATAATTTTTGCAATTTCACACTACTTATGTAAAAACCGCCAACTCTTTTGGCATGACTTAGAAAACAAATAAATAAAAAGGATAGTTTTATGCACTCAAAAAATGCCTTAACAAATCTCAAAAATCGTTATAGAGCTGTATTAAAAAAATGTACTCTTATCAATGCTTTTGGCTCACTCGCTGTGGCAACTTTATTGCTAAGCCCAGCAAGTTCTTATGCTGATTCTCTTTTCACATCTACTGAACCAGAGTTAAACAATTTTGGCACATTAACAGGTGATCTATATAATATAGGTACTGATCAGTATTTTATAGGAATGGTGGGATATAATCCTACGACTAACATAGGCTATACTTTAACAAACTATGCAGATGGTGTTATTTCACTTTATTCTGATACAATAGCTTATGGTATGTATATCCAAAATGAAGGTACTGTCGATCATGCTTTAATAAATCATGGCTATATCTCTGTAAAAAGTCTCGAAAGTGCATATGGCATGTCTGTATACATTTTCCCACATGGCAGTAACTTTACCCTGACAAATACAGGAACAATTTACGTCGAAAGCATAAATGACCATGCAGATGGCATGGAAGGAAATACTCAAAGTGAAGATGGTGATCACATTCTTTTAAATACTGGGTCTATCACTGTAAAAGGTTATTATTCATCTCACGGAATGCATGCTGAAGCAGATAATGATGGTAACCATCGTGTAACAAATACAGGAAGTATTGATGTCACAAGCATTGCTTCTTTTGCCTATGGTATGCGTGCTGAAGCGGAAGACAAGGATGGAGATCACATTATGTTTAATAGTGGTACTATCACAGTGAAAGCTAGTAATGTGAGTTATGGCATGTATGCTGAAAGTGAGGATGATGGAGATCATACTTTAACAAATACAGGAAGTATTGATGTCACAAGTACAGCCCATCAAGCCTATGGTATGCTCGCTGAAGCGCAAGACGATGACGGAGATCACTCTATCTCAAATAGTGGCGATATTACTGTAAAAGCGTATTCTGACGCTTATGGTATACTGGCTGACACAGAAGATGATGGCGATCATACTTTAACAAATAGTGGAAGCATAGAAGTCACAAGCTCTAATGATAAAGCTTATGGACTCTATCTAAATGGTGAAGGCACACATACTATTAACAATACAGGCATAATCTCTGCAAAATCATTATCTTCTTCTGCTTATGAAGTGTATGGACTTAACACAGACTATACTGTCGAAACATACGCAACAAGTTTACGTGATTGGGAGATTGATGATGCCGTTTTTGCAGTCACTGCTGGAGAAATTGTAAACTTTGATAATTCCACTCTCATTCTTCGTCCTGGCACAATAGCTCAAGGATTTGAACTTGGCAAAGAATACAAAGTTGCGAATATGGTGTCTAACGAAACAGCTTTAGCAGATAGCCTTGACGGAACAATAGCAGCAGGTGCAATAGCACAAGTGCAAACAGAAGTTCCCTTCTTGATAGCTCACCTTGATAATAGCGAACTTTTGAATCCTAAAGTAAGCCTTACAGCAAATATAAATAAAGACACAATTTCTCCTACGCAATTAGCAAAGATATCTTCTGGCAATGCAGATAAGAAAATTGCTAACATGGCACGCAAGCAAATCAATAGAATGATTAGAAAACGTGTTTCACAAGCAAGTACGCAAGCAATGTATGAACAAGGTGTCATTCTTGCTAGTAATAATATCCCTTATGCACCAAGCTATAAAGCCAATAAATGGGCTATATATTTAGATGCTTATACAACATATGCGAAAAACAGCGAATATAATTACGGCACAAAAAGTTATGGTATGACAATAGGTGGCGATAAAGCTATTAACGAAAAATTAAGTGTAGGTTTTGCTATGGACTTTAGCGATTCCACAACAGATGCACAAGACGGCCTCACAAGCGATTCAACAGCAATATCTTTTCTTGTGAATGCCGATTATTTCATCAATAAAAACTGGTATGTATCTGGAAATATAGCCTTATCTTATGCTGAAAACGATGTAGATTATGCTTTATCTTCAATGCTCACAGCTAAAGACGATTATTCATCAATGGCTTTCAATCTAAGTGCGTCTACAGGTTATCTTTATGAAATCAATGCAAATAATGTTCTTGTGCCTGAATTTGGCTTGAATTATTTCTATGCCAATGCTGACGATATCAATGTCGATTTCGCACATGCAAGCATGTATAATATGTCTATCAAGAATGATGCTTTCTCAGCTCTATACGCACATCTCATGCTCACATGGCAAGGCGAATACAACACAAACTACGGTATCATGAAACCAAGTGCAGGATTAGGACTTCGTCAAAATGTGACTTCTTCTGACTTTGACTCTACTGTCGAAATCTTTGGCTCTAGTTTTGCCTCTTCTGTTTCAGACAACGACACAAGCTTTATAACAAATGCTGGCCTAGAATGGGTGAATGGCAACTTCTCTGTTGGCGTCAACTACGATGGCGACTTTGGCAGTGAAGAAGTGAGCCATACAGCTTCTGTGAAATTCCGCTACGAATTTTAACTCTAGAAATTGACTTTCTACCTTTTGTAAAAAGCTCAATTTAAAACATTATACTTGAAAAGCCTTATTTTAGTTCTAGAGCATTTTAATATGCCAGAAAACAAAATAAGGCTTTTTATTTTTAAAATATTGACAATTAGCACAACTTAAAAAAATAAAGCCTTATAAATTTCTTTATAAGGCTTTACTAATGTCATGTGGCGAAGCGGAAGGGACTTGAACCCTCGCCCTCCGGCGTGACAGGCCGGCGTTATAACCAACTTAACTACCGCTCCGTAAAGCAAAAACTTTAGTGGCCACCCACATTGTTCTCGCTTCGTGAAAAGAAAATTAGCATTTTTAGAAAAAATGTCAAGCATTTTTTTTATAAAAAATAATTTTTTTTAATTTTTATTTTTAACGTCTTTCTTTTTACAGTTAAAACCTAGCATAAGAAGCCCTCTTTCAAAGGATGTTTCGACTTCATTTGTGTCAATTTCCTCACTCAATTCAAGTTCTAAAGCAAAAATAGCAAGGCCAAATTCCATAGAAGATATTTTTTCATCAGCGTCAATATCTATATTCATTTCAGCCTTTACTAAAAGTAATTGCCCCTCTAGTTCAAGTTCGATTTCGTCTAATTCAACTGCTGGCAATTCAATACGAAGAAATATCTTGTCTTTTTTGACTATTGTTTCAACAACTGGAATGACTTTTTGTTTGTATATTTTTTTCATATCATTGTCTTTTTAAATTTATTTCATTATCAGCTTCTTCATTCTCTTCCATATCAAGAGCGATAATTTCAACTTTTTCAACACTTTTTTTCTGCAATTCAATAAAAAGTAAGCCATTTTTCAATTCAGCATACACTTCTTCTTTTTCCACACAGTGTTCAAATGTATAGGCTCGCATAAAAGAAGAGGATAACACATGTTTACTCTTCTCATTTTGCTCATGAGCAAGTCCACCTTTCAATAAAAGCACATTATCTTTTATAGTAAGCGAAAAATCCTCTAAAGAAAAACCAGGCAAAAGTATTCTCAATCTATAGGCATGCTTTGTTTCACTCATAATTGTTGGTGGGTAATAAGAAATATTTCTTTCCGACATTCTGTGCAAAGATGAATGAAAATATTCCATACTTGCTTGAATCTTATAAGAAAATTGTTGATATTTCAGCATAAATCTTCCAAAATCATTTGATTTCACCTTTTTTCTTTGAAAAAAATTTAGCAATTTCCAACTGCCATTTTTTTCTCTTCTATAAAAACATATTTGACGTGTGCTATGCAATTATTTTACACTCTCTTTAGAAAAAAATATCTCTACTACTATTATAGGAAAGAATGAAATACTACATACAGAATTTTGGCTGTAAAGTAAGCCAATACGAAAGCCAAGCCATGCGTGAAGCATGGCAAAGAAAATATAATGCACAAGAAGTAGAATCGCCTGATGAAGCCGATTTACTCTGTATTGCCTCCTGTGCAGTCACACGTGAAGGCGTCACAGATGCCAGACAACTCTGCAATAAATGGCGAAAAAACTTTCAAGACAAGCATATCATTGTCACAGGTTGTGCCGTTGAAATAGCAAAAGAAGACTTTAGCCAAGCAAATGCCTCTATCACACAAAAAATAAGGCATATTCTCTTAGAAAAAAATCCATTAGAGCTACAAGGCTATCACGCCCACGACAAAAAATTAGAATATCCGCCCTTTGAAATACAATCTTTCAAAAGATCACGAGCTGTTGTCAAAGTGCAAGAAGGTTGTTCGCATCTCTGCTCTTATTGCATTGTTCCCTACACAAGAGGCCCTTCACGTTCAAGGCCATTAGAAAACATCCTTCTTGAAGTAGAAAGATTACTTGAAAATGGTTTCAGAGAATTAGTCCTTTCCGGTATAAATCTCAGGCAATACAATTATAATTCTCTAGATTTTTGGGATGTATTAAACGCCCTGCAAGAAAAATTTGCTGCAAAATGGGAGAATAAAGCACGTTTTCGTCTCAGCTCTCTTGAACCAGCACAATTAAATAATAAAGGTATACAAACACTCACTGCAACAAAACTCATTGCTCCGCATCTACACCTTTCCTTACAATCTGGCTCGCAATCCGTATTAGAAAGAATGCGTAGAGAGCATTACAGTCTTGAAAGTGTGCAAAAAAATCTTGAAAAATTACAAGATAAATGGCCGCTCTTTGCATTAGGTGCTGATTTTCTCATGGGCTTTCCAGAAGAAAGTACAGATGAATTTTCACAAACAATGGATTTTATAAAAAATATCCCACTCACCTACGCACACGTCTTTTCATTTTCCTCAAGGCCTGGCACCCTAGCCGCAAAAATGCCACAATTAGAAAAACAAGTAAAACAAGAAAGAGCAGCAAAAGTAAGAGCATTAATCGCAGAAAAACAACTCAACTTCCTTGATAAACTTCTTATTCAAAACACAAACAGCCTCTATCTTTCCTTTGATATGCACGACAATGAAGATAAGCTCTACTATGAAGGTATTGATCAATACTACAATTCATGCAAACTTGAAACAAATACAAAATTAAACAAAGAATTACACAAAGCAAAAGCAATCAAAAGAGAAGCAAATAAGCTTATCGTTGAATTAGAGCGATTATAAGCCTCCTATGTCTTCGACAGTTTTTTTTGCCTCCGGCGGCCAAAGAGAAAGTAAAGCTGTTTTTTTTGCCTCCGGCGGCCAAAGGAAATAATTTCCTTTGGAAACCTTTATATGCAAGGTAAGCACATAAGAGATTAATTTAAATCGATTTTTAGAATCCGAAAAAGTTTTAAGCTGACGCTTAAATACTTTTTCGAGTTAAAATCTGTTTGCTAAAGATTTTTTTTATTTGTTCAATAGCTGTAATTGGAATAGCCTTGACTCGTCATTGCGAGAAGCTCACACAGTGAGCGACGTGGCAATCTATAATAAAGAAAATTTTATTTAAAGCATTTTATGCTTGAATAATTCTAGATTCTCGCAAAGCGTGAAAAAAATTAAGTACATTAATTCAAATACATCTTTTAAAGCAAAAATTTCTTTACTTGCAATATAAAATTTTCGTTGTTATTTAATCCTATCTACTTTTTGAGTTAAATTTTTCTAACAGGTCTTCTACATGCGATTTGATACTCTCTCACTCTTTTTTCAATCATTAATTGTATGGTTTAAAAACATACATCTACCTAAAAACATACCCTCATTAATTTCACGTTCTATCAAAGAATTATTGAAAAAAAACAATGTAAGATATGCTGTAAAAACAGCTCTTTCCATACTTCTATCTTATTTAGTGGCACTTTTTATTTCTGATAGATACGCTTTTTGGGCGCCTATTTCTGCAATCATTGTCATGCAAATCAGCGTTGCAGCTTCCATTGAATCTAGCCTTGATAGAATATTAGGCTCTTTTTACGGTGCTGTTCTCGGCCTTATCGCCTTTTATATCACTCCACCAGAACTCTATGCCACTTCCCTCGGACTTTTCTTAGTTTCTATTCTCTGTGCCTCACTTCTTTTAATAAATCCACGCTACAGGCTTGCAGGCATTGTCGCTATCTCTGTTTTTCTCAATGAACAAGGAGACATCAAAGGCCTTGAATTTGCTTGGGTTTTCTTATTGCTTATTTGTGTTGGAATTGTTGTTTCTATGCTTGTTTCAGTCTTTTTATGGCCTATCTCAGGTGCGGAAAAACTTCGACAATCTCTCAAAAAGCAATATTTCATGTCTGCTGATCATCTTGAACATATCACTAGGTATTTTCTTAAAGAACACAGTCATTTACCACCAAGTATTCTAGACTCATTACACGATTCTATTTCTGCAAATAGAGCTGAACACAGATTAGTCAAAGAATACGAAGCAATCAATATTTCAAGTCAATACAGAGAATTAGACTTGCTTATCACAGGCTTGGAACAAATTCGTGTATATCTTTCTTCGCTTTTAGATGCATTAGATAGCGAAGCCGAAGATATTGAAAAACTTCCAATGACTGAAGAATTAATGGCACTTTCCACTTCTGCTGCTTCTGGCTTGCGCTGGATTGCCTCACATTCAGAGGGCCAGCAATTACCCGAAGTGCGTTGGTATATCGAAGCAACTTCAATTAAGCTTGCAGATCTTTTAAAAGAACACGAATTACTCGATCTTTCAGCCGATCAATTAGCGCAAATTTTCTCTTTCTACAATGCAATGAACCATTTAGCTGAAACTGTTGCGAATCTTGAAGAACAAACAGAAATTGTCACTTCACAAAATAGAAATAAAACTCGTCGATCAAGATTAAAAACCTTCCTCAGAAGACTACACTTCCAAAAACTTTTCAAAAAATAATATGTTAGAATTTAATACATCACATCCATGGCTTGCCCCACTTGCCGGTTATAGCGATCTTGCCATGAGATTATTATGCAATAAATACGGGGCAAAAGTATGCGTCACCGAAATGGTAAGTGCTAAAGGCATTGTCTATGGCGGCAAAAACACACAATATTTGCTAAAAACTTCAGCAGACGATAAAAATGTTATTGTACAACTCTTTGGTAACGAACCACAATTTCTCGCAGAAGCAATAGCACGCATTCAAGAGCAAGGTTTTGAATATTTCGATATAAATATGGGTTGTTCCGTTCCAAAAGTTGTAAAAACTGGTGCCGGTGCTGCCATGCTCAAAGATGTCGATAATTTACTTCACTGTGCAGAAGCCGTAATAAAGCAAAGCAATAAAAAAGTAGGTTTCAAATTCAGACTTGGCTATGAAATGCACAATACAATGTATAAAGAATTTGTGCCAGCACTCTGCGATATGGGAGCTCTCTATCTAGCTCTGCATCCACGCTTTGCAAGACAACTTTTCACAGGAAAAGCCAATTGGCAAGCACTAGCCGAACTCAAAGAACTCGCAACTGTGCCCGTCATCGCATCTGGCGACCTGCTAAGTGCACAAGATGCCATCGATTGCATAAAGCAAACTAAGGTTGACAGCGTCATGTTTGCACGTGGTGCTTTAGCAAATCCAGCTGTTTTTTCCGAATACCACGCTCTTTTAAATAATGAAGATGTGCCTACAAGAACTTTAGACGACGCCTATGCAATGATTTTCTATTATTCCAATCTATGTAAAGAACATTTCCCAGACAGAGCTTTAGTCAGAATGCGAACATTTGTACCTAGAATAATACATTATTTCCACAATGTATCGCATCTAAGAAAGGCCATTATTGCTGCAAATTCATGGGAAGAATTTTATTCTGTCATGCACACTTTTTACACTCTACAAACAGGAAAAGAATATGTCCAATAATAACACTCAAAAAATTGATCTCCTTTCTTTTTCTTTCGAAGAATTAGAAGCATACATTGTTTCAGAATTGAAACAACCTAAATTTCGTGCCAAGCAATTATGGGAATGGTTGTGGAAAAAAAACATTTCTTCTTTTGATGAAATGACTTCATTATCCAAAGATTTCAGACAAATACTCTCTGAAAAAGCTCAAATAATAAAGCTCACCCTTGTCGATAAACAAGAGTCCACAGATGGAACAATAAAATTTCTGCTCGCCCTGCCAGACAATGAACTCATAGAAACCGTACTCATTCCATCCTACGATAGAGAAGGCAAAAAACGCATAACACAATGTATCTCTTGCCAAGTTGGCTGTGCTATGGCTTGCACTTTTTGCAGTACAGGAACACTTGGTTTCACACGTAATATGACAATGGGCGAAATATTAGGGCAAATTCAATTCACAAGAAATTATCTTGACGATAACGATCCCTCACATCCAATCATCAGAAATATCGTCTATATGGGTATGGGCGAACCCCTGCTCAACTTACAAAATACTATAAAATCATTACAAACTCTCAACCACGATCTCGGCCTCGCTTTCTCGCCACGTAGAATCACAGTTTCCACATGCGGTATAGAAAAAGGACTTGAAGAACTCAGCGATAGCGGCCTTTCTTATCTAGCTATCTCACTTCACGCATCAAACCAAAATCTACGTGAAAAACTTATGCCAAAAGCAGCAAAAGCATGGCACCTCAACGATCTTGTCAATAGTCTAGCTGACTATAAACTCAAATCAAGAGAGCGTATCACACTAGAATATCTCCTCATTGGCGAAGTGAACGATTCCATCGAAGATGCAAAAGAATTAGTGCGAATATGTTCCTATCTCAAAGCAAAAGTAAACCTCATTCCATACAATGAAACTCCACATTCAAAGTATACAGCTCCAAGTCAAGAAAGATTAAGAGCTTTTCAAGAATATCTCAACGAAAAAAGAATTGTCGCCGTCTTCAGAAAAAGTAAAGGTGCCGACATTGCCGCCGCTTGCGGTCAGCTCAAAGCAGAACAAATGTAAAGCGAGAAAGATTTTGCCTCCGGCGGGCAAAGGGAATAATTCCCTTTGCAAACCCTAGTATGCAAAGGGAGTGCGTAGGGGGTTAACTGAAGAAGTTAAAATTTATTTTTTTATTTGCGAAAAAGTTTTAAGGGTGAAAGACTAGCGTCTCTCACCCTTAAATACTGTTTCGCTTTAAAATAGTGGAATAGTAAGATAGCATAAAACAAGTTGCCATTTGTCACTGTGTTCCAAATGTGAATAAAGCATTAAATTCCCACCTCTAAAGCTTACTCAGCTGTTCAAAACAATAAATGTAAATAAAAAAAAGAAAAAACATAGATTGCCACGTCGCTATGCTCCTCGCAATGACGAGGCTAATATATTTCTTTCAGGACTTTCGATTTTACTACTCTTACATTGCACAAAATAATGAAATCACATTTGGAACGTAGTGACAAATGCTAACTTAATCTCAATTAGAATTAATTTACACCCATTTTAAAGCGAAACAGTATTTAATGTTTTGATGCGAAGCAACAAAACTTTAAAACTTTTTCGCAAATAAAAAAATAAAACAAAATTCCAAGCAACACCCTACGCACTCACCTTGCATATAAAGGTTTCCAAAGGAAATTATTTCCTTTGGCCGCCGGAGGCAACAAAACAATAAAAACAAAAAAAGAGCCATACTTTCGCGTGGCTCTTTTTTTATTTTATTTTCTTTATTAGTTTACAAATATTAGTGGTAGTGCTGGTATATATGTGATGAGTAGGAGCACTGCGATCATAATTGCGAGTAATGGTACGATTGCTACTGAGAGCTCTGAAATCTTAGATTTTGTGATAGAGCTAGCAACGAAGAGGTTAACACCAACAGGCGGAGTTACGAAACCAATCGCGAGGTTAACAACCATGATAATACCGAAGTGAACTGGATCTACGCCAAGTTTTGTCACAATTGGTAGTAAGACAGGTGTAAGGATAACGATAGCGGCAAGTGCTTCCATGAATGTACCTACAAAGAGTAGGAACACGTTGATGATGAGTAAGATAAGTATTTTATTTTCTGTGAATGCTAGTATAGCTCTTGCTATTGTTTCTGGCACTTGTTCGATAGTCATGATATTACCAAACAAAGTTGCGAGTGCGATGAGTATGATAATTGAACCTGAGGAGGTTGCTGATTCACCTAGATATGCCCAAAGGCTTTTGAGTGAAAGTTCTCTATAAAGGAATACGCCAGCGATAAGTCCGTAGAATGCAGCAACAGCGGCAGCTTCGGTTGGTGTCATGATTCCGCCATAGATACCACCGAGCACGATGATTGGAACTAAGAGAGCCCATTTTGCATTCCACAATGCTTTGACGAGTAATGCTGGGCTTTTTTCTTTTTCTTCACCCATCCATCCTTTTCTTTTCGCGTAGAAATAGGTGAACACCATGAGTGCTATACCTGTTAATAGGCCAGGAACGATACCGCCCATGAAGAGCTTACCAATGGATTGGTTTGAAGTGATACCATAGATAACAAATGGATTTGAAGGTGGAATCATAACGCCGATAGCACCAGCAGCGGCAACGACAGCTCCTGAGAAGAATTTATCATAACCACGTTCAATCATGGCAGGAATTGTGATCATACCGATAGCGGCAACGGTTGCAGGTCCTGATCCAGAGATAGCGGCAAAGAACATACTTGCACCAATACTTACAAGAGCGATACCGCCTGGCAAGTCGCCGAGCATATAGTCAGCAAGGTCGAGTAATCTTTTTGAAAGGCCGCCACCGCCCATTAATACGCCAGCAGCGATAAAGAATGGTATAGCCATGGTTGGCATGGAGTCGATAGCTGTGAATGGAGTTTGAGCTATATAGATAAGTGGTAAGGATTCAGCACCGATGATTGTTGCTAATGTTGCCAAACCAAGACAAATCGCGATTGGCACGCCCAAGAAGAGCATGATAAGAAAATAGCCAAACAAGAGTGTGAGCACGCTGAAATCGTCGTATAAGAAAATCGGACATGCAAGTATTGCAAAAGCAATAATACCGATGATCATATCTACAAAGCCAGATTCTTTGAATTGTCTGTAGAAATCTTGTAATAAACGTATCATCATAAGGCCAAAGCTGAGTGGCAATATGAAATAAGGTATATAATATGGTATTTGCATAGCTGCTGTGAGCTGCTTGAATTGGTATTGCTTTTGTAGATATTCAATACTTGTATTGAATATTGTTGCGGCAAGAGCAAAGAAAGCTAAATCAACAACAAACCATGAAATACCTTGTACTCTAGGTGATAATCTGTCGTAAATAATATCAACGCGGATATTGTTACGCAGTTGGATTGTGAGTGGAATGGCCATATAGGTTGACCAAATAAACATAAAACGTGCTAATTCTTCTGTCCAAATTGGCACTGAAAAATCAGGAAAAAATTTTGAGAATATGTATCTGCCTAAAGATTGGTATACAATAAGTGCTATTGCACCTACTAAACCAAAAATCATAAAAGGTTTTTCAAAATTATGATTGAGAAATGATAATATTGAAGTTTCTTTCACTTCTTCTGGAATAAGAAATGGATTGTTTTCTAATTGATCACTCATAACTACTCTCCCCCTTCTGAGTATTTGCTTAATTTATTTTTTACAATAAACTTTGTATACAATACATTTATCCCATACAGATTATAAAATCTATCATATAAGAGCATACAAAGAAGCAATGTCAATTTTATTTGATAAAAAATTACTGCCATTCCATAAATCGAATAAAATGGCAGTAAAAAGTAAGAATAAATTATTTTTGTGTATCTTGTAGAAGTTTTAAACCTTTTTGATCTAATTGATCTTTATATTCTTCCCAAACCACATTTGTTCTTTCGATAATTTCAGCACGTTGAGCTTCTGTTAAATCATGGAATTTAATGCCTGCATCAAGCATAGCTTTTTTAGCATCAGAATCTGATGTCACAGAAATTTCACGTTGCCATTTTAAAGCGTCTTTTGCAGCTTTTCTGATATCTTGTTTTGCAAGTTCTGGAAGTTTGTCGAAAAGATCTTTATTCATAAATAAGATATGCATGCTATAGTTATGTTCTGAATCTACAGCATATTTTAAAACTTCGATATGCTTTGCTGTTACTAAGTGTTCCCAGTTGTTACCTTCAGCATCAACTGTACCTTGTTGTAAAGCTGTATACACTTCACCCCATGCAACTGGTGAAGGAATCATACCAAATGCACGTGCAACTGAAGCTTCAACAGGAGAATCTGTTGTACGAACTTTTAAATTTCTAAAAGCGCCGAGGCTTGTTAAAGGCTGATCAGCAGAAACGAAGTTACGGTAGCCATATTCTGACCACATAATTGTTGTTAAACCGATTTTATTAGCAACTGCTTCATAATATTTGCCTAATTCGCCTTCATCTAAAGCTTTATATAGGTTTTGTTGGAATTCAGGTGATGTTACATAAGGCAAATCGAAAACCATATATTCACGCGCAAAAGCAGCCATATTAGGAGAAGAACAAGAAGCCATATCAAGCGAACCAAGTTGTACACTTTCTAAAGTAGCTCTATCACTACCTAAAACAGCGTTTGAATACAATCTAACTTCAATATTTCCGTCAGAATATTCGTCAACTAATTCTACAAATTTTTCATAACCACGAACCATGTTTGAACCATTTGGACTCGGGCTAGCAAGTTTTAATCTGATTTTTTTCCCTTCGTAAGCAGCATCTGCTTGGCAAGGTAGTAAAGCAAAAGTTGCTAAAAATGCCATACTTAATGAAACGATTGACTTAATGCGCATAAAACATCTCCTAAAATAATATAAAATAAGGTGGCTAGAAAAATTTTACTAGCCACCATTCATCTAAGTGTCTATTTACCAATTAACCTTATTTATAGATAGGGTGTTGGTAAACATTGAAATCGAACTTCTTGCCTGGGTTGTATTTTGTCAATCTCCAGTCACAAGCACGAGCATGTCCTTCCATACCTTCAACACGTGATAAACGTGAAGCGTATTCAGAAACCTTACATGAAGCAGCTTCATCTAATGGATCTTGGTATGTTAAGATTTTTAAGTATTTATGAACGTTCAAGCCGCCTGTAAAGTGACCAGCTTTCTTTGTTGGAAGAATGTGGTTAGGACCAGAACATTTGTCACCATGTGTTACAGTTGAGAATTCGCCCATAAAGAGTGAACCGTATGATTTTAAGTTGTCTAACCACCAGTCTGGGTTATCACAAAGAACTTCTAAGTGTTCTGGTGCGTATGAGTCAGAAACTTCAACCATTTCTTCACGGCTATCACAAAGGATAACTTCGCCATAAAGATCCCAAGAAGCAATTGGAGTTGCTGGATCTGGCATATCGTTCATGAGTTTAGGCATAATTTCTAAAACTTTTTCACCTAATTCACGTGAATCTGTGAAGAGCCATGCAGGAGAGTTTGTTCCGTGTTCAGCTTGTGAGATTAAGTCGATAGCAACTGTCATTGGATCAGCATTTTTATCAGCTAAGATAGCAATTTCAGATGGGCCAGCAAATAAGTCAATACCACAAACGCCTTCACCAGCTAAAATAGCTTTAGCTTCAGCAACATATGCGTTACCAGGACCAGTGATGATATTAGCTTTTTTACCTGTGAATAAACCATAAGCCATAGTAGCAACAGCTTGTACGCCACCCATTTCTAAAATAACATCAGCACCAGCTAAATCCATAGCATAAGCAACAGATGCGTCGATGCTATCGCCACGAGGAGGAGTAGCAGCAACAACAAATGGAACGCCAGCAACTTTAGCAGTTGCAATACTCATCAAAGCAGAACAAGTATGAGCAAAACGACCACCAGGAATGTAGCAACCAGCAACGTCCATAGGAATAACTCTTTGGCCAGCACGTGTACCAGCAGGTGTTACGATTTCGAAATCTGTGATACTGTTACGTTGAGCTTTTGCAAAAGCAACGATTTGTTTATGAGCAAAACGAATATCAGCTTTAACACTTTCAGGAACGCTATCGATTAATTTTTTCTTCTTTTCAGGAGAAAGAATAAATTCGCCTTCCCATTTATCAAAGTTTCTTGCGATTTCGTAAACTGCAGTTTCACCGCGTTCTTTAATGTCTTTAAGAATGCTTTCCGCTGCTTCACGAGCTTTGGTGCTAAATTCTTCTGCTGAACTATTAGCTCTTTTCAAAAATTCCATTATCTAATCCTCCAAGATTATTTATATTCTCGCCTCTATAATTTATAAGCAAGAAAATGAGCAAAAATAAAATCTTCTAAACCCCTCAGTAAAAAAAATTTTTTTTCACATCCACTCAACAACAATACTTTTGTATTACTATTGGTATTATTGATTATGCAAAATAGAAGCCAAAAAATAAAAATATAATAATTTCAATCAAATAACTTAAATTTCTAAGAAATAAAGAAAAATAGATTGAACAGACAAACAACTAAATAAGAAACAAAAAATGCCTAATTTTCGGCAAAAATCAGCACTTGCATTTTTTCACTTTTTTTAGAGTTTAAAATAGAGACTTTTTCATATAAATATAAATAAAATCAAGACATAGAAGAGCTTGTGATATTTTTAACTTTTTTACAAAAACTTTATTTTTTCTTTACAAACAGAGACTGTTTTCGCAAAATAGTTGAATATTCGGTAAGTATTTTTTCAAAAACACCTTTTTAGGCATTTTTTTATACGCCATAAATACTAAAAGCCTTTTTTGAATTTCAAAAAAGGCTTTTAGTGTTAACTTTTCTTTAATAAATAAAAGAAGATGATATTTTCAGCATTTATAGCATTTTACTAGATAGTGCCGTCAAATTCAGAGATTTTGTAGAATTTTCAACTAAAATGGATTTTCTGCGGAATGGAGTGTATAAAATAATACATGATTGGAGCAAAAAATTCACTTTTAGGAAGAAAAAATACAAAAGAATGAATTTGACTACACTATCTATAACTATTCTTCAACACCTATCACTTGAATTTCGTTTTTCAAAGGATTGATTTTGCCTAAACGCACTCTGATTTCTTGCCCTATAAAGGTATCGCCAGAAAAGAAAGAACTTTTCGCACGCATAAAGAGTTGTTCATTTGGTAAAGCAAGCGAAATAAAATGATCGTTTTCTTCTGTAATAATTGCCTTCCAAATATAGTCATTGCCTTCATCAAGGGCTTTTTTGCTTTGTTGTTTACAATACAAAAGCTTCCAATAGCGTGGTCGCATTCTTTGCACTTGGCCAACGCTATCAAGGCTAATATTTAAATGCAATAAAACTTGAGCCAATTCTTCGCTAGTAAAATGCGGCTCATTTTTTTCAAGATAGGAAAGAATTTGTGCTTCGTTTATCAAGTCAGAATAGCGGCGTAATGGCGATGTTATGGGTGCATAGATATGCAAACCCATGCCCGCATGCGGCCTTGCTTGCAATTCGAGCGTGGCTGCCGAAAGCGAACGGGCAATTCTTGCTATATCTTCAGGCCTTGTCCAAATTCCGGCATGTTCTGGCGGAATAGCAATATCTTGAGTCCTGTAAAGAAGCGGAATTTCTTTGTCATTTGCCCATTGTGCCATAGAAGAGTTGGCAAGTACCATATATTCAGCAATAAGCAATTGTGCCTTTGGTGTTTTTTCTGGTAGATCAAGAAAAACTTCAACATTTTCATAATAAGCAGGCAAAGTGTCGTCAAATTTTAGAGAAAATTGTGGTTCTACTTTATCAAAGATAACAGCATTATTTTCTATTCTTTTCTTCAATAAAAGTTGACTCAACTCTTGGCTATCGTGCAACATTTGTGTGTATTTGTCTAAAGAAGTGTCGGTATTTCTTTTTTCAAGTATGTCTTCAACCTGATTGTAGGTAAGGTTTTTTTCAACCTCTACTCTTGCCCTTATAGGCTTTGTTGAAAGAATATTTGCTTCTTTATCTAGTTCACATTCAACAACTAAAGCAGGGCAAACAACCTGTTCAAACAATGAATACACGCCTGTACCTAGAACTTCTGGCAACATATGATACGTTTTTTCAGGCAAATAAAGAGAAGTTCCTCTTTGACTAATAATTTTATTAAAGGAAGAAGAAAAATCCCAATAAGCAGCAGGACAAGCAAAAGCAAGAAGAATTTTCCAGCCATTTTCATTTTTTTCTAAATAAAAAGCGTCGTCAATATCTCTTGTTGTCTCGCCATCAATGCTTACAAATTTTTTTTCGATAAGTGGTGAATTATCATTTTTTGCTTGTGTTATCAAGCTTTGCACTTGATCTTCGTATTCTTTATACCAATGCTCTTCTACATTATATTGAGCTCTATCAAGCCAATAATTATAATGTTCTGGTATTATTTTCCAAGTTGTAGCAAGTAAGAGAGGTGCAAAGGCATCTTCTGGAATAGCTTTTATGATATTTCGCCATAAAAGTTCGTCGTCTTTATTTTCAAAATCAAGATCTGCAATACGTTGCAAAAGTAATTTTTTGATTCTTTCTTGCACTTCTTCGTCTAAAGGGCAAAGAGGAAGATCTTTTTTATTGATTCGGCAATCGTGCAAGATTTTAAACCAAGCCATACCGCCTTCAACAAATCTTTCTCTATTTTTTTGCATTTTTTCCGCTTCAATTCTTGCATCTACAACATTTTGCGGAAATATTTCAAATTCTGGAACAGCTAAACGAAAATGAGCTTTATCATTAAATAAGGCTCTTGCAACAGCAGAAAGCGTGTCTTGATCGGGATCTGAATACACAAGTTCTGTGAGCCAATGTATATCAGCTTTTTCCACTTCTGATTGCGTCATATCCCAAATATCTTTTGTATTTACTTCTAAAGCTAATGAATTTCTTTTTTCAAGATGTGCGTTTAAAATTTTGAGCATTTCCTCTTTGGAGTCCACATCTTTTATATGTGGCCCCTGCCAAGGCAAAGCTCTATTTATTTGCAAAGTTGTTTCTCGTCTATTTGGCATTAAAAGACGAAGTTTTGTCCCTTGTTCTTCAATAACAAGAGCAGTTTGAATTGCACTATCTTGTAAAAAATCAATTACATACATCTATTATTGGCTCCCAAGCTCTACAGAATAGAAAGAATCAGCCTTTCCTTTTGCCTTAGGGCAATCGTCTTGAAGATAGCAAATTTCACAAGCCCCACGAAAAGGATTATGTGTAATTGTTGCAAAAATTCTTGAAAGTCCGCTTGCATTTTGATTGTATGGAATTCCAATTTCTTCAAGCACTTCTATTAAACTGTCAGTAGGTTTTGGAGCTGGAGCACAACCTGCATCTTCTACTTCAGGCAAAACATATTGCACTGTAGACATGATAAGATTTTGTGCTAAACAATTAAAACGAAAAGAATCTGATGGACTATCGCCCCATTTATCGTCAATTTCTTTTTCAACTTCTTCATCAAGCCAAGTCACAAGATAGCCAATTTTACCAACTTTTAATGCATATACATTTAAATGCTTAAGCCATCTATCCCATGTTTCGCCCAATTCATCAATAATTTCACCACCTAATCTTTTTTCGTCCAACAAGGCTAAAAGTGAAAAAAAGTCAAAATATGGTTCTATATCTAATTTTTCTTTTGTGTATTCAACGCTCATATATACTTCCTTTATAAAATCTTCCAAAATAGTTTATAATTGTGTCAAAGAATAAGAGCCAATATAGAAATCTTTTGCTTTAAAGTAAAGAAAAAAGAAAAGCATTTCTTCGCTATTTTCACTGTAAACTAAAGAACCTGATAGCAAAAATGCTATACAGGCTCAATATTATTAGAATTATAAGCTAAGAAGTCAACTTTTTTTCTTCTTTTCTTTCTTTGAATTATTCTTATTTTCTTTTGAATTTTCAGCTTTTTTATCGCTTTTTTCATTTTTTTCAGAAGTTTCAGAATTTTCTGCTAGACCTTGCATGAGATTTTTATGTCCTGCAATAATTTGTTCTACACTTTCTGGACGTGCGAGCGAAGTTGTATCGCCAATAGCCTCGTATTCACAGGAAGCAATTTTTCTTAAAATACGTCTAAGTATTTTTCCTGAAAGGGTTTTTGGCAATTCGTTCACAAATTGAACTCTATCTGGACTAGCTAAAGCACCGATTTTCTTACGCACATGTTGACGTAATTCTTCTCTTAGAGTCTCTGTCCACTCCACATCTTTAACAAGTGCAACATAGGCATAAATAGCTTCGCCCTTAATTTCATGTGGCATAGGCACTACGCCAGCTTCGCCAACAGCTTCGTGAGCAACAAGCACTGATTCAATTTCAGCCGTACTTAATCTATGCCCAGAAACATTGATAGAATCGTCCATTCTGCCAAGAATAAAATAATAGCCATCCTCATCTATTCTTACACCATCGCCAGACCAATAATAACCTGGAAATTGAGTGAAATAAGATTTGAATTTCTCAGGATTTTTATACACTCCTGTCATAAGACCAGGCCAAGCTTTTTTAATGCAAAGATGCCCACCGTCTCCTGTTCCAAAATAATCTTCCTTACCGTCTAAAGTCATTACCCTTGCTTCGATTCCAGGCAATGGCTTAAAGACTGAACCAGGTTTGAGCGTTGCCGCGTATGGCAAAGGAGAAAGTAAGACTCCGCCAGATTCTGTTTGCCACCATGTATCTACTATAGGTAATTCTTCCTTACCAATTTGTGTATGGTACCACATCCAAGCTTCTGGATTCATTGGTTCGCCAACAGATCCAAGTATGCGAAGAGATGAAAGATCATGTATTTCAGTCCATTCATTCCCAAGTCGCATGAGAGAACGAAGAACTGTTGGAGCTGTATAGAAGATATTTACCCTAAATTTTTCAATAATTTTCCAGAATCTGTCTGCTTTTGGCCAAGTCGGCGTGCCTTCAAACATAATTGTTGTTGCACCAAGGGCAAGAGGGCCGTAAACAAGATAAGTATGTCCAGTTATCCATCCACAATCCGCCGTACACCAATAAACATCGCAATCTTTCATATCAAAAACCCATTGCGTTGTATGAGCTGCATATGTGAGATAGCCGCCTGTAGAATGCACTACCCCAGTTGGTTTACCTGTGCTGCCAGAAGTGTGAAGAATGAAAAGTGGATCCATTGCGTCCATAGATTCACATGGATAGTCTGGATCAAGATTATAATCATTCATCAAGTCGTCCCACCACATGTCTCTGCCTTCAAGCATGTTTATTTTTTGATTTCCACGATTGACAACTATTACTTTTTCAACACTTGGACAGCTATTGAGAATCTTATCTAAATTTTCTTTAAGTGGCTTTGGTTCGCCATTACGCATAAGGCAATCAGCTGTGATCACTATCTTTGCTTCACAATCTGCAATTCTTCCCTGTACGCCGCCTTCTGCATAGCCAGTAAATATCGCAGTATGCACAGCACCTATTCTTGCACAAGCAAGCATAGAAATCACAAGTTCAGGAATCATAGGTAGATAAAGGGCTACTCTATCGCCTTTTTTTACTCCTAATGTATTCAAAACACTAGCTAAATGACAAATTTCTGTATAGAGCATTTGATAGGTGTAGGCCTTGACTTCTGAATCTCTTTCGCCTTGCCAAATAAGAGCGGCCTTTGTCCTTTTTTCCGTCATATTATGCCTATCTACGCAATTGAAGGCAGCATTAAGCTTTCCGCCCTCAAACCAAGCAACCTTAGGAATTGAAAAATCCGTAGAGTTGACTGTGTCCCACTGCTTATACCAATGCAATAAAGATGCCGCTCTTTCACCCCAAAAAGTGTCCGCATCTTCTTGAGCATATTGTCTTAAATGCTCAAGCTCTCTCTTGTTTCTGACACGTGCAATGTCTTTGCCATGTAGTGGAGGTGAAAAAATTCTTTGTTCTTTAAGCATATTGTGTATTTTCGCTGTCATAAAACCCCCATAAAAAAAGTAATAAAGTTATTTCTAACAAGAAAATATCGTTATGTCAACACCTTAGCTTATTTTGTATTGATTGAGGGTTCAAACAGTTTTTTAATAATTACTCTCTGCTTTTGAAGAGCTTTAAAATAAAAAAGATTAAAGCTCTTTTCATAAATTTTTGAATATTTTTAAAAATGCTTTAATCTTAATATATAAGCAACTAAAATATCAGACTATTTCATGTCTCTTATTTTCAAACCCACTTGTCTTATGCCATTATAGCTTTCTAAAGAAATAGTATAGGCTAGGCAGAGATTAGATTTATCGCATTCAAGTTCTTGCGTGTTCCAAAGTTTTGCGTGTAAGGCATGGCCAGACATTTTTTCGATTAATTCTAATTTTAAATGTTTCTTGCCATAGCCAAAAGTTTGCATCTTCTTCACTTCAATTTCAGAAGAAGAAAAAACAGGCTCAGCATTACCAAGTCCAAAGGGCTCTAACATTTCAAGTTCTTTAAGAAAAGTGTATTCTGAAACTTGTGGAAATTGCATTTCGTCGTCAATATTTATGCTTGAGGTATAGGGATCTTTTCCAATAATTGAGACAACATGCTCTTCAAAAGCATTTCTAAATTCTTCTAATTTATCCTCCGCTAATTTCAAACCAGCGGCGTATTTATGCCCACCATAAGAGAGTAAATATTTTGAACAAATGTTCAAAGCTTCATTAAGATTTATTTCTGGAATAGATCTTCCAGAACCTTTATAGGCATTAACTTGTTGATCCTTTGTCAAAATAAAGCAAGGTTTATGAAATTTTTCTACGATACGTGTGGCAACTATTCCAATAACACCCTGATTCCATTCAGGATTAAAAAGAACTAAAGAAGAAGAACTTTCGTATTTTTCAGCTTGTTCACAAGCCTGCTCTACTATACTTTCTTCTTCTTGTTTTCTTTGTGTATTGTATTCATCTAATTTTTTTGCAAGCACAAGAGCTTTATCATAATCTTTACAGAGCAGTAGCTCTAGTGCTACAAGTGGATTTTCCATTCTTCCTGCTGCATTTATTCTTGGTGCAAGGCCAAATGAAATTTGTCCTGAACTAAGTTTTATGTGGCTATGATAGCCAGCAACAGCCTTTAATGCCTGTAAAGAAACTCTTCTCGCCTCAACTAATTTTAAAATACCATTCTTTACTAAAATTCTGTTTTGTCCCAATAATGGAACCATATCTGCAATTGTTCCAAGTGCGACTAAGTCGAGAAAATCACGCATGTCACATTTTTTACCACTCACATCACAAAGTTTAGTATTTAAATAGCAAAGTAGAAAAAAAGCAACTCCAACACCTGCTAATTCAACATCTTGCATGGCGTATGTATCACAAGCTTTGCAAAGATGCGGATTAATAATAGCATCTGCTTCAGGCAATATTTGTGCTGGCGTGTGGTGATCTGTTATCACTACTTTCACATTATGCTCTTTTGCTAGAGCAACGCTTTCAATGTCTGAAATTCCACAATCTACGCTGATGAGAACTTTTATTCCCTCATCTATATATTTTTTCAACACTTCTTTATTAATGCCATAACCTTCTTTTCTTGAAGGCAAATGGTACAAAACTTCAAAATTATGTTTTTCAAAAAATTCTACACAGATAGCAGTTGCTGTGATGCCATCAGCATCGTAATCGCCCCAAATAAGAATTTTTTCTTTTTTTTCTACTGCTTCACTAATGATTTGCCCTGCTTTTTCCATATTTGGCAAAAAAGTAGGAAAAAGCAAGTTTTGAACAGATGGATTCAAAAAAGATTCTATACTTTTTTGAATTTCTATAGTCTTGCCCTCTTGCAGATATGCTTGTAGATAGTTGTATTTTTTTAGCAATCTTTTAAGTAAAATTTTTGTAAAATTACTACTCAATTGAAGATTATTTGCAATTTTTTCAACAAGCTGTGTGTTGATTTGTTCTTGACTATATTTCCATTCTTTCTTCATTCTTTTTCTCTTGTGTAGTCTGCTCAAATATTTAGGGCTTTATGCCTATGGAAATACAGAAATTGAACACTATTCAGCTTCCCCATTTGCCTTTTTTTCTTGTAAAGCAAGAGCTTCTTCTTTAATTGTATCTATATCATTTTGCTTGATAATTGCTTTAGACAAAAGCCAATCCAACATTTTAAGTGCTATGACATTATTTAAATCAAAACTCAAAGCGTATTGAATAGATTTTAGGCATTCATCGTATTGTGTCATTTCTAAATAGACTCTTGCCATATTTAAGTGAAGGTTTTCGTCTTCACTACCCATTTCAATAGCTCTTTTATAATAATCTAAAGCTCTGTCATACATCTTATTTTTACGCAAATTTATACCAAATTCATTGTAAAGATGTTTATGTTCTGGTGAAAAAGAAGCTTCAAGATTTGCTATTCTTCCAAGAATATTGTCAGCTTTTTCTTTATCGCCTTGAGCTAAATAGGTTAAACCAATACCAAAGTTTGCACGAACATTTTCTTCGTCTAATTTCAAAGCATGTTCGTATTCAAATTCAGCACTAAAATTTTCGCCTTTTTCTCTGTGTGCATCGCCGGCATGAACAGCATCATTCACTTCTTTCATCTTTGGGTAGACAGTTGAAGTGTAGAATTCTGGTTCTGGCTCAAATCTTTCAATTAATTCTTCACGCGTGATTTTTTTCTTAGCACCCATTGGAATATAGTTGCTGTTGAGTGATTGAACTGAAAGTTCATTTGTAGCCGTATCATGATCAACATACCAGAATGTTTTGACAACAGTCTTTCTTGTTGTTGTTCCAGTTCCCACCTTTCTCACTTCTTGAGAAGAGAAAACTCCGCGTATACGTTCTTCATTTTGCATAAGAATCAAACCTTAATTATGTTTAATTTGTCTATGTGAGAGATAAAATTAACAGTCAGCTTCTTTCATATTTGCCAAAATAGCTGCGACTGCGGCTGCTGGATCCTCTGCCTTTGTGATTGGCCTGCCAACAACTATAAAATCCGCCCCTCTTTTTATGGCTTCACATGGAGTTATCACTCTTTTTTGATCGCCAACTTCATTGTCTGGCATACGTATTCCAGGACAAAGAGTGAGAAGACGTGGATGACGTTTTTTAATATTTTGTACTTCGTGTCCAGAACAAACAATACCATTCATACCCCAATTATAAGCTTCGTCGGCTAATCTTTGAGCTATTTCTGATAAATTTCCTGAAAAACCAGGTATTTCGCCCTGTGCTATACTTGTTAAAATTGTAACACCAAAAAGTAATGGCTTATGTTCAACATCTTTTAAGCAATTAATTGCTTCAGTTATCATATTTTCGCCACCAGGAATATGCAAGGTAATCATATCTGCCTTATGCATAGCCGAAGCTAAAACAGCACCTTTAACAGTATTTGGTATGTCGTGCAATTTCAAATCAAGGAAAACCTTAAACTTCATACTTCTTAAAGTTTGAATAATTCTAGGGCCTTCTGTGATGAATAATTCTAAGCCAACCTTTACCCATTCAACCTTGCCCTCAAGCTTTTGAGCCATCACAAGAGCTTCATGAGGATCGTTAAAATCGAGTGCAACTACTAATTCTGCCATAATTTCTTCCTTTATTTACCAGCTAATAATCTATTGAGAAAATAGACATGTCTTTTTGGATTGAGCTTTGCTGTGACGATACAAGATTTTAATTGTTGGTAGGCAATTTCTAGATCGTCGTTGATAATCCATGAATTAAACCAATGCGATTGCTTAATTTCAGACTGTGCATTTTTTAGTCTACGCAAAATTGCTTCTTCTGAATCAGTACCCCTCATTCTTAATCTTTCTTCAAGCACGGAAAGACTTGGCGGAAAGAGGAAAACAAAATGAGCTTCAGGCAAAGCAAGCGAAAGCTGTGCTGCACCTTGAATATCAATATCAAATAACATATCAGCACCTTGCGTCAATCTATCAACCACTTCTTTTAATGGAGTGCCGTAGTAATTTCCATGCACTTCAGCCCATTCAGCAAAATAGTTTTCATAGATTTTCTTTTCAAATTCGTCTTTTGAAAGGAAGTGATAATCAACGCCATCAACTTCATTTTGGCGAGGTTCACGTGTGGTGCAAGAAATAGAAAATTCAAAATTTGGAAATTCTTGCAATAATTTCTTTGTGAGCGTGCTTTTTCCTGTTCCAGAAGGAGCAGTTATTACAAGTGGAAAGCCTGTTTCTTTCATATTATTCATCTCCTTCGCTTGCTGCATCGAGCCTTTGTAAAAGTGTTTCTGGTGAGTTTGAGGACAGTATTAAATGGTTGGAATCTGTGATAATAAAGGAACGCGTTTTCTTGCCTTGAGTTGCGTCGATCAAGCGTCCTTCATTCTTTGCTTCTTCTCTCAATCTTCTCATAGGTGAAGAAAGAGGGTTGACAACAGCAACAACTCTTTTTGCTAGAACAAAGTTTCCTAAACCTATCTTTACTACTTGATTTGCCATAAAATTTTCTTTTTTCTATTTTATTTTCTAAAGCCTAAGGGCTTTTTGTTCACATTATTTTTTAGCCGAATTGTGCACAAAAGTCCAACTATAGAAATATCGTTTTCACTTCGTTCGCGTGGGGATAATCCCCGAAGCCTTTGTTCACAAGAGTAAAACTCTTGTTCACATTATTTACCAACACAGAAATTTGAAAATATAGCATTCACTATGTCTTCTGGTTAGATTTGTTTCGGCACGCTGTGCACGAAACCTCACTCGTGAAAAACGTCGTTTTCACTTCGTTCGCTGAAGCCTTTGTTCACAAGAGTAAAACTCTTGTTCACATTATTTACCAACACAGAA
>CAYJAZ010000009.1:86412-109557 GCA_964368455.1 uncultured Desulfovibrionaceae bacterium
CCTCACTCGTGAAAAACGTCGTTTTCACTTCGTTCGCTGAAGCCTTTGTTCACAAAACTTTCGTTTTGTTCACATTATTTACCAACACAAAAATTTGAAAATATAGCATTCACTATGTCTTCTGTTATTATTTCTCCTGTGATTTCAGCTAAATAGCGTATACTCAAATCTAAGTGAAAAGCCAATGCATCAGGTGGCATTATTCCCACACCTTGTGCAAAAAGCTCAAGTTCATCACTTGCTTTTTCAAGCAAAGTTGCTTGCCTTAAATTTGGTGCAAGCTCATCACTATTTGGCATAGTTAAAGCTAATATTTCATGCATAGCCTTTGCCAATTCATCAATACCAATGCCTTCTTTTGCGGAAATTGCATAGATATTTCCATAAGGAGAAAGATTTTTTCTTGTATCCGAACTGATTTCAAGCTTATCACATTTGTTCCAAATTTGCAAAATACTTGCTCGTCGATTGACTTTATGTAGAAATTCAAGATGTTCTCTATCTTTTTCTAAATTAGAATCAGTATCTAAAAGATAGAGAATAAGCCTTGCTTCTTCAAAAAGCTTATACGCACTTTGTATACCTTCTAATTCAATGGCGTCTGATGTTTCTTCCTTTGCTCTGATGCCCGCTGTATCCACTAAACGTATTGGAATTTCTTTAATTTTTACAACTTCTTCAATATAGTCTCTCGTTGTTCCCGCTTGCGGTGTAACTATTGCTCTGTATCTGCCTAATAGTGCGTTAAATAAAGAAGATTTTCCAGCATTCACCTTGCCAGCAAGCACAACAAGCGAACCGTCTCTCCAAGGTGCTGTTCTTTCATATGCGAGAATAAGATTGTCAATTTGTGTTTTGATTTGAGCAACATCTTTAACAAAAGGTTCTATATCATAAAGCTCTTCTTCTGAAAAATCAAGTTCATACAATAAATATTGCATTGTGCTTTCAAGCTTTGAGCGTAAGTCATTGATTTTTACACCGAGCAAACCTTTCAACTTTGCTTCAGCTAATCTTGTACTTTCATAAGAAGGTGCTGATATGATTTCTGCAACCGCTTCGGCTTGACTTAAATCAAGCCTGCCATTCATAAAGGCTCTTTTTGTAAATTCGCCAGCTTGAGCTAATTCTGCTCCATGTGAAAAACAAGTCTTTAATAATGCATTTAATAAATATGGATTACCATGACAATGCAATTCTACTGTGTCTTCAGCTGTATAGGAATAAGGAGCTTTCATGTAAACAGCAAGGCCTTCATCAAGCACATTATTTTCTGCGTCTAAAAAATGGCCATAATAAAGATATCTTGCTTCGTATTCGCATTTTCCTTTAGGCACAAAGATTTTCTTCATAATTTCTAAAGCATTTTCGCCAGAAATTCTGATAATTCCTATACCGCCAGTCAAGGATTGTGAATGGGCTGTTGCTATCGCTGCTATTGTTGACATAATTAAATCTCTGAAAGTTCTTTTTCAATCATTGTTTTAAGTTCATCATTTATATCAGGAGCTTGTAAAGATTTTTGTAATTCTTCCTTACCTTTATCCACTTCGTTAAGTGCGTGTATATACACTAAGGCAAGATTATATCTTGTTTGTGCTGAATTTTTAGTCATCAAAGAACGTTCAAAAGCTGCAACAGCTTCTTTTGGTTCATTTAATTGAGCATGTGCAACACCAGCAAAATAGGCTGCTTCTGCATTTATTGGATCTATCGTACTTGCTCTATTTGCAAAATTAAGAGTTCCTAATGGATCTTGTGCTTCATAGAAAAGAAAGGCTAAATCTAATAAAGTGTCAACATTATTTGGATTTTCTTTCATTTTCATCATAAGTTCGCCAGCTCTATTGGCAAATTCTTGTGGTACATCTGGATTTGAGAAAAGTTTTGACATGCTCATCATTGCCATAGAAGATCCTGATGCATTAGAGCCAGACATATCGCCAGTCATACCAGCAGTCATACCTTGCTCTGCCATAGCTTCACGCATAGCTTGCGGAATTTCTTTTGGCATTTCCATAGGCATTTGCCCTGCGCTATTTGTAGTGCTTCCAGTCTGCATAGGCCTTTTCATCATTTCTTTTTTCGCATTCGATTCCACTATATAATCAACTACATTCACTGCAATCGCCACAATAGCTATAAAAAATACAAAGATAATTATCTTACGTCCATTCATTTTAATTTCCTTATTCCTGTATATCTTCTTTGTTCATCAAAAATTCAATTTTCTTCTTCATATCTGCCTGTCTTGACAATAAAAAGGCAACAAAAGCGCCTACACCAAGCCATAAAGCTATATTCACATACATTAAAGCTGTTGTACTTTCCATATTTATTTCCTTATAAAGAGAGTTGTTTCATAAATTATTTCAAATCATTAAGTGTGAATACAAAGAATTTTTTATTCTTCGTATAAAGCCTTCATCGTCAATTCTTCTATCTTATTTTCTTGCATTTTCTGTATACTTCTTAGCACGAGTAAGGAAAAAAACAAGAAGAAAAATGTGAGCACACAAGCTAAAACCGTGTGTATCATCTCAGTTTCTAAGCCTATGCCTTTACTAGTGAACACACTTGGATGAATGGATCGCCATAATCTTGCCGAAAAAAAGACTAAAGGAACATCCACAAAACCAATAATGCCCACAACCGCTGCCATGCTTGCTGCCTTTACAGTTGGCATTGTGCGTATTGTTAAGTATCCTGCATAGATAAACCAAAGAATCAATGAAGTTGTCAAGCGTGGATCCCATGTCCACCACACATTCCATGAATTTTTACCCCAAATCATACCTGTAATGAGAGTAAGTGTGATAAATACCATACCAATTTCAACACTTGCCACAGCAATGCAATCGTATTTTGCATTCTTTGTTTTAAGATAGCAAATACTTGCCACACAGTTCACAAAAAATGCTACAAAAGCCCACAATGCAACACAAAGATGATAATAAAAAATCTTTTGTGCTAGGCCCATTGTCTGTTCTAAAGGGGCGTAAACATAGATGAGGTATTGGCAAAAAGCAAAGCCTATGCCAAAAATAAATGCTGAATATTTTGCTAATTGTATCATATATATACCTTTTTAATTTTCACTTGTATAGATAAAAGGAAAGAGAATCAATGCCATAGCTATGAATAATGCATCAAAGCAAAGGGCTATTAAAAACCATTCACTTTGAAACAATAAAGACATATTGCTTGAACCTGCTGAAAAAAGCGAGGAAAAAAAGTCTATCCCAGCCAATAAAAGCGGAGTCAAAAGTGGAAAGAGGATAATACTCAATAAAGATTCTTTTCCTGTCTGCCCTACTGCCAATGCACCGAGCAAAGAACCGCAAGATGTCATGCCAATATCCACAAGCAGCAAGAAAAATAAGAAATCCAAAAAAGAACCATGGAGTTTTGCCTGACAAAAAATCATCAATGCAAGAAAGAAGAAAATTTGCGAAATCAACATAAAAATCAAGCCACAAAAAGCCTTTGAAAACCATACTATATGTATAGAGCTAGGCATAAGATGTAAGGCCGTTTTCGCTTGATTTTGTTCTTCAATTCCATGTAAGTTATTGAAAATAAGCACCATTGAAAAAACTGAAGCCAGCCAAAATAAGGTAGCTATAGCTCTTTCAGTTATTTTACCACCAATTTCCTGCGATAAAGAAAAAACAAATATAAGCAATAATCCAAGCAATAAAGCTTGCCCTAAACCACCGCCACGCATAAAGAAAAGCAGAAAATCTTTTTTTATTAAATGGTAAATAAGAGCAAAAGGAGAACTTTTCATACTACAAAGCCTCCATATACATAGATTTATTTTCTAAAACATGCAGATAGTCGGCAAAAAGTTTATCTTTTTCAATATCATGGCTTATCCAAAAAACACAGGCATTATTTTCTTTTGCTTGCAAAATCTTCTCAACAAGCAACTTTCTTGCCTGTACATCTAAACCCGTGCTTGGTTCGTCAAGTAAATAAAGTCTTGGTTTTTGTGCAAGTAAACGGGCTAAAGTTAATTTTTGCACCATACCACGTGAAAATATGCGGACTTTTTCATGGGCAAATCTTGCCAAAGAAAGCTCTTCAAGTATTTGCATATATTCATTTTCTTTCAGGCTTCTCCCAGAAAGAGTTCTATGCCAAAAACTAAGATTTTCTAAAGCCGTAAGTTCTGGATACAAAAAAGAAGCATGTGCTAAATAACCAACTTCTTCTTGTAGAAGTTTTGTTTCAATATTTCCTGCATCTGCTTCTAAAAGGCCTGCAATTATCTTGAATAATGTGCTTTTTCCAACGCCATTACCACCCTGCAACAAGTGGATAGATTGCGGATAGAGTTCAAAATCCACATTTTTAAAAATCAGTCTTGAACCGAAATTTTTGGCGAGTTTCTTTGCTTTAAGCACTTTATTTCCTTTATTAAAGTAGGCCTTGTTTCAAAGCTCCAAGATGTCTATAAGCCTTATCAGTTGCCATTCTGCCTCGTGGCGTTCTTTTTAAATAGCCACATTGTATGAGGTATGGTTCGTAAATATCTTCAATTGTTCTTAATTCTTCTGAAACTGCCACAGCCAAAGTCTTTGCACCAACAGGGCCGCCATCGTAATTATTTATAATAACAGAAAGAATATGTCTATCCATTGAATCTAAGCCATCTTCATCAATATCAAGTCTTATCAATGCATTTTTTGCAATTTCAAGTGAAATTTTCGCTTCTTTTTCTTGCCCTTTCACAGCTGCAAAAGCAAAATCCCTAACTCTACGTAAAAGGCGGTTTGCTATACGCGGAGTTCCTCTTGATCTCTTACCAATTTCAAGAGCAGCCTGAGCTTCAATTTCAATATCAAAAATACGTGCCGCCCTTTCAACTACACGTGAAAGTTCTTTTGCTGTGTAAAATTCAAGACGAGAAATAATGCCAAATCTATCTCTTAATGGCGAGGATAGAAGTCCAAGTCTTGTCGTTGCACCAACTAAAGTAAATGGCTCTATATCAAGCTTTACCGTTCTTGCTGCCGGCCCCTGCCCAATCACTAAATCAAGCTTAAAGTCTTCCATTGCAGGATAAAGCACTTCTTCCACAGTTATCGGCATTCTATGGATTTCATCCACAAATAAAATGTCGTTGGTATTAAGATTTGTCAAAATCGCCGCTAAATCACCAGATCTTTCAAGCACAGGGCCAGAAGTAGTGACAAGATTCACACCAAGTTCTGAAGCAATAATGCGTGCAAGCGTTGTCTTTCCAAGTCCTGGATTTCCATAGAATAAAAGATGATCGATAGCACTCTTTCTCTCTTTTGCCGCATCAATATACACACGCAAATTCGCACGCAATTCCTCTTGGCCAATAAAGTCTTCAAGTTGTTGCGGACGAATATGTTCTTCGTAAGAATTTACGGTGAGATTGTTTGTAGTCATAGCTATTTAGCACCTTTTGCAAGAAGCTTCAAACCTGCTCTGATTGCTGCTGTGACATCATAATCAGGATTTGCTGTCAAAACTTCTTTCAAAATCGGACGAACCTCTTCTTCTGCATAACCAAGATTGACAAGGCCTGTTATAGTTTCTGTCAATACCTTTGAAGATTCTGCATTTGGTAAGGTAATATCGGAACTTGTACCCTTAAGTTTGTATTGTAAATCTAAGAAAATCTGCTGTGCACCCTTCTTGCCTATGCCAGAAACCTGTGTCAAAGCAAAAGCATCTGCCCCCATCACCATTTCACGCAATTCATTAGGGCTAAAAGTCGAAAGTATTGAAAGTGCCGTTCTCGCACCCACTCTATTAATTGATGTCAAAATCAAGAAAGTCTGCCTCTCATCCCAAGTCGGAAAACCAAAAAGTTCTGCCGCATCTTCACGTACCACATGCACAGTGTAAAACATCACAGTGTCACCCTTGGCCTTAAGACTAGCCAAAGCATGTGTAGGTGCATAGATTTCATAAGCTATGCCACCCTGCGTGAGAACAATAACAGAATTCTCTGTGTGTTCAAGGTATCTTCCTTCAATATATGCTATCATATCAACTCTTTAACTATCCTGCTTTTTTAAGCAATAAGCCTTTTTCTGTTTTGAAAACTTCAACTTTAAATTGGTGCATCAAGCCAAGTAATGGTCTGCCAAATAAAAATGGAAGCAATTCTGGCTTAACATTTGCTTTCTCAATCACAAGTTCTCTAAAAGACATATCAAATGTTATGATTTCAGAAAGTTCTTTTTGTGCGTCCGCTTCGTCATTCAATTTCACAACACATTCAGCAACTCTTGCTAAATCACAGCCATTTGCATGACTTTGAATAAGCTCTTCCCACCATTCAGGGCTTTTTGTGTGTTCAATAATCTGCTTTCTTGTCTGTCTGCCATCTGCTGGAAGTGCTAGTAAAAATTCAGGATTTTTGCAAAATAAAGCTCTGCATTCCGCTGGATGTTTGCCATGTAAAGCACAAGAAGATTTCTTGTGTTTAGTCACAAGAAAACGGCATGTCCAATCATGTTCTTCGCAAGTAATAGCAGGTGCAATCTTCACTACATCCACTTCCAAAGGTACTACCTTTTGCAAGGATTCATCTCGTACAAATTCTCCAGGCCTATAGGTAATCAAATCTTCTAAACGTAGAACATTGTCAGATAATAAATGTAAATCCTTGTCATGTATCGCAGGGCCGCCCTTTCTACAGCATGTCCCACATTGATCGCAAGATTTATCGTCTGATTTGCTCACTATATTTGTATTCTGTGTTCCCACTCTAATTCTCCACAATTAATTTAAAAGAAAGTAACAGAAGCTTACTTTTTTTTCAAGCTTTCATATTTTTAAGAATTTTTTGTCTCCGACGGCCAAAGGAGTTGAACCCCTTTGGAAACCCCAATTTGCAAGATGAGTGCGTAGGGAAGTGGCTAAAGAAGTTTATTTATTTTTTTATTTGCGAAAAAGTTTTAAAGTTTTGGTGCTTTGCACCAAAACATTAAATACTGTTTCGCTTTAAAATAGTGAGAAATCAATTATCAAAGCGATTGTTTAACATTTGTCACTGCGTTCCAAATGTGTGAAAAGTTTGTTTTAAATTAGAAAGGCATAGATTGCCACGTCTTTCACTTTCTTCATTCCTCGCAATGACGAGTCTAGAACATTTCATTATACAAAATAATGAAATCACATTTGGAACAAAGTGACAAATGGCAACTTGTTTTATGTTATATATATCTCTCTCTATTTTAAAGCGAAACAGTATTTAAGGGTGAGAGACTATAGTCTCTCACCCTTAAAACTTTTTCGCAAATAAAAAAATAAAATTTTATATTAATCAGTGTCTTATGTGCTCATCTTGCATACTAGGGTTTGCAAAGGGAATTATTCCCTTTGCCCGCCGGAGGCATAATAAAAAAGAAAAAATTTATTCAGCGCTTAGAACTTGTATTCTAGCTTTATAGAATGGTTCAGCGGATTTATTCTCAGGCTTGTTATTTGCAAGTAATTCTTGATAGAAAGCCAATGCTTTTTCTTTATTTCCGCTATTTTCTGCGGCGAAGGCTGCTTCTTCTAAGACGATTGAGCGTAGGTTTTCAGGGCCATTTGCGAGCATTTCTTCGTATACTACTAATGCTTTATCCTGTAGATTTTCGCGAGCGTAGGTATTTGCGAGACTGAAGTAGAGTGCTACACCTAGTGGAGTGAATTTTTCTTCTTTTGTGAGAGCGGAGAGTTTTTCTTCTGCGAGAGTGAAGTTATTTGCTTCAATTGCAGCTTGTGCTTCGTGTAGTGCTATTGCAAGCTGTAATTCACTTGGTGCTTCATTGCTGAATGCAGCTAATTTCTCTAATCTTTGAGTCGCGTCTTGCATTGAGACTATTTTAGTAAATTCTTTATTTGCTTCTTCTAGTGCAGTTTCACTTTGGTATTTCCAAAAGCCGAAACCTGCTATGATGAATACTATGATAACAAGTAATACTATGATAGAGCGTATGTGTTTGAGAACAAATTCGAGTAATGGAGCTGCTTCTGCTGCTGTTTCAGCTTTTAGTTCTTTTTCTATTTCTGCTAAAAGTGCTTTTTGCTCACTTGGATTGAGCTTATTGAATTCTTCTTGAATTGCTTGTTGTTCTTTTTCAGTTAATTGTCTTTGCTCTTTATTATTTACTTGCGACATAATTCTTCCTTATTTCCTTTATTTATATCTTTCAATCTTGAGTATTTTTTATAGTTAAATTCTTTTTCTTTTATGTATTTTATGGCTATTCTATAAACCAAATGCAAAATACCGACTTTTTATCAAAAAGTCAAATTCAATTAAAATTAATATTTTATTTTTTTACTAAAAAAAGCAACTTTTTTCTATTAAAATGCTCTTTTTTAGGCAAAACTTTGCATTTTTTTTCACAAGCACTTTGCATACTTAAAGCACATTTGAACATAAAAAAACTTATAAAATCAAACGTTTACATTCAAGTCAAAAACAAAAAAGTAATATTCTTCTTGCTATTTATCAAAAATGGTGTATTGTAATAAAAAAATATTGTGCAGTTGTGAAGGGGGAAGAGTTTTGCAAAAGCGTTATATTTCTATTATTGCGGCCTCAAGCATAGCTATTGTCTTTGCTATAGTAGGTTTTTTTATGCCTGCAGAAGAAGTACAAAAAGTTCCTGTAAGGCTGCTTCTTGACAATCCAGGCGGTGCAGTCGTCTTTGATCACAAGGTTCATGTAGAAAAATATGATCTTTCTTGTGAAGTTTGCCACCACGAGCTTGCACCTACACCAGCATCAAATATTGCTGATGTAGAAGTTTTAGATTGCGGAGCTTGTCATGGCGTTAATTTTGACGAAAAGTTTATAGCAGAACATCAAGATCTTGAAAATGGCCCATTTAGCAATACTATGCAATGTGCCACTTGCCATCATATTGAATTCACCAAGACAGATTGGGGACATGATATGCATAGCGAAGACATGATGCTTGACTGTACTTCTTGTCACCATGAAGACACAGATATTGAACCAGAGCCACAAAATTGTGCAAATTGTCACTTCACTGGTTATCTACCAGCCGACGATCCTATGCCATCGCTTAAAAATGCTGTGCATACACGCTGTATGGATTGCCATCAAGACTATTACGATGAAGGCTTAAACGGCTGTGCTTCTTGTCACTACGACGAGCCTACACAAAATATTATTGAAAAAAATCCTGACTTTGAATTTAATGCAGATCAAATGACTTGTATGGCTTGCCATGAAGACCTTCCTGCAAACGAATTAATTCCTGGCAGAATGGATGCTTTCCATAATAGCTGTACTTCTTGCCATGTTGAAGTGAAAAAAGGCCCTACTGTTGACGATTGTGCACAGTGTCATACTTAATTCACAGCAAACATACATAAACAAAAGATTAATATTATAATTTTTGAAACCTTTATCAAAAATGAGATTAACTATGTTTCCAAAAAATATACGTTTAAGTTTAGATAAAAACATGAAATTAGTGCATAATAATATGCAACCTTTCATAAAAACTACAAATTATACCTACCTTCGTATCTTGCACACAGGTTATGCCCTTGTTGACGGTCTTAAAAAGAATTCTGAAATATATCCATCGCAACTTCTTGGCAAAAGTATTTCAGATGATAAAGGCCATCTTTTTTCATCTGTTTACGGCCTAGTCACAGATGTTGATGCCCGTTTTATACACGTTACTGTGCATAATGAACAAGCGGTTAAAAAAGACGAAGAAATAAAAGAAGAAGCAAGCCAAGCAGAAGAAAAAGAGGCAAAGCCTATTATTGAAAGACTATCTTCTGATGCAATTCTTGAAAACTTTTCAAAACCTTATGCTGAAGCTATTGAATTTGCTAGAAATATGGGTATCAATCCAAAAGACATAGCAAAAAGCTGTAACACACTTATCGTCAATGGGCTAAATCTCGAGCCAGGAATGACTTGGGCAGAACCATTATTAAATGAATATCTTCCAATAGTTTTAGAGGGGCTTGAATTACAAAAAGCTTTATCTAAACCACAAAACATTATTCTTGTTGTACACGAAGGGGCAAAAGTCGAACCTATCCCAAATGTCACAATAAAGGAAGTAAAAGCTGTTTATCCTATCAGCGTTTCAAAACTTCTTATCAAAGAAGTCACTAGTTTAGAATGTCCAAAAGGCGTTGAAATTGTTTCAACTCACGCTTTATGGGGACTTGGTTATATGAGACAAGAAGGCCTTCCACTTGCTATGGCACTTGTCACATTAGGCACGCCAAAGCACACAGCAAACTATATCATCAAAGAAGGCACAAGGGTTGAAGATCTTGTTGCAAAAGCAAATGAAGAAGTCGAACTTGGCGACACTCTTATCATAAATGGGCCACTTGGTGGTGAAAGTGTTTCATCTGCTTTACGTGGTATACCACGAGATGTAAGAGGTGTATTCCGTGTTCCAGCTGATTTTATTCCTGTTTTAGAGGGTGGAAGTCATTGCTGTAACTGCGGAGCATGCGACAGAGTTTGTCCTGCTAGACTAGTTCCTTCA
This sequence comes from uncultured Desulfovibrionaceae bacterium, assembly GCA_964368455.1. Taxonomy (GTDB): domain Bacteria; phylum Desulfobacterota; class Desulfovibrionia; order Desulfovibrionales; family Desulfovibrionaceae; genus CAYJAZ01. Next base: position 96,945 of record CAYJAZ010000009.1, read on the forward strand.
ACATTAAGTAAGTATTCAGAATTTCACATGTTAGATAAATGTGAAGAATGGCATGCTGCTTATTGTTTGGAATGTGGCCTTTGTGGATATGTTTGCGTTATGCGTAGACCAGTGCTTCAATACATTAGACTAGCAAAGAACCAGCTTGCTTTAAGAAAGATGGAACTTGTTTCTCGTATTGAAGAAATTGATGAAGATGCAGAAATATAAGGACAAGATATGAGTACAAATGAAAAATTGCTTGCAGTGTCAGCTCCACCTTTTTGGCATTTTGGAAAAACTGTAAAACAACAAATGCAAGATATAGCCATAGCCTTGATGCCAGCAGCTATTGCGGCTTTCTTTACTTGGGGTTATGATGCATTGCATGTTGTGAGCTTATCTGTTGTGACTTGTGTTGTAGTTGAAGCTATATGCCAAAAAATGATGGGCAGAGCTCTTGCTATTTACGATTATTCAGCCTTTGTTATAGGGCTTTTATTTGCCTTTTTGATGCCAGCTAGTGCTCCTTATTGGATTGTAATTATAGGTGCGGCTCTTTCTATCACATTAGGCAAGAATATTTGTGGTGATTATGGTGCCGCTCCATTGTGTGCTCCTGTTGTAGGCTTCTTGCTTTGCCTTGTTTCTTGGCCTATATACACAGATGCAAACGCAATGCTGTTGAGCACAGACTATATAGATCCACTTGTAAGACTAAAGTATTTTGGAGCTTCAAGTCTTTCAGATATTTCAAATTATTCACTCTTTATGGGGCATCAAATAGGTGCATTAGGCGCAAGCCAACCAGCAATGCTCTTGCTTGGTGGTATCTTCCTTTGTGCACGTGGCTCTATTTCTTGGCAAATCCCTGTAGCTTTCATACTAGGTGTTATGGGAACTGCCTTTATCTATTATCAAATAGATCCAAATCTTTATGCAGGCCCTATTTTCCATATGCTCACTGGCTCTACTATGCTTGCCGCTTTCTTCCTTGCAACTGACGCTCCGTCATCACCAAATAGAGTAGGTAATATGTTTATCTATGGCCTTATTGGCGGTATTTTAGTTGTTATTATCAGAATATACGGCATCTATCCAGACGGTGTGCCTTTTGTTATCTTGCTTATCAATCTTTTGATGCCTTTTTTAGAAGGCAGAAAGCAAAAACCATTTGGTATGGAGTAAGCCTATGATAGTTATGATTAAAATGGTGGTAGTGCTTTCATTGATATGTGCTTTGAGTGGTTTTGCTCTTTCCTATCTCAAAAGTTCAACTGCTGCAAAAATAGAAGAACAAGTCCTTACCTATGTACAAAGCCCAGCAATTGCAAGCGTTTTCCAATATGCTGAAAACGATCCTTTAGCAGAAAGACTCACTCTTGAACTAGCCTCTAGTCAAGAAGATGATGCTAGTGCAAAAAAAGTTATAGTTTTTCCTTATTGGACAGATGGCAAACTTACAGGCGTTGCTATGGAAAATTTTGCTAAAGGCTATGGCGGTAATATAGGTGTTATTGTTGGTTTTAATATCGAAGACGATACTATAATAGGTATTGGCGTTACTACAATGTCAGAAACTCCTGGCATAGGCACAAGAATTTTAGACAATGCCTTTATTTCTAAATTCAAGAAAAAAGAAGCTAAAACTATTGATTTGACATCAAATGGCGGAAGCATCGACTCCTTAGGTGGTGCAACTATTTCATCTGCTGGCGTTGTTAAAGCCGTGCAAAACGCAACTCAAGACTATTTACAACTCAAAGACCAAATACTCACTGCCTTTAACAAGCAGTAAAAGGAGGAAGCATGCTTTTAGAATTATGGAAAGCCTTTACAAGAGGATTATGGAACGAATTACCTCCTTTTCGTTTATTGCTTGGTTTATGCCCTACACTTGCTGTTACAACAACAGCAGAAAATGGCTTAGGCATGGGTATGGCGGTTGTTTTCGTTCTCACATTAGCTAATGCCATTATTTCGGCTGTGCGTCATATCATACCAAAAAAAGTTCGTGTTCCTTGTTTTATTGCAATTTCAGCTACACTTGTTGTTACAGTTGAACTTTTAATGCAAGCTTATACATACCCACTCTACCAACAATTAGGTATCTTCGTACCGCTCATTGTTGTGAACTGTCTTATTCTTGGCCGTTTAGAAGCTTTTGCTTATAAAAACCCTGTACTTCCATCGATAGCAGATGGACTTGGTATGGGTATTGGCTTTGCTCTATCGCTTACTTTCTTGGGTGGTATTAGAGAATTATTGGGCACAGGTAAACTTTTTGGCGATCAAATTTTTGGTGATTGGTTTCAACCTTTCACAATCATGGTTGAAGCACCTGGAGCTTTCATCGGACTTGGTTTGATTCTAGCATTGATGAACTTAATCAATTATTTACAAGCAAAACGCAAAGGTCAACCTGAACCTGATTTAATCAAATTAGGTTGCCATTCTTGCGGCGGTGCTTGTGCATCAATACTTTCAAAGAAATAAAAGTGACACTATAAAACATAGGAAAAAACTATGGATACTTTTCAACTTTTTATATCAGCAATATTTGTAAACAACATTGTTCTCGCTCAATATTTGGGTAACTGCCCTTATCTTGGCTGTTCCAAAGAAAGAGCAACTGCTTATGGCATGAGTGGAGCTGTGGTTTTTGTTACTATCATGGCAGCTCTCATCACTTGGCTTATTTCAGAATATTTCTTAAGACCTTTTAGTCTTGAATATTTACAGACCATTTTCTATATCTTAGTTATTGCCTCATTAGTGCAATTCGTTGAAATGTTTTTGAAAAAAATGGTGCCACCACTCTATTCTTCACTTGGCATCTTTCTTCCTCTTATCACTACAAACTGTGCTGTTATGGGGGTAGCCCTACTTATTCAACGTGAAGAATACGGGCTTGGAACAGCACTTACATTTGCTCTTGCTTCTAGTCTTGGATTTGTTCTTGCATTGGTGGTTTTATCTGCCATACGTGAAAGATTGGAAATATGCAGAGTGCCGAAGATGATGCGAGGAACACCTATAGGCCTTATTATGGCTGGGCTTATGTCAATGACATTTATGGCTTTTAAAGGAATGATCTAGGGGAAATTATGCTAACATCAGTTCTCATTTTATTTGCGCTTGGCTTTGTTGCTGCAGTTATACTTGCTATAGCCTCGAAAGTTTTTTATGTAGAAGAAGATCCAAGAATTGAAGCTGTTGCGGATGCACTACCTGGTGCTAATTGCGGTGGTTGTGGCTATCCTGGCTGTGAAGGTTATGCATCTGCTGTTGTGCTTGATCCAAGTGTTGCCGCAAATCTATGTGTTGCAGGCGATGACAAAACAACAGCAACTGTTGGCGAACTCACAGGAAAGGCTGTAAGTCAAGCTGATCCACTTATCAGCGTAAGACGTTGTGAAAAAATTGAAGGGCAAGTTGAACTTCGTTTTGAATATCAAGGTATGGCATCTTGTGCTTCTGCAGCCGAATTAGCCTCTGGCCGTGGTTTCGATGCTTGTACTTATTCTTGTCTTGGATTAGGCGATTGTTTAAAAGTTTGTCCATTCGATGCTATTATCCTAGAAGACAATGTAGCTAAAATCGATGGAACACGTTGTATTGGTTGCGGAAAATGCATTCCAGCTTGTCCGCGTAATGCTTTAGAATTAGTTCCTAAATCAGCAAGAGTAATGGTCTTTTGTACAACAAAAGCAAAGGCAAAAGATGTTAAAGCAGCTTGTTCAGTTGGCTGTATCGCTTGTACTCTTTGTGTAAAAAAATGTCCTGCAAAAGCTGTTGAATTTACAGACAATATGGTTAAAATCAACCATGCTCTATGTAAAGAATACGGCGAAAGTTGTAATGAAGCTTGCGTAAGTGCATGTAAGAGAAATATATTTAAGTCTTTGATGAACCAAGAAAAAGTTGAAAAAGCTGCTCTTGCTCCAAAAGAAGAAGAAAAAATTGAAGAAGCAGTTGAAGTGAAAAGTGAAAACTCAGCTGAAGCACAAACTGAAGCTAAGCCAGAAATTAAGACTGAAGCAAATGCTGTAAAGCCAGAAGCTAAATCTGAAGCCGAAGTTAAAGAATAGGATTTTGAAGGTTTTGCATGAAGACACGCAGAGAATTTTTGCATACAGCCCTTTCTTCCTTTGGTATTGCTTCGCTTGGCATTGCTTCGCTTTCAGCCTTAGCTATGGGCAAAAATGTAGATAAAGCTTTTGCACAAGAAATAGCTTCTGAACATGAATCAAAAACTATAGTAAAACAAACTGTTATTGCTATGGGAACCTTTGTTTCATTCACAACCTCTTTAGTATCAAACACACATGCTAAGGAAGTTTTTGCTAAAGCCATTCAAGAAATAGCTCGCTTAGAGAAAATTTTTTCAAGACATGATACAAATTCTGCTCTCTCGCATCTCAATAAAGAGGGCAAATTAGAATATGCTCCGCAAGAACTTCTCTATGTGCTTGATAAAAGTTTAGAAATTGCTAGAAACACCAATGAAATTTATAATCCAGCAGTAAAACCTTTACTCGATGTATACGAAGCACAGCAGAATATAGAAAAAAGTGTGCAGGCAATTTCAGCTGATCAAATAAAAGAAGCACAAGAACTTATTCAATTATCTCAAATACAAATCAAGGATAATGATATTTTATTCAAGAAAAAGAATATGTCTATCACACTTGATTCTCTAGCAAAGGGCTTTATCATTGATAGAGCATCTGAAATATTATTGAAAAATGGTATAGAAAATCATATTATTAATGCTGGTGGCGATATCATAGCAAAAGGCAGAAAATCGCCTACAGAAGCATGGATTATAGGTATTGAAGATCCGAGAAATCCAGCAAAAGTGCTTACTTCTTTTGCCTTAGAAAATGCCGCTGTTGCTACTTCTGGTGCTTATCAAAAATTCTTTGATAAAGATGCCCAAAGACATCATATCATCAATCCACACACAGCACTCTCGCCTAAAATTTTTTCCATTTCTTGTAAGGCAGAGAATGCTATGCTTGCAGACGCTTATTCTACTGTAAATTCACTTTCTTCTACTTCTTCCTATAAGAAATTCTTGATTTAGAACATTATTAAAAAAACCAAAAAAAAGAGCTCAATTGTTTGAGCTCTTTTTATTTAATTCTTTACTGTATTTTATTCTGCTTGTACATTTTCTTCATCGTCTTCATTTCTTCTTTTCACTGTTTCAAGTGCGAAAAATGGGAAAAGACAAAGAATAAATGAACCTATCCAAATCCAATTCACTAATGGATTTGAACTCACTCTTAGAACTGCAGTATTGCCGTCTTCTAAACCAAAGAGTGAGGCATAAATTTCGTCTTTCAAAGATGGCATAGTGCCAACTTCTGAGAAAGATTGATTGCCAAATTTATTGTAGATTCTTTTTTGCGGATGAAGTTCACCTATGATTTTTCCATTTTTTGAAACATAGAGTTCAGCTTCTAAGAAATCAAAAGTAGCGGCTCTACCTTCATAAATTTCATTCAATGTAATCACATAAGCACCTAATTGAGCAGATTCTCCTTTTTTGAGGTCTAAATCTCTTTCAATTTTATAGGCAGATGAATAAGTCACACCAAGAATAATCAAGGCTAGGCCAAGATGTACGCCATGTGCAGCAAGTTTAGGAGCAAAAGCTCTTGTGCTCTTCTTCGATAATTGCAAGATACTTGATGCAATAACACCAATACTTACTGAAGAGGCAAAGAGTGCAAGTATATTTTCGTAAGCAAAAAATGCATTTGAAACAAAATTTATGACAATAACGCCAATAACTGTATAGAGGTTCTTTTTATCAACTAATCCGCCATTCCAGCCAAGATATGGACAAATAGCAAGCATTGCACATATAACTGTGAATAGAGGTAAGCAAACTTGATTGTAGAATTTCGCGTCTAAGCCAACAGCTTGTTCAGACCAAAGCAATGAAATTCTTGGCCATAATGTTGCAAGCAATATTATCACAGTCATAGCTATCAAAATCCAAGCTGTGAAGAATAAAAAGCCTTCCCTTGTTTCAACACCGCAAAGACTTTCTTCGCCTTGCTTCTTTGCTATAATAGAAATAAATAAAGCAACAAGAGTTGAAAGAACAACAAATAATAATAAGGGCATAGCAGCGCCGCCACTACCAAAAGCATGCACAGAATCCACAACATTACCACGTACTAAATAGGTAGCAAAGAAAGCAGTAATTGTTGTGAGTGCCATTAAAAATATATTTGTTCTATGTAATTTATTTCTTCTTTGTTCAATAATCATAGTATGTAAGGCAGCACTAGCAATAAGCCAAGGAAGCAAGGAAGCATTTTCAACTGGATCCCAGGCCCAATAACCACCCCAACCAAGTTCCATATAAGCCCACCAAGCACCAAGCAAGATGCCAGCAGAAAGAAAGATCCATGCAGTCATGATAAATGGACGTGAAACTTCACTCCAACGTCTTTCTTGTGAAACTGACTTACTTAAAGCCTGTGCAAGTGCAAGACAAGAAGGAATAGTAAAGCCACCATAGCCTAAGAAAAGTAATGGAGGATGTATAATCATTCCAGGATTTTGCAATAATGGATTCATTCCCCTACCGTCTGGCGGAGCTGGAAAAGTAGTGGTGAATGGATTTTGCGAAGTAGAAAGCAAGTAACCAAAAAATGCCATGATAAAGAGATAAAATACCCAATACCATTGCTTTGTTTCATCGCTAAAAGATCTATAGCTTTCTGTGAGCTGAAAACATGCACCACAAATAGCAACCATAAGAGCCCAAAAAAGTAATGAGCCAGCTTGTCCAGCCCAAAAAGCTGTCAATCTATAAAAAAGAGGAAGAGTTAAATCTGTATACCCTGCAACATAGTCAACAGAAAAATCATAAGTTATCAAAGCATAGAGCAAGATAAGCGAAGCTAATATATGTCCACTTGTAAGGCCTATACTTGCTTTTTCAACAAGAGCTAAATATTTTGATGGTTTATTCTCATAGAGTGAAAGGCATGCCAAAGTGACACCAAGCAATGCACAAACAAGTGTGAAGAGCTCTAAAACATGAGCTAAAGTATACATATTGTTCCTTTAAAAAATATTAATTAAGTGCGGTTTTCTTTTTCGTATTTTGATGGGCATTTTGTCATTAAAGTTTCAGCTTGGAAAGAAGCTTTTTGCACAAGCCTTCCTTCTAAAATAACTTCAATACCTTCATCAAAAGTATCTGGAATAATTCCACTATAAACAACTGTCATTGTTTGTTCAGGCATTTCTGGATCTATCAAAACAAATTCCACGCTATTTCCTGAGGCATTTTTTGTATAAGAGCCTACATTTCCAAATAAACGCATAGAATTATCTTCAGTTTGCCCTTTTTCTTGTGCTGCTAAAGCTTCGGAAACGTTAAGAAAGTATACACTTCCCTCGTTTAAGCCCGAATACACCATGCCTCCTAAGCCACCAATAAAAAGCACAAATGCTATAATATATGGAGTAAAAGATTTTTTCTTCATTTTTGTTCCTTTTCTTTACTTCGTAAAGTATACATTAAAATTATTCTTTAGCAAGTAGGAATTAATCTCATTAGTAAATTTAATATAAAATAGAGCATCTTTAATATAATAATATTTTAATTAAAAAGCAAGTCAGTAAGCTATGAAAATTACACTACTTTAAATTTATTTTTTTGTATAAAATATATTAATTCAAAATTTATTTTTTCTATATTCTTTAGAGCATTGTTTAAATCTTCTTTTATTTTTTTGTTTAAAAAAGACTTTTTAGCTTATTTTTTTCAAATTTACGAGGATATTGCGTAAAACAATAAAGAAAAAATTCTTGATAATAAATAAAAAAAGTGTTAATTTTCTTGTAGATAAATTGTTTATGAATTTATAATCTTAACTACATTCTTCATGGGGGTCTTCTTATGCCACTAGTGAATCCAAGGGCAATGTTTGAAAGAGCATATAAAGAAAAATATGCTATTGGTGCTTTTAATGTCAATAATATGGAAATAATTCAAGGCATTATGCAAGCAGGTGCAGAAGAAAACGCGCCTTTAATCTTACAAGTTTCTGCTGGAGCAAGAAAATATGCTGGGCAAAACTATATTTTAAAACTTATTGAAGCTGGCTTGGAAGAAGCAGATCTTCCTGTTGTTCTCCATCTTGACCATGGTCCAGATTTTGAACTTTGTAAAGCTTGTATAGATGGCGGTTTTACTTCTGTTATGATAGATGGTTCACATCTTGATTTTGAAGAAAATATTGGCGTCACTAAGAAAGTTGTTGAATATGCACACGAAAGAGGTGTTTGGGTTGAAGCTGAATTAGGCAGACTTGAAGGTATTGAAGGCCATGTTTCAAGTGCGGAACATGTGTTCACAGATCCAGATCAAGCTGTTGAATTTGTCGAAAGAACTGGCTGTGATTCTCTTGCTATTGCAATTGGCACAAGCCATGGAGCGTATAAATTCAAGGGTTCATCTGAATTAAAATTTGATATTCTTGAAAAAATTGGCAATCTTATGCCAAATTATCCACTTGTTTTGCACGGTGCTTCTTCTGTTCCAACTGAATTTGTTGAAATGGTGAACAAATACGGCGGACAATTATCTGGTGCTGCAGGTATTCCAGAAGATATGCTTAGAAAAGCAGCTTCAATGGCTGTTTGTAAAATTAATATAGATTCAGATATCAGACTTGCAATGACAGCAAATATACGTCAAGTTTTAGCTGAAAAACCAAGTGAGTTTGATCCACGTTCTTATCTTAAACCTGCTCGTGAAGCCGTAAAAGAGATGGTACAAAGAAAGATTAAAAATGTTTTAGGTTGTTCGAATAAAGCTTAATTATTTATTTTTTTTGGGGGAGCAGTATGGCTTTACGCATAGCGTTAAATGGTTTTGGTAGAATTGGCAGATATCTTACAAGACTTCTTGCAACAAGAGATGATATAGAATTAGTAGCTATAAATGCAAGAGCAACAAATGAATCTCTTGCAAGATTGCTCAAATACGATTCTGTTCATGGCAAGGTTGATTTCCCTGTTGAATTCAACGATCAAGGTTTGATTATCAACGGTAAGCAAGTCATAATTACTCGTCAAATGACTGGATCATGGATTTGGAAAAAATTGAATGTTGATATTGTTGTTGAAACAACAGGCACAATCAAGGATAGACATGGTTTAGCACAACATTTAGATTGTGGTGCAAAGAAAGTTATTATGTCAGCTCCTGCAAAAGGTGCAGATGTTACTATTGTTATGGGCGTGAACGACAATGAATACAACAAAAAAGAACATCTTGTTCTTTCAGCTGCATCATGTACAACAAATTGCCTTGCACCTGCTTCAAAAGTTATTCACGAAAACTTTGGAGTGAAGCATGGCATTATGACTACCATACACTCCTATACAATGAGTCAACGTATCTTAGACGGTTCTCACTCTGATCCAAGACGTGCAAGAGCGTGTGCTCTAAGCATGATTCCAACTTCAACAGGTGCAGCAAAGGCTATCGGCCTTGTTTACCCTGCTTTAGATGGCAAGATTGATGGTATGGCTGTTCGAGTTCCTGTACCAAATGTTTCTTTAGTTGATGTGACATACGAATTAGAAAGACCAACATCTATCGAAGAAGTTAATGCTGTATTAAAAGCCGCTGCAAATAGCGTGCTCAAAGAAAATATGGGCTTTAGCGACGAACCTTTAGTTTCTGTTGACTATCTTGGCATGACACAAGGCGGTGTTGTTGATGGCATGAGCACAAAGGTTATCGACGGAACAATGCTCAAACTTATTATATGGTATGATAACGAAGCTGGCTTTACACATCAATTATTAAGATTGATAGAACTTGCTGGAAAATAAAAAATAACTTTTTATTGCAAAAGTAAAAAAATATTATAAAAACTTAAATAACTAGACTCCTACGTCGCTACGCTCCTCTGAATGAGATAAAGATTTAATCTATTTCATCACTCAGTAAAAAAGCGAAGCTTTGACCTAGGAGTCTAGTTATTTAAGCAGAAAGTGTTTTTAAAAACTCAATTTCAAAAACAAAAAGTCTTAGTTTGGTTTGATAGCAAGGCATAGAAAATTTTTCTTGACGGAGTTTAGTAAGCCCTAAATGACGGAAAGAAAAATTTTCTATAACGATGCTAGCGAGCCAAAATAAGGTTTCTAGAATTCGTAACGGAACTTAATATTACCAACATGCGAACTTTGATCGCTACCAAAGCCGCCGCTATAGCTCACACCCATGCTGAAATTGCCATTTTGCCATTCTAGGCCAAGATTTGTGAGGAAGGTGGTATCGTCTTCAGTCACAACTGTATCAAAGTTTGAGCCAAGAGCTTGTATGCTTGAATCAAAGTCAGAACCAGTCAAGTTTTGACGTATACCAAGTCCAGCACTAGGACGTAATACACCAAAACTTGTATCGTATTGTCCTTGCCATGTCACCATAAGATTTGCGTAGAGAGCTGAGAAGCTATCGTTAGCTATATGCATGTCATAAACATCAGAAGAGGCAAAATCAATTGTGATATCGTCGTTTTGGCTATAAAGATAGGAAAGTCCAAATTCTGGCACGACGATATTATTCTCATTGATTTCATAAACATAACCTGTATTTACAGCCATATAGAAAGCTTGAGAATTGAAATTATCTTCTGCGTATAATAGTGGAGAAATCATATAATCCATATCATTTTCGCCAAAACTTAGAGCCATAGTTCCAGACACATACCAATTAGAATTGATGAAATAATCTGCATTTGCTGCTAAAGTAATGTCTGTTGAATCTGCAATTAAACCGTCTTGGCCGTCAGTTGCAGAATCACTAAAGTCTAAAGCAAAGCCAACATTGAGTTTATCGGATATTGCTTTTTCTCCGCCTAATGTCATGCCCTTAGTGTGTGTGCCGAAATTGTATTCACTATTTCCTGAATAGCCAGCATAAGCATCTAAATAGATTGCCCATTTATTTTCTTGGTAGCTAGGAGCATAAGTTATCATATCGCCTGCTAAAATCACGCCTTGTTCATAGGCTTTTTGAGAAACTTGTTTCAAGTTTTTAGCCATACGTTTTTCAATCATCTTATTGATTTTTCTATTTGCTAATCTTGTAGTTTTATTATGTACATTGCCTACAGAAAGCTTTGTTAATTGCACAGGCGAAACTGTGTCTTCATTCACATTTCTGCTAAGACTTACTGTTGGCTTTCCTTGAACACTATTATCAAGATTTGCTATAAGGAAAGGTACTTCTGTTATGGCATTTTGTATTGTTCCTAAGATTACATCAGGAGAAGAACCACCAGAAGAACTTGTAGTGTAATTGACTACCATATCAGTGACTTCGTATTTTGTATCGTATTCAAAACCTTGTGCCTTTGTTCCTGGACGAAGAATCAATGTAGAATCAGCAAAAGTTACTGTCTCGCTTGAATGGCCTGTTCCAAAAACAGCGTCATCAACAGTCCATGTACGCAAGGTAGTAGCGTAAGTGCCTATAGAGTAAGAAGCATTTGCATATACTTCAAAGGCTTTGCCATTAACTGCATTTGCATTAATAATACCTGTGTTATTTACTAAATGCACGTCATTATTATTATTTGTTCCTGCAAAATAAATGCCGTATGCATTGATATCTGAACTTGTGACATTAATAATTCCACTATTTGTTAATTTGTGATTGCCAGCACCATAAGCGTATATGCCGTACACTCTATCCTTTATACTTGTAGCATTAATAGTTCCACTATTTGTTAATTTGTGATTGCCAGCACCATCAGCAAACATGCCGTATGCATAAATGGTTTCAGTTTTAGCTGTGATAGTTCCACTATTTGTTAATGTGTGATTGCCATCATCTTCAGCATACATGCCGTAGACTGAGGCACCTGTGCTTGTAGCATTAATAGTTCCACTATTTGTTAATTTGTGATTGCCGTCCTCTTCAGCATACATGCCGTATGCAACTCCATCTGTACTTGTAGTATTAATAGTTCCACTATTCATTATTTGATTGCCATCACCATCAGCATACATGCCATATGCTCTGGTATCTGTACTTTTAACTGTGAGAGTTCCACTATTTATTAATTGATTGCCATCACCATCAGCATACATGCCGTATGCACTATCATTACTTATATCTGTACTTGTACTTGTAGTTGTGATAGTTCCACTATTTATTAATTGACTGCCAGCAGCACCTTCAGCACGCATGCCGTATGCACTATCATCTCTACTTGTAGCTGTGAGAGTTCCACTATTTGTTAATGTGTGATTGCCAGCACCATTAACATACATGCCGTATGCACTATCATCTGTACTTGTGGCTGTGAGAGTTCCACTATTTGTTAATTTGTGATTGCCATTACTTTCAACATACATGCCATGGGCTGTTCCAATTTCTGTGCTTGTGGCTGTGATAGTTCCCTCATTTATGAGCGTGTGATTGCCGATACCAGAAGCAAACATGCCACGAGCATATTCATCATTTGTCTGAACATCTATAATGCTCTTGTTAAGTAAATAATGATTGCCTTTACCAGAAGCAGACATGCCATAAACATCATGGTAGTTAGTGTTGTCAAAAGCTCTTATAAATATATTT
>CAYJAZ010000010.1:0-87582 GCA_964368455.1 uncultured Desulfovibrionaceae bacterium
TTATACAAGCTCTACACGAAAATGGCCTTATACGCATATTAAATGGTTATGTCCGACTCACAAGACATGGATTCATGGTTTCAAATTCCATTCTTTCACACCTCTTTAGGAATATAAAAGAAGATTTGGCTCTTGAAGAAAATAAAAAAGATGCATTAGAATAAGTTTTGTTTTCTATGTTTTTTTTGTCTCCGACGGCCAAAGGGGCACGCCCCCTTTGGAAACCCGAATAAGGCAAGGTGCGTGCGTAGGGTTTTAGCTAAAGAAGGAAGTTTATTTTTTTATTTGCGAAAAAGTTTTAAGAGTTCAAGGCTCTCGCCTTTCACTCTTAAATACTGTTTCGCTTTAAAATTTTAAAAATCCAATCCACATAATGTAATTTTCCATTTGTCACTGCGTTCCAAATGTGTGTAAGTTGATTTTGTGCAAAGAATTAAGTCGTTAGCAGAGGATGAAATGTCTAAGACTCGTTTTTAATAGGATAAATAGTTCTGCATTATTAAAATTAATACTGAAATCACATTTGGAACGTAGTGACAAATGCTAACTTATTCTTTGTTAAAACTAAATTCTTACCATTTTAAAGCGAAACAGTATTTAATGTTTTGGTGCGAAGCAACAAAACTTTAAAACTTTTTCGCAAATAAAAAAATAAATCTTTTCTTCTTTAGTTAAATTATTTCATACTTTTCTTGCCTTATTCGGGTTTGCAAAGGGGGCGTGCCCCTTTGCCCGTCGGAGACATATACTCGTCGGAGACATAGCTCTTTATTTTCTCTTGCCTTTTCTGCTTCACTTTTTTATATTTAGACAGTTTTTATATTTGTAGCACGAAGGAAGTAGAGATGAAAAAGACAGTATACTGGATCGAAGGCGATGGAATTGGTAAGGAAATTTGGGAAGTTACACAACCAATCATCAATGCAGCACTTAAAAAATGCTATAATGATGAACATAGTATTGAGTGGAAAGAACTTTTAGCGGGTGAAAAGGCTTATGCTTTGACAAATGAACTTTTGCCACAAGAGACAATAGACGCCTTGAAAAATGCTGATATAGCTATTAAAGGCCCTTTAGGAACTCCTGTTGGCAAGGGTTTTCGTTCTTTGAATGTGACTTTGAGACAAATTTTTGATTTATATGCATGTATTCGTCCTGTCAGATATTTTAAGGGTATTGTGAGCCCATGCCGTACTCCTGAAAAAGTTAATATGGTGATATTTAGGGAAAATACTGAAGATGTTTATATGGGCATTGAATATGCGGCAAAAAGTGAACAAGCTGTTGAATTAATAAACTTTCTAAATGCTAATATGGGAACAGATTTGCATAAAGACTGTGCTCTTGGCATAAAGCCTATGTCGGAAGAAAAGTCTAAAAGATTGGTGAGAGCGGCTATAGAATATGCTGATAAACACAATCTTCCTTCTGTGACCTTAGTGCATAAGGGTAATATTATGAAATTCACAGAGGGTGGTTTTAGGGCTTGGGGTTATGAAGTTGCCAAGGAAGAATTTGGTGATATAACTTATACACATGGCGAAAGTCCTAAAAAAATTCTTATTCAAGATGTTATTGCAGATGCAATGTTCCAAAAGGCTTTATTGTATCCTGAACAATTTTCAGTACTTGCTTGCCCAAATCTCAATGGTGACTATATTTCAGACGCTCTTGCCGCTCAAGTTGGCGGTTTAGGTTTGGCACCTGGTGTTAATATGTCGGATAAACTTGCTTTATTTGAAGCTACACATGGCACAGCTCCTGATAATGCTGGAAAAAATACAGCTAATCCATGCTCCTTACTTTTTTCAGCTTGTATGATGCTTGAGCATCTTGGTTGGAACAAGGCTTCTGATTTGGTGACAGAGATTTTTGAACTTTTAGTAGAGAAAAAAATGCTTACTCCAGATCTTGCTAATCAAATGGAAGATGCTACAAGTGTGGGGACAAAAGAATTTGGCGAGCTTTTTGTGAAGATGATTGAAGAAAAATAATTTTTTTTATAAAAAAGGCCTTAATGTTTGAAATCTTTGAAATATTAAGGCCTTTATTTATGAGATAGGGCTTGTTTTCTTAACATTTTTTTGCTATGCTTTTTTTATAGTATTTCTTTTCTTTGTGTTTTTATTGAGTTTTTCTTTTTTTCTTGGTACGTTTTTTGCATCATGTCAATAAATTGAATAAAAAAACCTTTCTGTGAGGAAAAAATTACTTTTCTCTAAAGAAATTTAAAAAGCAGACGATATAAATATTAGTTTACACTTACACTAATTCTTATATTCTGAAACAAATGGATGAAAACTATGAGTATCGAATTTGAAGATCCCGAATTATTTGCTGATTTTATAATTGAGGCAAAAGAACATTTGGAGACGATAGAACCAAACTTATTAGAGCTTGAAAGAGAGCCTGATAACTTGAATCTTCTTAATGATATCTTTCGTCCTATGCATTCGTTGAAAGGTGCGTCAGGTTTCTTGGGATTAAATAAAATCAATAATTTAGCCCATAGAGGCGAAAATGTTCTTGATGAATTGCGTAAGGGCACTATAGGCATAACTTCTGAAATAATGGATGTTATATTAGCTGTTACAGATGCTTTAGAAAGGATGATCAATAATCTTGCTTCATCAAATTCTGAAGGAGACGCAGACTATAGTGATTTAGCGCAAGCTCTTGATGCTATCTTGCGTGGTGAAACACCTGTTATTCACTCTGCTTCAAATGATGAGGACGATGATTCTCAAAATAACGAAGATACAGCTGTTCAGATGTCTGTAGATGCGAGTGAAATACCTGTAGCAGAAGAAGATTTAAATTCTATTTCAGAAAAAGGCGACGCAATGATAGAAGAAAATCAAGAAAGCATAGCTAGTACCTCTCTTGCTCAAAAGGCAACTGAAAATGAAATTTCAACAAGTGCAAGTTCTACACAACAAATTGTAGATGTATTGACACCAAAAGAATGGGTAGAAAAACTTGAAATTTTACCTGAAGCAGCATTGGTTTCATTTGGTGGTGGACATCTAAAAGAATTTGTTGAAGAATCTTTTGAAAATATAGAAAATATTAATGCAAATCTGCTCTTGCTTGAAAGAGATCCAGAAGGTAATCAAGATTCTGTAAACGATACTTTCCGTTATTTCCACAATATCAAAGGAAATAGTGGTATTGTTGACTATAAAGAACTCAATAGTCTAACGCACGAAGCCGAAACTTTACTCAATAAAGTAAGGCATGGCGATCAAGCTGTTACAGCTCCTTTAATTGACTTATTGCTCTTAGTAACAGATGTTATGGGTTCTTTAATTAAAAAAATCGATATCACAAAAGCAAGTGTTGTTCCGTTTAATATCCAAGAACTTATTATTCAATTGCAAAAAGGTATTGCTGAAAATATTTTTGAGCTTCCTCCAAGCATTTATGGAGAAAAAACTGTGGCCTTTGCAGAAAATAATGAAAATTCAGCTTCTACATATAAAGTTTGTGTAGAAGAACAAAAGTCTCTTTTAAATACTTATTTATCTGAATTAGATAAAAATGCTGATCAACCTGAAAAAATCAATAATGTTTATGAAACAATAAAAATTGTTGAAGATCTTTCAATGCAAGCGAATGCAAAAGATGTTGCTGAATACGCAAAAATCACAGCAGGTTTAGTTGATCAAGCACGTAAATCAGATATGGATTTCTCGCTCATGCTTGACATCTTAAAGCAAGAAATAGCGATTATTTTTGAAATGTCTGAGAATGTTGAAAATCCTAATATCTGTGTAGCTGTAAGGGCTGTTAGCGAAAATGCTCCTGTAGTTGCTGAAACGCAAGAACAGGCAGTAGCAGAAAGTGTTGAAGCTAAAGCAGAAACTAAAGCAGAAACTAAAGCAGAAACTAAAGCAGAAGCTAAGCCTGAAGTAAAAGCAGCACCAGCGGCTCCAGCACCAGCGGCTCCAGCACCAGCGGCTCCAGCACCTGCGGCTCCAGCACCGGCTCCAAAAGAGAGTCCTAAAAAAGAAAGTGCCCCAAAAGCCGCAGCAAAAGCACCTGCAAAAGCTGCTGCCGCACCGCCAGCTGAAACAAAAACAGCTTCTACTATTCGTGTTGATCACGAAAAATTAGATCATCTTATGAACTTGATTGGTGAGCTTATCATCAATAGAAATAGATATGCCATGATAGCAAGACATCTTGAGAACAAGCCAGAAGAAGTGAATATTGGTAATATTGCTCAAGATTTATCCGAAACAACTTATGGCCTCGCACGTATTTCAGACGAATTACAAGACACAATTATGAAAGTGCGAATGGTGCCAGTTTCAAGTGTATTCTCAAGATTCCCACGTCTTGTACGAGATCTTTCTCGTAAAAGCGGAAAGGAAGTTGATATAGTGCTTGAGGGTGAAGAAACAGAACTAGATAAGAACGTTGTGGAAGTTATAGGCGATCCATTAGTTCACCTTATCCGAAATTCTGTGGATCACGGCATAGAATCAGCTGAAGCAAGATTAGCAGCTGGTAAATCGGCTAAAGGAAAAGTTACTTTAAGAGCTTTCCATAAAGGAAACTCTGTTATGATTGAAATCGAAGACGATGGCAAGGGTATTGATCCCGAAGTTATGCGTGAAGTAGCTGTTAAAAAAGGTATTATTAGTCTAGAAGACGCAAAAGCTTTAGACGATAGAGATGCTGTTGATCTTATCTTTGCTCCAGGTTTCTCTTCGGCTGCTGAAATTACAGATATTTCAGGGCGTGGCGTTGGTATGGACGTTGTGAAAACAAATATCAAAAACTTGAAAGGTAGTGTAAGCACGAATACAGAACTTGGTAAAGGCACTTGCTTTACTTTGTCTTTACCGCTCACATTAGCTATCATTGATGCTCTTATGGTGAATGTTTCAGGGCACAATTATGCTATTCCTCTTGATGCTGTTTCAGAAACGACTAAGATTGAAACAAGCACTTTATCTGATATCAAGGGCAGAAAATGTGTGACACTTCGTGGTGAAGTGCTTGGACTTATCACTATGGCTGAACTTTTCAATCTCAAACCAAGTTATGATGAATTGCCTGAAATGCTTTCTATAGTTATTATTCATGCAAATGGTAGAAGACTTGGTGTTATTGTAGATAAATTATTAGAAAGACAAGAAATTGTTATTAAGCCATTAGGAATGCTACACGAATTACGAGGTATTTCTGGTGCGACTATCATGGGCGATGGTTCTGTTATTCTTATTCTTGATCCGCACGAAATGTATTTGATGGCAACTTCGCCTGCGAAGAAAGAAATACAGATGACAGCTTAAAGCAATATGTCTTACTTTTAAAATAATCAAAAAATTATACAAAATAAAAAACCTCTGCTTGCAGAGGTTTTTTATTTTGTATATATATGTTTTTTCGTTTTATATCTTTGTGTACACTTGCGTATTTGGCAGATAATTCACTTCAAATTTGTCTGAAATATTGTTAAGAGTTTCAGAATGTCCAATAACCAGCGAACCACCAGGTATAAGATTCTCATAAAAACCTGTAACAACGTTTCTTTTTACTTCTTCGTCAAAGTAAATAATAACATTTCTACAAAAAACAATGTCTGATTGAGGAACAAGCTTTTTTACCATTGCTCTGTCATTAAGATTTATTTGGGTAAAAGAAACCAATTTTTTGATCTCTGGAGAGATTTCAAAAAGACTACTTTTTTGCGTAAAATATTTATTAATATACTCTTTTGGTGTTGTTCTTAAAGAATATTCATTATACAAGCCTTCGTGTGCCGCAACAAGCATAGCAGGGGAAAGATCGCCAGCAGTGATCTTGATTTTCCATTGATTTTTTTCTGCTTTGAGAAGTTCTTGCAACATGATTGCAAGAGTATATGGTTCTTCGCCGCTTGAACAGCCAGCTGAAAAGATATTTAATTTCTTCTCTTTTCTATTCAACTCAATGTATTTCTTGAAAACTTGCTCATTCACAGTATTTAATTGCGGAACATTTCTAAAGAAAGAGGTTTCATTTGTTGTCATTTGTTCGTAGAATTTATTAAGCTCTTTCTTACTAGAATCTTTAGTTTTTAAATAGTTATAATATTCATCGTAAGAGTTGAGCTCTAATTCATTTAATCTTCCTAACAATCTGTTTTTAAAGAGATATTTTCTTGTCTCTGTCACAAAAATACCGCTCTGCTCATAGAGAAAATCTCTCAATTTTATAAATTCTGCATCAGAAATATCAGAATTTAAAGAATTTTTTGCTGAGCTTGAAGTGGAGGATTTTGTAGTGCTTGTAGGAGAATTTGTCGCAAAAGTAGGAGTGCTTTTTTGTGTTTCTTTATTTCTGTCTAAGATAGAAGCAGATCTTGTTTGGCTGCTTGCTAGGCCAGAAGAACTTGAAGTTTTTGAAAGATTTGAAGCAGTTGAAGAAATAAGTGAATGCGAATTCACGATATTAAGTTTATTCGTAAGAGAGTTGGGACTTTTTGTATCTTTTGTAGCTGTATTATTTGTAAGCTTTTGCATTCTTTCGTGAAAACTCGGATTAGCAGTTGTAGTCGTACTCGTGTGCGAACTTGTTGTACTTGCAGAAGATGCACGAAAAGAAGCAGTAGCTGAACTTGTTGCTGGATTTGTAGCAGAACTTGTTGTCGAACTTACAGTCGAGCTTTTAGGATTTGTTGGAAGAGTTGAACTTGTTGACTGTGAAGGGATTTTAGACAATAAAGCAGATTTCTCTTTTTCTAAAAGACGAGAGCGTAATTCAGTAATAGTATTATTTTGTTCAATACTTTTATTATAGGAAGTGTTGAAACTATCTGAATTTAGTGTGTTTTTTGTAGACTCTTTTGTTTCGATTGTAGCAGTAGAGCCCTTGTTTTCATCAGCAAGAGGAGTTTTACTTGGTTTTTTATAAGTGCTTCTCACTCCCTTTTTGACAGTAGGCAAGGGTATAGTTTTCTGCTTATCTTTTTCAAAAGGATTGTTTGGCTTCAAAAAATTTGATGTGTCTTTATTTTGTGTAGAAGTCATGTGTCTTTTCCATTCTATCTATGAGTAAATTGCCTCTAAAATAGAGTCTGCTATCTTGTCTACATCAACAATAGTATCTGCAATTCCAGCATCAACAACTGCTTTTGGCATGCCGTAGACAACACAAGAGGCTTCGTCTTGCGCAATAACCTTGCCGCCTTTTTGTTTAAAAGTAGTCAAGCCGTTAACGCCATCACTTCCCATGCCTGTCATGATAACGCCAAGAGAATTTTTTGCAACTTCTGCAAGGGATTCAAATAAGACATTTGCAGAAGGTTTATAAAGTTCTGTTTTTGGTTCTACAGAAAGGCAAACTTTAAGGCCAGCAGCAGCTTTTTTCAAACTTAAATGCATTCCACCAGGAGCAACATAAGCGTGTGAAGGCTTGATAATTTCGCCTTCTTCTGCTTCTTTAACTGTGATTTTACAGATATTGTTTAATCTGTCTGCAAAAGCCTTAGTAAATGTGGCAGGCATATGCTGAGCTATGATTATGCTTGGTTTGAAATCTTCTGGCAAAGCAGCAAGAACTTTTTGAATAGCAGGAGGGCCACCAGTTGAGATGCCAATACCAATATAATTACGTTTTAAAGAGCCAGTAGGTGTGGCTTTAGATGTGCTTTTAATGCCTGCTACAGCGGCTGAAACGCTTTCTCTAAGATTGCTTGTCGGACTTGTAGAACTTTTATTTGCAGTAGCACTAGAAGATGCTGAAGTCTTAGAAAATAAAGAAGAAGTGAAGGCAGAAGCAGCAGAGCTTTTACTTGTTGCAGCCATACGATTTCTCAACTGCATAAAACGTCCTTTTCTTCCAACTGCAAGAACTTTATCACAAATATTTTTCTGTAAATCTGTTAAAGAAAAAGAATCGTCGCTATATTTAGGAATAAAGTCGATAGCACCAAGTTCAAGAGCTTTGAAAGTTGCTTCAGCACCTGCCATTGTGAGCGAACTCACCATAAGAACAGGAGTTGGATTTGTCTTCATTAGCTCTTCAAGCATTGTAAGACCGTCCATAATTGGCATTTCAATGTCAAGAGTTATGAGATCTGGTTGTAATTCTTTTGCTTTTTCTAAGCCTTCTTTACCATTTTTTGCCATTCCTATTACTTCGATGTCAGCTGAGGAAGTGAGCATTTTTTGTATAGAATTACGCATAAAGAGCGAATCATCCACAATCAAGACTTTTACCATTATATATTCCTTAAATTTATTTTGAATAAATTATAATCTAGCTTATTCAAAAAAACAAGTTAATTGATATTTATTATAAATGAAAAAATGATATCTTTTCACCATTATATAATAAATTATGCGAGGGCATAGTATTAAAATCGGTGAATTTGTAAAAAACTTAAGCTTTTTAGCTTTAATCTTCTTTATTTATTGAACTTTGCTCTTCTTGTACAAGCATTATCATAAGCACATAGCAAGCAGAGGAAAGGCGATTGAGGGTATAGAGGATATCAGGACGAGTGATAGTGTTTTGTCTAGCATAAATCGAATAAGCAGATACTTCACACATGCGTATCTTTGTTCTTAAGGTATTGATTTGTATGCATTCTATACCATGTTCAAAGCTTGGAACTATATGATCGTGTTTTAGATATTTTAAAGGTGTGTGTGAATATTTATGTATTTCATCAGCTAAAAGGCCATCAATTTCAAAAGGTTCAAGTATAAAATCCATACAAGTTGCCGCCATGACATTGCCCAAGATCGAACGCATAGAATTGAGCCAAATTTTCACTTTTTCTTTCTTTGTTCTCGTGTATAAAAAAAGAATATGCGCAAGGCAATCGTCTAATTCACTGCGGAATTTGATTTGTATATCGCCTTTAAATATATTTTCTTCTGCATTAAGAGCGGTATAGGATTTTATTTCTTGGTATTGTTTGAATTTTTGAAAGTTTAGTTTTTTCTCGTCTTGTATGGTATCTTCTTTGTTTTTTTGATTTAATAAAGGGTGAATAGGAATGAAAGAATTGCTTTGGTCTTTAATAAAGAGTCGCCCTTCTTTATCTTTGTATTTTACTTTGATATTAGCTTCTTTTATCCTTGCCTTTTCTTCTTCATTCAAGACATAATCTAAAGCTAAGATAAGTTCGCCATTTTTTATAAAGACATGTTCTGAAATAGACATGAAATACTCTCTTTTATTTTTTCTTTTCTTTGGCAGACAATTCTATCACTTCAAGTTTAAAGACGCACACATTTTCTACGCTTTTATCATTATAAGTCCATTCTGTTTTCTTTGTATTTTGAAACATGATTTCATTTAAGGCGTGGATTTTTTCTTCTTTTGTTTCAATAAATGAAGCTTTGCCAAGTCCCATAAGAGAAAAGAAATGCACAGTATAGCTGCAAGCAACACTGTCTTTACCGTCTATCTTTGGCTCTGTGTCAATTTCAAAACTTATTGGTAAATCTGCTTCAATAGCTTTTTTAAGAAGTTCTATTTTTCTGCCCTCAAAAGCAGAATGGAAATAAAGAATTCTTTTATTTTCAATACATTCAAAACCAAAACTCATAGGCACAATATAAGCAATATTGTTTTCACAAAAGCCTAAACGACAACAAAGAGTGTTTTTTATAATGCTGTCTATTGTTTCATTATCTGTGATTTGTGTTTCTTTACGTCTCATTAGGTCCTCTCTGTTTTTATATTGTTTAATATTTTTTTATTCTGTTTAAAAAAAAGTAAAATTTTTCTTGAGATAAAGCAATAAAAAAAAGCACCTTATTTTTTTATTAGTGCTTTTTTTGTGAATATTTATCCTAAAGAAGAAAAGATATCTTATTCTTCGTTTTCAAATCTTGCTTTAAGCTTTTTATAGAAGTTTTTCAAACTCTTATCGCCTTCATTGTCCAAGAAAAGACAATAAGGTAAGCTATCTGTTAATTTGTGTTTGATCACGCAAGGAGCACATCTGCCATTATTAGGACAGGTTTTTTTTGGACAAGGACAATCTGAATTTATGCCTTCTTTTAATAATTCCACATTTGCCATTATAAAGTTCCTTTTTTATTAATCTATAATAGATTAGTTTTTAAATTGATTTCTTGTGTTATTTGAATATTTTACAAGCATAAGCATAAGTGGCACTTCGACTAAAACTCCAACAATAGTCGCAAGGGCAACAGGGCTTTGTGTACCAAATAAAGAAATTGCAACTGCGACAGAAAGTTCAAAGAAATTCGACGCACCAATCATCCCAGCAGGAGCGGCAACATTATGTGGTAAATTCATAGATTTTGATGCTCTGTATGCCAGAAAGAAAATTAAAATAGTTTGTATTGTGAGGGGAATAGCTATTAATACTATATGTAATGGATTATTCACTACAACTTCACCTTGAAAGATAAAGATCAATGTGAGAGTGAGAAGTAAGCCAACTATAGTCGTATTACCAAATTTTGGGATAAATACTTGTTCGAAATATGCTTTTCCACTTTTCTTTGTGATGATGCTTCTTGTGAATATTCCAGCTGCGAGGGGAATAACTACAAAGAGAACAACAGACAAGATAAGAGTGTCCCAGGGAACGACAATTCCGCTCACGCCTAATAAAAATGCTACGGTTGGGGTGAAAGCAAGAAGAATAATCAAATCATTTGTTGCTACTTGCACAACAGTATAAGCAGAATCGCCCTTTGTGAGATGCGACCAAACAAAAACCATAGCCGTACAAGGAGCAGCACCAAGCAAAACCGCACCTGCTAGATAATCTTTTGCTAAATCTGCTGGAATAAAGGCAGCAAAGATATAGTAGAAAAAGACATAGGCTATAGCAAACATGGTAAAAGGCTTTATGAGCCAGTTCACAATCCAAGTAACATAGAGGCCTTTAGGATTTCTACCAACATTTTTAACACTTTCAAAATCCACTTTAAGCATCATTGGATAGATCATAAGCCAAATCAGCACAGCAATTGGAATTGAGATATTTGCGTATTCAAGTTTTTTTAGAAAAATTGCAGCTTGTGGGAGATAGTTACTGATTAAAATTCCCACTGCCATACATAAAAGTACCCAAACAGTGAGATATCGTTCAAAAAAACTTATACCTGAATTTTTATTTTCCATGTTTTTTCCTTAGGCTTATTATAGGTTATATTGCGTAACGTGATGGTATATTAGATTTAAATTGTGTTATCTCTTCTAATATACTTTTTGCCATGTCAATGCCTTCTTTGTTTAGTCGGTAAAATGTCATCTTGCCAATTTTTTGAGAAATAACAATTTTTGCATCGCAAAGAATTTTCATATGATGCGAGAGCGTAGGCTGGCCAATGTTAATTTCTTCAAGTAATTCACATGCACATTTTTCTCCATTTTGTAATAAAGAAAGTAGATTTATTCTGTTTGCATCGCAAAAAGCCTTGAAAATCTTAGCTCTTTTTTCGTTTTCGTCCATTAATAAAATCCTCATTTCTAGCTTGCTTTGTTTTGGTAGAATTGAGATAATACACATATCGACATATGTCAATATATCAATTTGTGCAAATAAAAAATAAATGACTTTTCATGTAGAAAAGTCATTTATTTTAGGGTTTTATTTGCGATTTTAAAAATTACAAATAAAATATCCTTTGTTGTTGAGGAAATATAAATTTATGTAAGTATAAGATGTTTCTTGAAATTAAGCCTCAATTTTATTTATAGTATCAGCTAATTTCTTTGCAAATTCTTTACATTGTTCTTCATGTTCTTTTGAAAGGCCGTATTGAATGCGTAAAGGCTCTGAAAGTATTTCAAATTTCATTTTTTCTAATTCTTCTGTGAGTAACTTAGGAGCTTCACCAGACCAACCATAAGAGCCAAAAGTAGCACCGTATCTATTTTTTGGTGCTAAACCTTTGAAGTGTGAAACAAGCATCATCATATTTGACATTGGATTGTTATTTCTTGTTGAAGAGCCTAAAAGCAGAATAGAAGCGTCCATAAAAGCAGCCATAACTTCGGCAACATGGTTTTTTTGCACGTCTACAGCTTTGAAAGGAATGCCTTCTTCTAATAAAGTATCGCCAATGATTTGTGCCATTTTTTCAGTAGCTCCCCACATGCTATCATAGGCTATTACAGCAGCTTTTTTGAAGCTTTGTGTAGCAAATTCTTCATAGCATTTGAAAGCAAATTCTACATCTTCTGGTTTTCTGAAAATAAGGCCATGATCAGGGGCAAGGATATCTATAGGAACATTTAGATTCTTGATTTTTTCTAAGGCTTTAAGCACTAAATTTGATTGAGGAAGAATGATATTTCCATAATAAGATTTCATTTCTTCGTATAAAATAGATCTGCCTATATCTTCAGCCGTGTCGGCACAGCGTGAAGTGCAAGCAATATTTTGTCCAAAAATATCGTTTGTAAACAATATATTATCTTCGTGTAAATAGCCTACCATACTATCTGGCCAATGCAGCATACGTGTTTCAAAAAAAGTGAGTTTTTTATTACCTAAGTCAATGGTTTCGCCGTCTGCAACAGCTTGAATATTCCAACCTTCAGTATTAAATTGCCCTTTTAAAGAAGTAAGTCCAAGTTTTGAACAGAATATTTTTTCAGGTTTGAACTTTTCAACTATTTCTGCAAGAGAGCCAGCATGATCACGTTCTAAATGCAGACAAACCATATAATCTATCTTGATTTCAGAACTGTATTTTGAAAGCTGATACAAAAGAGTGTCAAAATAATCTCGACTCACTGTGTCGATAAGAGTTTTTTTCTCTGCATCGATAAAGTAAGCATTATATGTGCTTCCGCGTGGAGAAGTTGAATAATGGTGAAAAGAACGTATATTAAAATCAACAGCTCCAACCCAATAGACGTCTTTTGCTAATTTAAATTCATTCATACTACCGCCTTTTATATCAATTTGTAAGTTTTAAACAAGAAGGGGAGTTATGCACTCCCCAAGAAATTAAGACTTTACTGTTGATTCTGCCTTTTGAGAAAGTATAAATTGTTTTTTATACTTCACTAAGCAGGTGAGAATTGGTCTTTGCCAACTCCACACATAG
The DNA here is from genome assembly GCA_964368455.1 of uncultured Desulfovibrionaceae bacterium. Taxonomy (GTDB): domain Bacteria; phylum Desulfobacterota; class Desulfovibrionia; order Desulfovibrionales; family Desulfovibrionaceae; genus CAYJAZ01. The sequence goes on from CAYJAZ010000010.1 coordinate 13,047, forward strand.
GGCAAGCCCAATCTTCAGGAAGGTCATCAAAAGAAGTGCCAGGAGCGATGTTAGCAGCTGAATCGCCTTCTTCTGGATCGTACACATAACCACATACTTGACATTCGTATTTTTGCATAATTTTTCTCCTACAATGTTATTTTGATTTTATTAACTTACTTAGCTGCTGTCCACGTGATTCTAATTTGTTTTGGCACGCTGTGCACAAAACCTCGCTTACAAGAGGCATGGCTCTTGTTTTGCTCGCTAAAGCCTTTGTTCGCTGTGCTCATTTTTATACTATAATTTCAAACAGATAAAGTGTAAATTAGAATTACTTAGCTGCGGTCCACAAACCGTGTAAGTCGCAGTATTCACGTACAATTACGTCTTTAACATCACAAGTATTGCAACAAGCAAATTCAACCACAGGTTCATCACCAGGTTTTAGATGGAAAATTCTTTGATTAGAACCAATAATTACTTCAATAAAGTAAATTGAATGCTCATCAGTCATTACATGTGGTTTTTCGCCAACGCTGATTTTAAAGCCTTTTTCAGTTTTTTCAACTACTGGAACATGAGTAGCATCAGCACCTGATTTATTTGAATCGTCCATCTGTGTCATAGCTTGATTACAACAAGCAAGATTAGAGGAAGCAGCATGCATAAGTTCTACAACATTTCCACATTCGTCGCATTTATATACATCAAATTGTTTAGCCATAAAGTTCTCCAAAAATAATTAAATGAATGATAAAAATATCTTCTATCACTAATAACTATTCTTACTAATAAGGAAAGATTAAGTCAAGGATTTTTTTTTCTAAATAAAGTTAGAGTGTTGAAAAAAAGGGCTTGTGTTTATGCTTATTTGACTTTGTTGTATAATAATTATATCTTTTTTTTTAGTATAAATGTTAAGGAAAAATGCAATGAAAGTATATAGAGATCACTTTTTTTTAAAAGCTAAACAAGAAAATTATCCAGCACGTTCAGTCTATAAACTTAAGGAATTAAATAAAAAATTTCGCATATTTGGACTGGGTATGCGTGTTTTAGATCTTGGGGCTGCACCTGGATCATGGTCGATTGGAGCTGCTGAATATGTGGGTAAGAATGGCCTTGTTATTGCTTGTGATATACAAACAACTCCAACGCATTTCCCATCAAATGTAAAATTTCATCAAGAAGATGTATTTAATCGTTCTGAAGAATTTGAACAAATACTCGCTTCTTACGCACCTTTTAATGCAGTCATCAGCGATATGGCTCCAGTTACTATTGGCACAAAGTTCACAGATCAACAGCGTTCTTTAGATCTTTGTCTTGAAGCCTTTGAAGTGGCGAAGAAATATTTAATAAACGAAGGAACTTTCGTGTGTAAGATATTTATGGGACCTGATTTTCAGCAATTAGCACAAGCTTTAAAGCCTTATTTTAAAAATGTAAAGAATTTCAAGCCACAAAGCTCACGTTCTGAAAGTAAGGAAATTTTTACTGTTGGCGTAGGTTTTAAAAGAACTAAATTAGAAGAAGATTTAGCGAAATTGCAAGAAGAGGCTCAATAGAAATTTTTCACATAGACGCGAATTTTTCTGCCAAAGCCAGTTTGACTTAGATAATAATGTTGAAATAAAGATTTTTTTTGTTGATATTCTTTGTTTTTTATAGTAAAGCTTATGTAGATAAAGTGTATACCTTTATTAAAAAACTAGGAGAAAAACTCGATGAGAACAATTTTATCAAGTCTATTGCTTGCATTCGGAGCTTTTTTACTTGCTCCATTCAGTGCAATGGCAGCACCAGGTGCAGCCCATTTGCCAGAAAGTCTATCACTTTTATGGATAGTGCCATTTGTGTGTATGTTATTATCCATTGCATTAGGACCTATCTTAGCGCCACATTTTTGGCATCACCATTACGGTAAAATAGCACTTGGCTGGGGACTTGCATTTGTTATTCCATGCTTTTTTGTATATGGTTCAGCAATCACAATCTATGAAGTGATTCATATTCTTGTTTTGGATTATATTCCTTTTATTATTTTATTATTCTCACTTTTCACAGTTGCTGGCGGCATTCGCTTAAAAGGCCAACTTGCAGGAACTCCATTAGTCAACACAACTATTCTTGCAATAGGAACAGCAATTGCTTCTTTAATGGGAACAACTGGTGCAGCTATGCTCCTTATTCGTCCTATTCTTCGTGCAAACTCACACAGAAAATACCGCGTTCATCAAGTAGTATTTTTTATTTTCTTAGTTGCAAATATCGGTGGTTCACTTTCTCCTTTAGGCGATCCACCTCTCTTTCTTGGATTTTTGAAAGGTGTTAGTTTCTTCTGGACAACAACTAATCTTTTCACTCCTATGCTTCTTATTTCCATAGCTCTTTTAGCTATTTACTACGTAGTTGATACTGTTTTATACAATAAAGAAGGCAAACCAGTTCAAGAAATTACTTCAACTGAAAAACTTGGCTTTGATGGTAAAGTAAACTTTATCCTTCTTGCTGGCGTTGTTGCTTGCGTACTTATGTCAGGTTCATGGAAGCCAGGCGGCTCAATTGAAATTTACAATGTTCACTACGAATACCAAAATATGTTAAAAGACGCTCTTTTACTCGTTATTGCAGGTATTTCACTTAAACTCACAACAACAGAATGTCGTTCACTTAATGGCTTTAACTGGGAACCAATTGCAGAAGTTGCAAAACTCTTTATTGGTATCTTCCTTAGTATGATTCCTGCTCTTACTATTCTAAAAGCAGGCGAAAACGGTGGTTTAGCTTCAATTGTAAGTCTTGTTTCAAATGCTGACGGTTCAGCAAATAATATGATGTATTTCTGGGTAACAGGAACATTGTCTGCCTTCCTTGATAATGCTCCAACTTACCTTGTATTCTTCACTGCTGCTGGCGGCGATGCATCTGTATTGATGACAACAGGGGCAACAACCTTGATGGCTATTTCTGCTGGTGCTGTGTTCATGGGTGCTGTCACCTATATTGGTAATGCTCCTAACTTCATGGTTCGTGCTATTGCACAAGATCAAGGCGTTGCAGTTCCATCATTCTTTGGCTATATGGCATGGTCAGTTGGTATCTTAGTACCTATCTTTGCTGTTATATCCTTTATCTACTTTATGTAAATAAAATAAGAAGACTCTTTTTGAAAAAAAAGGGTCTTCTTTTATTTAAAAATCCTCTTAACTCTCTTGAAACTCGTATGAAAATTTTCTTTATAATTTATTCCTTTTTATGGACTTTAGCCATTCCTTTGCTTTCAAAAAAACAAAGGCTTGCACTTGGTCTTGAGCAAAGACTTGTGAAAAAAAGTTATGGTATAGAAAAAAATGATATTGCAAAGAATCAAGAGAATAAAGAAAGAATCCTTCTTTATGCCGCTTCTGGTGGCGAAGCATTTTTAGCTTGCACTTTTTTGACGAAAAGCGAAAATAAAAATAAAATATTCTATTGTTTTTCTTGGACAAAAGAAGGCGTAGATACTTTTGAAAAATTTGCAAACACACATAGTGAATACAATATAAAAGCTTTTTATGCTCCCTTTGACAAGCCAAGTCTTATTAAAAAAGCCTTGAAAGAAATTGCACCAAGTTATTGTTATATTATAGAAACTGAAATATGGCTTGGGCTTTTAAAAGCATGTAAAGATTTGAACATAGCTTTTAGCTTTATCAATGCAAGAATGACAGAAAAATCTTTCAAAAACCTTTCAAAACTTTCCTTTATTTTAAGAAAATTAGCACCTGAAAAAGTCTATGCACTTTCAGAAGAAGACGGGCAAAGATTTGTCAAACTTTTTTCAAGCAAAGAAAATAAGATTGAACTCATTGTGCGTGAAAATTTGAAATTTGATCAAGCAAGAAATTTACTACAAGAGCTTGAAGATAAAAATTTGAAAGAAAATAATCTTGAAAGAAAATGCGAAAATCAAAAGAATTTTCCCCTTATTCTTCTTGCCTCTGTTCGAGAAGAAGAAGAAGAGATTTTATTGCCTTGCATAAAGAATTTACAAGAAAAATTTCCTCATTGCTGTTTTATTATCTGTCCTAAACACTTAGAAAGAGCTGATTTTTGGAAAGCTTCACTTGAAAACACTCTCTTAGTGGCTGAAGAAAATATCAAGATAGACACAGTTGAAGAGCATTTTAAAATACATAGAAAAATCTATATTTGGAATACTTTTGGCGAGTTAAAAAATCTCTATGCACTTGCAGATTTCTGCTTTGTTGGTGCTTCCTTAATACCGCTTGGCGGGCAAAATTTCTTAGAGCCACTTGTTTATGGCTCAAAAGTATACACTGGCGAGCATTTAAAGAATTTTCTTTGGGTATTTGAAAAAAAGCCAGACTTAAGAGAAAGCTTGCTTGAAATAGTGGCTTCAGCACAAGATTTAGAAATAAAACTTTCTCAGCAAATTCAAGATTTCAACTCAGAAAAAGTCGAAGAAGAGAAAAAAGCACGCAAAAGCACTTTTACTCAATGGATTGGCAAAAGTATTCAATATTATGAATAAAATCTAATAATTATTTTTCTTATAAGAATTGTAATTGTCGTAAGAATTTGAATTGTTATAAGAATATTCGTCTTCGTAAGGAGAATTTGAGATTAATTGTGCTATATTTGCACCAGTCTTCTTGTCTCTTTTATTTGTGATCACAATAGAAACAAGAGAAGAATGCGGAAGTTGTGCAGAGCGAGGCAAGAGTAAAAGTCCTTGATCTGAGCATAGATAGCGACAACGTTCACGCCCTGGCACAGGGAAAGCATTTGAAATAATACGCCCTGCATTCGGGTAAGAACCTTCGTAATAAGGTTTTAGGAAGACAAAGGAAAGACTAAGATTGTCTCTTTCCATACCAGCTGATTTTGACAAGTCTTTGAGCCATGAAGGCGAATAGGTTGGGCATTGCATATGACACCAAGTTTTTAGCTGTGGATTAGCTAAAATAGGGCATTCATAAGGATGCGGACAAGGCGAATAAGGGAATAATTCATTTAAAATTGCTTGTTCTCTAAGTGTGCTGATGATTCTTCCGCCTTGCCTTGTGCCTGGCTCAACAGAAAGATAGGCACCATCTTCTAGAAGTATGCTTTTGATATCTTGTGTAAAGTTTAGGAAAAAATCCACTAATTCATTTTTTTGGATGCCTTGTCTTGTTTCAACTTCATTGAAAACATTTGCAGAAATAATGAGTTTTGGCTTAATTTTTTGCTTTTGAGCCAAATCTTTTATCATTTGGCCTATATTTTTTTTCTCAAGTTTTACATTCCACAAGAATTCCACTTCAAGTTTTTCAGCAATTTTTTTAAGAATGCTTAAGCCAATTTCCATTGGTTTTGTCGCAACGTCAGAAGCAATGATATTGAGTTTTTTCTCACGTAAATCAGCTCTTGCTATCCAAAGTGAAATAATTGTTGTGATTGTGCCAGAGCCAAGATCTATGATATAATCTTCATCTTCACATTCAGGTATTTCAAGATAAGGAAAAAGCTGAGTGAGACGAACAAGATTCCAAGACATAAAAAATGAAGTGTAGGCCGCAATAAAGCGAGAAGAAGTCCAATAAGGTTTGACTAATTCAGTCCTTTCATTTGTCAGCATGGCTGAAAGATCTTTTATTGCATAAGGCAAATCATTTTGTTGAGCCGGGCTTTGGTTGAGCACTTCTTCAATAACAATGCCTGTCGCAACAAGCGCACTTTGAATAAATGCATTTGGCCTTGCAAATAAAGGAAAAAATGGTTTTGCTTTTGATTGGTATGTTTTTTCCATAAAAAACTCTATATGTCTAATCGCTTAGAGAAAAATGTTTCATGTAATAGTCTTGAAAAAGACTGTGTTTGGCAAGTTCGATTTGTGTGAAATTTGTGAAAGTATCATTAATGTCATCTTGATTTTTTTCTGAGCAAAGAAATTTTGCACCAAGTAAAGACATATTGCCAATTTGTTCAATATTTTGCTGCACAATATTTGGCAAAAAGCCTAATTCTAGAAGACTTTCTTGCTTACTGTATTTGCCAAGTGCACCTGCAAGATATATGCTTCTAATCACGTTTTGGCTAAGTTCAGTATTTTTCTTACTTGCTTCGTGTAACAATATTTCATAAGCTGTCCTAAAAGCTGATTTCACCATAAGTATTTGTTCAATATCGCTTGAACTCAGGTAAAAATCGCTATTAATTTTTAAACATTCTACGCCCTTATAGTGGAAAGTTGTAGCAAATTTTTTCGCTAGGGCTATACCATCTTCTACACTAAAATGCCCACTCTTGTCAAGGAGTGAAAGTTTTTTTAGTGAGGAAAGTAGGTTTAAATAAGCAATTCCGCATATACCAGAGGGTTTTTGTATATTTTTATCATAAATCTCAGGAATTAAACCTTTAGGAGTCACATGAAAATCGATTATGCTTGAGGCAGTTGCTAAAGTTCCAAAAGTAAGGCCAATGCCCTCAATGCTTGGGCCAAGCGGAACAGAAGTAATATAAAGTTCGTCTTCGCTCAAGGCAAGAGCAAATTCTGCATTTGTTCCCATATCAATATAAAGATAAGGATATTCAAGATTTTTGCTTTTTTTTAGAGCATAAAGTCCGCTCGAAATATCGCCGCCAATAAATGGTGCAAGCAGAGGAGGAATATAAATAGGGGCAAGGTTTTCAAATTCTAGAAGGCAATTTCCTTTAAAGTCAAGAGAATAAGGAGCACTTGCCAAACTTGAACTTTCAAAACCAAAGGCTAAATATGTCATTGCAGAATTTGCAGAAAAAATAATTTTTTCTATGATAAAACCCAATTCATTGGCTTTTTTTGTGATTTTTCTTAATCTTTCTAGGCATTTTTCTTTCAAAAGTGTCGCTTGAACTTTGTCTTTTGCAAATTCAAGCCTTGTCATTATTTCTGAACCTATGCCTTGCATTGGATTTAATTCTTTGCCGCTTGCATAAACAATATCTGTGTCAAAAAGTTCGTATTCCATTGTTGTAGTGCCAAAGTCAATTGCTAAACATACTGCAATTGTTTTTGTCTCTAGAGAAGAAAAAAGTTGAGAATTTTTAAATTCTGCTGAATATTCAAGAAAATTTCTGCTTTCTTCTTCGCTACTATAAGGATTATCTTCTAAAAGTTCGATAAGATAAGTAGGATTTGCCTTGTGTTTGCATGCTAAACGTATGCCCTTATTGATTTCTTCTTCTGATAAAATCTGTAATTCATCAAGACTTGCAGCTGGCGGTGCAGACACAAAAAGAATTTTACACTTTCCGCATTTTCCAAGGCCAGCACATAAGGCTTTGTTATTATAGAAAGAATGCATCCAGAGTAAGTGTAGAATCGAAAGTTCATTCTCTTTATCAGAAGTAAGAGTGAGTGTATTCTTAGTTTGTGGGCAAATGATTTTCATGCGTTAAGAATAACTGAACTTTTTTTGTCTGACAAGAAAAAGCTTTCAAGAAAACTTGACCAGAAGAGAAAAAAAGAATAAATTTGACTTGTACAAAGCAAATGTTTGCTTATAGAGGAAAAATATGAATAAAGTTTTAGCTCAAGATGAAGTAGATGCTCTATTAAGAGGGCTTTCTGGTGGCGATATAGACACGAATAATGATTTTGATGAAGAAGATTCGGATATTGTTTCCTTTGATCTTGCCAATCAAGACAGAATTATTCGTGGGCGTATGCCTGTGCTTGAAATTGTAAACGATCGTTTTGCTCGTTTATGCACTTCTGCTTTGACAAATGTCATCCGTAAAAGGGTGGAGCTTAATCCTATATCCATTGACATGACAAAGTTTGGCGATTTTTTACGTTCTTTGCCTGTGCCAACCTCTATCAATATTTTTAAAATGGAACCTTTACGCGGCAATGCTATTGTTATTGTTGACGCACGTTTAGTTTTTGCTTTAGTAGAAAATGTTTTTGGCGGGCAAGGCGCTCAACCAAAGGTAGAAGGGCGTGAATTTACGCAAATAGAACAGGCTATTATCGATAGAGTTATCAAGATTGTGCTTGAAAATATGGAAGAGTCTTGGCGTCCTGTGCACGATGTTAAGCTTGAGCTTGTGCGTAGTGAAATAAATCCACAATTTGCTGCTATTGTTCCACCTTCTGATGTTGTTGTTGTGATAAATTTTGAAGTTGAGCTTGATAGTGCTATTGGTTCAATGGTGGTTTGTCTTCCTTATGCTACAATCGAGCCTATACGTTCGAAATTACACGCTTCTTTCCAAACTGAAAGACTTGAAGTGGATCATACTTGGGTAGCAAGATTGAAAGAAAGATTACTTGAAACACCTATTGAATTAAAGGTGCAGGTGGGTAATACGCAAATCACAGGAAATCAGCTATTAAGGCTGAAAACTGGAGATGTGCTTGTGCTTGATACTGATGTTGACGATCTTTTGCCTTGCACGGTTGCTGGAGTGACAAAATATTGGGGTATTCCTGGGACTGTGAAGTTTAATAAATCTTTTCAGGTGATTAAAGAAGAAGAACCAAGATCTTAATGCGGGAAATATTTTATTTTGACTGTCAAAAAGCCTTTATTTATGAATAAGGGCTTTTTTTTGTATATTTTGTCTGAAATATATTGTTGTTATATATTTATTGCTTTGAACAGCTTTGCTTGTTCTGTGCATTGTATTTATGAAATATTTACCACAAAACAGCTCTTCACTTCATATGAAAACTCTTGAAAAAAATACGTCTCCCTATAAAGCAAATTTCTTATTTTGCACAATATTTCATAGACACACAAAAAATTTTGCACATCTGACTTTGCAAAATTTAAACTTATCTTGCAAAATTTTTACTAAGGTATTTCGATTTTCTCTAGCTATGCTAGAAAATCTCATAGCCGATTAGTATAGGTATCGTTTGCATGCAAGTTGTTAGTTTATATTTCCTTCTCTGAGTAAGCTTTAGACGTCACATTTGGAACGCAGTGACAAATGGCAACCTGTTTTTCTCTGTTAACTTATTCCTCTATTTTAAAGCGAAACAGTATTTAAGAGTGAGGAGCGAAGCTCCGAACTCTTAAAACTTTTTCGCAAATAAAAAAAATAATGAAATGCCAATTAAATTCCTACGCACTCATCTTGCCTCATTGGGGTTTCCAAAGGGGTTCAACTCCTTTGGCCGTCGGAGACATATAACAAATAATCTTTTGGCACAATCATTGCATAATACAAGACATAAACAAAGAATAAATCAAAAAATTGACATAACAATAAATAAGGAGTTTGAATATGTTCTTCTTACTTGGTAATGATAAAGCAGAAAAAACAAAGAAAAATATGCAGATTTCAAGTGTTGAAAAAGTTAAAGAACTTTTTAAATTAGGCAGATTTCCTGTTGTAACAACGCAAGAAATAGCTGATAGAAAGATAGCAAAGGTTTTAGGCCTTGTTTGTTGCAGAGGCTATGATGCAGACGAAGCCTTCTATGGAATGGCTGCAATGGCACAAAATAAAGGCGGACAAGCGATTATTGCTTATAGTGAAAATATTGCCTTCCATCCAGATGGCAGCAAATTTTTCTCTTGTTTTGGAACAGCTGTAGTTTTTGAAAGAGAATCAAGAGATGTTCGTGACAATTTTTCAACAAGCTTTGAAAAAAATAATGAAATTCCAAGTGTGAAAGAATATGTTCAACAAAATTATGTTGAAGACGACACTGAAGAATTACTCAATCTTATTGGCAATCAGCAGATGAGTGAAGCAAATAGTGTTGAAGAAGATTTTTCAATGACAAATATGCAAGAGACAAGTAAAAATGCGAACAATATCAATAAATTTTCTCAGCAAAAATCTATGCAAACTTCACACAGTATAAAAAATTCTGAAAACAGCCTAATAAATCCTATTTCAGAAGAGGAAGATCCAGTTTTACAAAGATTACTTGCACAAAAACAACAAAGAAAGAAAATTTTACAATAATAATTTCTCAAAAAAAATGTCGCACTTTAACCTTTAATTACGGAGCAAGAACCCCCATTCTCGCGAAAGAAGACAAATTTAAATTAACATTAACAGAACAGCTAATCTATCTGTTCTCAAAAGGCAGTTGACACTGCCTTTTATTTTTTAAAAGTGCTTGTAAAGAAGCGACAAAATGAATTTAGAAATACTCTCTAGGAAAATTGATTTTATTCGCCTATGAGAGCAAGAAATTCGTCTTCTGTGTAGAGTTGTATGCCGAGTTTTTCGGCTTTTTCTAGTTTAGAACCAGCGTTTTCGCCAACAACAAGTATATCAAGATTTTTTGACACAGAACTTGCTTTTTGCCCGCCGTGTTTTTCAACTAAATCTTCATAAAAAGAACGTGACCTTGAAAGAGAACCTGTGAAAAGCACTTTTTTTGCTGCAAGTAAATCACTTTGACTCTTGCTTTCTTCATGAATTGGATTGATACCAAAAGTCTGTAATTCTTCAATTATTTGACAATTTTCATCATTGAGAAAGAAAGCATGCAAGGATTGACACACTTGATAGCCTATATCCTGAATGAGTAAAAGCTCGCTTGGTCTGTTTCGTGATACATCAATGATTGTGTCAATATTTTTGTATTTCTTTGCAAGACTTAAGGCTGTTTGCTCGCCTATATGCCTTATGCCAAGTGCGGCAATAAGTTTTTGTAGAGTAGCTTTTTCTTTTGCTTTTTCAAGGCTTTCAAGAAAATTTACTGCACTTTTTTCTTTGACATTTTCAAATTGTAATAATTGTTTTTCAGTTAATTTGAATATATCAGTCACATTTGTGATGGCATTTGAAGAAATCAATCTTTCTATCCATTTTGGCCCAATGCCATCCATGTCTAGGCCAGCTTTGCTGACGAAATGCTGAATAGCTCTTATGCGAATTTGTGGGCATGTAAGATTAAGACAATACCAAGCTGCGTCGCCCTCTTCCCTAAAAGCTTCTGAATGACAAATAGGGCAAGCATGCGGAAAGTCGTAAGGAACTGAACTTTCCTCTCTTTTTGAAAAATCTACTTCTATAACTTTAGGAATAACGTCGCCTGCTCTTTGCACAAGAACAGTGTCGTTTATGCGGACATCAAGTTTTTTAATTTCGTCTTCATTGTGTAATGAAGCTGAAGAAACTATGACACCATTTAAAGAAATCGGCTCTAATTCAGCAACAGGAGTGAGAACACCTGTTCTGCCTACTTGTATATTTATGCCTTTAAGTTTTGTATAGGCTTTTTGTGCGGCAAATTTCCAAGCAAAGGCAAAACGTGGTGCTCTTGCCGTATAACCAAGAGCATCTTGTAGTTCTAAATCATTCACTTTATAGACAATGCCGTCAATTTCAAAAGGCAATTCATCTCTTTTGCTTTCAATTTTCTTGTAAAAATCATAGGCTTGATCAGCTGTGTGAAGGGTTTCAAAAAAAGAAGAAGAATGAAAGCCAAGCACACGCAAATTACTCATAGTTTTTGACTGACTTTCCCAGCCTTCAAAATTTCTTAAAGTTGTAGAATAAGCCATAAAACGTAAAGGACGTGAAGATATTTTCTTGAGATCTAATTGCCTTAATGTTCCAGCGGCGGCATTTCTTGCATTTTTAAATGGCTGTAGGCCGTTTTCTTCTTGTACTTCATTAAGTTTTTTAAAATCTTCTTTAAAAAAGAGCACTTCGCCTCTCACTTCAAGTAAGTCTGGAATGTCAAGCGAAGTCAATTCTTGCGGAATATTTTGAATAAGCTTTGCTGCATGCGTGATATCTTCGCCAGTTATACCATCACCACGAGTGAGGGCAAGCACAAGCTTTCCTTTTTCATACACAAGTTCACAAGCAAGGCCGTCTAATTTTAAATCTGCAAAAAATTCAAATTTTGCATCTTTTTCTATATTATGCATTTTTTGCACAAAGGCTATGTATTCTTCTTTATCAAAGACGTTGTCTAAGCCATACATGCGTGTTCTATGGTTTTTTTGTTCAAGTCCTGAAAGAAGAGTAGAACCAACTTTCTTTGTTGGCGAATTTTTATCTACAATTTGAGGAAATTTTTGCTCAAGCGTAAATAGCTCCTTATAGAGTGCATCGTACTCTTCGTCTGGTATTTCTGGAGCATCTAGTGTATGGTAAAGATGATTGTGCTTTGCAATGAGCTGTAAAAGCCATTTGTAGCGTGCACTGTCTTGCTTGCTTACTTGATTGTCAAAAAGACTTGCTTGTGTGATTTTTTTCATAATTTTTATAATCTTTTGTTTTTTTATTTTTTAATTTTAATAAAATTTCATTCTTACGTCAACTTTGAAAAAAAATAGAAAATAAAATGCTAATAGGGCAAAATATATGCATTAAGAGATGTTTTTTCTAAAGTTTTGCTTGTATTTATTGAAATTAGTCTTGAAAATCAATGTATTTGATGAGAGAATAAATTTTTTCGATATTCTTTACAATGAGTTAGTAGTAGACACTATTAGAAAAAATCTAGACTTTTTATAATTTTTTATCTATTTTCGCAATATAAGTTAAAATTGAATATTGAGTAATTTTGAGTAAAATAAAGATAATTGAAGAAAAATATTTTTTTATATGTGTATAAAAAAATGTCTAAAAAGTGAATAAAAATCTTACTTCTTCTAAAAGTCTGATGAATAAATAAGTCTTTCATTTTATACAAAAATGAGGGAAAAAATAAAAAAGTATATAAAATCGTGTAGATAGACTGTTTTATGCCATAGAGATTTAAGAGTATAGACAAATAAGGCTTTCTTGATTAGGGCACTTGTTTGAATAAGAGGTTAAAGGTAGAACAAAGACATGAAGAAACAATGGTCAGACATACTTGCTCAATTAGAATCAGCAACAGAATTAAGAAACGGTGAATATAAGGTTTGGTTTAAGCCTCTTCGAGGCGAAGTCGATTATAGTCAAAGTCCTCCTTGCCTCACGCTCAAAGCACCTACTCAATATGTTGCCGATTGGCATCAAAAGAAAAGTCTTAAGCTTATAAACGTATACGCAAAGAAGACTTTAGGTTTTGACGTACAAATTGATATAATAGTTGAAGAAGAAGCAAAAACATTTACAGCAAAGGATGTGGTTATTAATAGCCCATCTGCTCCTAGTGTTTTAGCTACTCAAGGACAAAATGTTCTTCCTCTTGATATGGCATCAACTCGTATGAATCCATCTCATCTATCTATTGAAAAGATGAAGCATTCACACTCTTTTGATACCTTTGTTGTTGGACAATGCAACATGCTTGCACACGCAGCGGCAAAAAGTATTTTAAAAGCTGATTCACTCACAGATATGCTCTTCTTATCATCAGCACCAGGCCTAGGTAAAACGCATCTCACACAAGCTCTTGGAAGAGCAATGTATGAAGAAAGTAAGCAGAAAAAACTTTCAATGGCATATCTTACTACTGAAGAATTTTCTAGTCAATTTATTCAAGCTTGCGGTTTTAAATCCAAAGGTTCTTATGGAGCTTTAGATAATTTTAAAGAAAGATTCCGTGCACTTGATCTGCTTTTACTCGAAGATGTACACTTCTTAAGAGGAAAGCAAAAAACTCAAGAAGAATTGCTTGCTATTGTAGATTATTTACAAAATAAAGGTGCGAGAGTTGTCTTTACTTCCTCTTTTGCTCCAAAAGATATACACGATATAGATTCAAACCTTTCCTCGCGTTTCAACTCTGGTTTCATCACTTCACTAGATTATCCGGATTTCGACACGAAAAAAGAAATGCTCATAAAAAAAGCTTCTTTAAAGAATTTCAAACTTCCTGAAAATGTGGCAGATCTTTTTGCAAAACAAATCGACGGCGATATCAGATTACTTGAGTCTTCACTCAATAATCTCTTGCTCAAATCACAAGTGATGAACCTGCCTCTTACAGAAGAACTCGCTTATAGCGTTATTGCAAATGTTGCACCGCATAATCCAGAAATGTCTTTCAAAGAATTAATACAACTTGTGTGCTCTTGTTATAATATTTCCGAAGATCAAATGTTTTCGCGTACAAGAAAAAATGAATATGTGATGGCAAGAAATACAGCTTATTATCTCATTCGTAAGCATTTTACCATGACATTACAGGATATTGGCGATAAATTTAACAAAAGACATTCAACCGTGTCTAAAGCTATAACACTTGTAGAAGAAGAGATTTCTAAAAAAACTAAACTCGGTTCACAATTCTTACACACAATCACAGCTATAGAAGAAAAATCCAATTTTTTAAGAAAAGCATAAGCTCTTTTCTTTAGCCTAGATAGCATTTGCCTCCGGCGGCCAAAGGAGCAATGCCCCTTTGGAAACCCGAATATGCAAGGTGAGTGCAATGGGTTTTGGCTAAAGAAGAAAATTATTTTTTTATTTGCGAAAAAGTTTTAAAGTTTTGGTGCTTTGCACCAAAACATTAAATACTGTTTCGCTTTAAAATTTTAAAATCTACTTTTAACTTAAATCAAGTTGCCATTTGTCACTGCGTTCCAAATGTGCGTAGGAAAAGTTTAATCTTTAAAAGGCATGGATTGCCACGTCGTTACACTCCTCGCAATGACGAGTCTAGAGCATTACATTTCTTGCTGATGATAAAATTTTGTTCTCTATTCACGACTTTCTTATTTCCACAAGAGGATGAAGTCACATTTGGAACATAGTGACAAATGGCAACTTATTCTTCTTTAAAATTAATTTGCCACTATTTTAAAGCGAAACAGTATTTAAGAGTGAGGAGCGAAGCTCCGAACTCTTAAAACTTTTTCGCAAATAAAAAAAATAAATGAAATTATAATCAACACCCTACGCACTCACCTTGCATGCTAGGGTTTGCAAAGGGAATTATTCCCTTTGCCCGCCGGAGGCATAGCACGCAAAAAAAAAATTAGCCGCCGATATCCACCATTTTTTTCTTTGCGATTTCTTTATTGCTTGTGATAAGGCCATTTCTTTCTTCTTTTCTTTGTTCTACTATAGAGGCGCCAATTTGTTTTTTTTCTGTGGCGTTTTGTATATATTTTGTAAGTTCGCTATCGCTGAGTTCTTTGTTTGCAAGCATGTCTTTGAGGGCAAATTCGTAATCGTCAAAAAGACAAGTGCGAAGATAGCCGTTTGAAGTAAGCCTTAGCCTATTGCAAGAATTACAAAAATGCGAAGAAAGGGGTGTTATGACACCGAAACGCCCTAAACCATTCTCGATTGTAAACATTTTTGCGGGGCCTGAATTTTTACTTATGCTTTCAACTTCTATTAATTTTGCGTGCTGACTAGCTTCAAGGAGGATATCTGAAGCTGGCCAGAAGATATCTTTCTCCCATTTTGTATCTTCGCCCATAGGCATGAATTCAATGAAACGCACATCTGCTTTGTTTTTTCTTGCAAAGTCTATAAATGCTGCAATTTCTTGACTATTGATATTTTTCATGGCAACGGCATTTATCTTGAGTTTTATGCCTGCTTGAAGTAGGGCATAGGCATTTTCAATGACTTTTTCAAAACAGTCTTGGCCTGTGATTTTCTTGAAATTTTCTTTGTTGAAGCTGTCTAGGGAAAGATTTATTCTTACTTGGGCTTGTTTGAGGTTTGGGATAATTGAAGTGTCGAAGGTGCCATTTGTAGTGACACAAAGCTCTAGATGTGGATGTTTTTCATGCACACGTGTTAAAAAGTCTATAAAACCTTTACGGACAAAGGGTTCGCCACCTGTAAAACGGATTTTTTCAATGCCATTTTGTGCAAAAATATTGATACAACGTTCGATTTCTTCAAAGCGAAGAATATTATTGTGATGAATATAATCGTTTTCACTGCGACAATAAAGACAAGTGAAATTACACCTGTCTGTCACGGAAATACGAAGATATGAGATTTTTCTCTCGTGCTTGTCTATGAATTTTTGAGCTGAGAGATTATTTATGAGAGCTTGATCAGGCATCTATAATCCTTAATATTTTTCAAATGAAATGAACTTTTTTGAGATATGTATTTTCAGTTTTTTATTGATGTACATTTCTTTATTGCTTTCTTTGGCACATATTATTTTGTCTAGCTTGAAAAGCTGTTCAGCTTGAGGTTGGCTAGAAAGCTTTTTTATGATTTTTGCAAGTATGCGAAGCCTGAGAGCTTCTTCTTCTCGTGTGAAATTTATTCTGTCTATTTTTATAAGGGAAGAATTTTCTACAAAGGAAGAATAAGTTTCAATTTTCTTTTGCCAATACTTTCTTTCGATTTGCCCTTGTTTCCAATTATTCTTGATATTTTTTAAAAAAGCTGGATTTTCTTCAAGAAATAGAGGTAATAAGATATTTCTCACTCTATTTCGCATGTAGACATTGCTTAAATTAGAGAGATCTTCTACCCATTTTATTGAACAGGTATTGAGTAGGTCAAGAAGTTCTTTTTTTTCTGTGAGTAAGAAAGGTCTGCATATTTTTCTGGTGTTATCAATGGCTTGCATGCCAAAGCTTTGTTCAAGACTTGTACCACGCACTTGTCGCATGAGTACATCTTCAGCTAAGTCATTTAGATGATGCCCAAGCATGATGCAATCAAAGTCAAGTTCTTGCCTTTTATTTTCAAAATTTTCGTATCTTATAATACGTGCACTTTCTTCTATACCTTTTTTCCACGTTTTTGCTTTTTTCTGCACGTCTATTCTTAGTATTTCACAAGGAATTTCTAGTTTTTTACAGAGTTTTTTTACTGTTTTAGCTTCTTTTGCAGATTCTTCACGAAGAGCATGATCTATATGCAATGCGTAGAGAGAAAGATTGTATTTTTCTTGCATTAATTTTAAAAAAATCAAGAGAGCGGTACTGTCTGCACCGCCAGATAAGGCAATAATACATTTTTTTTCATTGAGTTCAAAATCAATTTCATTTAAAAAATGACAAATTTGAAGACAGAAATGTGCTTGTTTTGCTGGAAGATTTTGTAATTTAAGCTTTTTTACCATATAATTTTTGCCATTCGTCTAAGAAGAGAAGTGAGGTTTCAAGGCTGTCTAAACTATGATATTCCTTTCTTAATGCAAAGATAAGATCGCTAAAACTTGAAGTGTAGGGAAGTTGTAGTCTTTGGTAAAGTGCTTTTATTTCTTCTTTGTTAAGTCCTTCAAATTCATCAAGAAATTCAAATTCCTTTACAGTTTTTTCTGGCAGATTTTGTGCAATAATATCTATAGCTTCTTTCATTCTTGCTTGATAGCTATGATCTTTATGCACTCTTTTAGCTGCTCTTTGTGCTATTGCTTCTCTTTCTTCATTTTTTAGTAAATAATAGTTTAATAGTTCGGGCACTTGATCAAAATTATCAAAAGTGACAAGTTCTTTGTTTTCGCCTTCAATTTCAAAGAGTTCAGCCATTAGACTTCTTTTGTCTACTAATTGAAAGGCTTCGATAGAAGCAAGTTCAAAGGTACGAGGATTTACAAAATCCCCGATTTCTTGACTTTCTGATTTTACATTAGAATGTAAGTTGAGATTTACCTTGGTTGCAGAATAGATTTTCACTGAGGTGATGGGATCAACTCTTTGTCCATTGTTTTGAATAAAGGGAATTAAAAGACTTTCTCCTTCCCAATCTGATCCCCAGATTTTGAAGTTTTTCACGGATAAAAGCTTTCTAAATTGATGCCTTCTGTTTGGATAACCAGCCCCTAAGAAAGCAAGATCTGCGCCATATGTATTTCTTTCTTCTTTTGTAAGTTCTTGTTTTTTATGGAAAGAGGGGAGGGCTGCAAGAGGAAGATAGTGTGCATTTTTATGTCCGCCTTCGTGAAGTAAGGAAAGAAATTCATCTTTTTGTATAATAAAGAAATAGGAGTATAGATTTGCATAGGCACGCCAATAGGTGAAGACTTTATAATCTTCAACAAACCACATAGCTGTTGGAATATTATCTTTTTCAAATCTTTTGAGAACAGGTTTTGTGAGCGGAGCTTGAGCCATTGAGAAAACAATATCTGGTTCAAAACGTTCTGCTTGTGCGTAGACAGCTTCTGATAAAAGATTGGCAAGATTATTTTTTAAAAAATCTGATTTTACTTGTGAAATATTAAGGCAAGAAAAAGAGTGCATTGCTTCTTGGAATTTATTTGCTTCAAAAACTTCCACAATATGCCCAAGATCTTTCAAGGCTTGCACGCAATATTGTCCTATAGGAAGCGAACCGCCATAAAGAGGGAGAACAAAAAGAATTTTTAATGTATTTGCCATAAATATTCCTAAACTTTATTTTTTGCTAAGAAGGTAAAAATACCTTCGTAAAGCATTGTAGCTATGTCAATTGTTTGATTTGTATGCGATAAATAGGCTTGCCCATATCTGTATTCTTGTAAGAGTTTTCTTAGATTATAAGCATATTCTCTTTGCTTTTCTGCTCCTTCAAGCAGAGTGTATGTGAGGCCAATTTCATCAAAAGACGATTGTAATAGGCCGAAATATTCCATTTTTTTCTGTGTTTTTTGTTTTGCTAACCATGCATAGAGGGCAGGGGAGGAAAATTGATTGTGACACATTGGAATATCGTAATGGCATTTTTTCTTTTCAGTGCATGGCACGCATGGAAAAGATGCTTGTATGCAAAGATGTCCTAATCCATAAGCACCTGTTTCATAACAATAAGCTGAAGAGCAGAAGAAAGAAAGTGTTGGAACGCCAAAAAATGCTGCGGCATGTAAAGAACCTGTATCTGGTGAAAGAGCTAAATCACAATGCTTTATAATTTCTAAAAGTTCTATGAAAGAAGTTTTTCCAACATGATTTTGTACTAATGAAGCTGTATTTTTTGGCAGATGTGCATAAAATTCTCTTGCTAATGTTTCTTCTTTTGCTGTGCCAAGCAGTCTAAAGACTACTTTGTCAAAGCGGTTTGCAAGTATGTGTACAATCATTGCTAGATCTTTTGGTGGAACAGAACGTCTTAAATCTTGCCCTGCAAGAATGATTGCTACTTCAAATTCTCCTTTTCCTTCTTGCCATAAAAGCATTTTCTCTTCAGCCGAAGGGTTGACTTCGCTTGCTTTTATTGGATTGTCAGACAAAAAGGCCCAATGATCTGAAACGTGTAGAGGCGATTGCTCACGATTTGTCATAAATTTAAAAGACAAATCATACCAAGCAGATCTGCTTTCTTGCGAATTTGAAAGAATGTAGCCACGAATTTTTTCTTCGTCAAAAAGTTTGAGGATGGAATAGGTGAGTTGGGCGTAATTTAAAGTGTATATTTCATCAAAATTTTTTGCTTTAATAGAGGCAAAAATCTTTCTATTTTCGTGTATTACATCTGATAATTGAGCATTATAGGCGTGTAAGCCAATGATTTCTATGTCTGGATAGAAGAATGCAGCAGTTTTTTCGTATATTTTATCAACGCATAGGCAAATTTCATTCTTGCTGCCATCGATATCAAACATAAGACTTTTTATTAATCTTCTTGTTTGTGCAATATCGCCAAAACGGGCTATTTGAAATATTAATTTTTTTTGCATACCTTCCTCACTGCAGTATGATACACAATTTTTTTCTAACTTTCAAGTGAGCTCATAACTTTGTTTTTCATTGATTTCTACCTGCTTGAGCATTGACTAAAAAAGCTAATTTAGCTACAAATAATGTATGAATACTTTATCAAAACAAGATCGTACCCCCATTATTTTTAAGCTGGCTAAAGACCTTATGGCACATATGGCGACGCCAACTTCTCGCTCTGATTTCTTTTCAAATTTGACAAGTCTTCTAAGAGCACAATTTGCATTTGACAGGCTTTGTATCAATCTTTACGATCAAGAAAGCGGCAGACTTTTTTTATTTACAGATGCCGAAGGTATTGTAGTTTCATCTCTTTCTTCTGTGCGTGTTGCTGGCGAAAACACAGTTGCAGGTAAGGTTATTGCTTCACGCGGGCCTGTTGTTATCACAAATTTAGCAAGATATTTTTCAGAAAATGAAATCAACCCGCTCACAGAAGCTGGAATTTCTACTACTATGGCCTTTCCTCTTATCGTGAATGAACAAATCATTGGAACATTACATTGTTCTTTTTATAAAGAACCTGAAAATGTTTATAATTATACAGAATTTCTTTCCGAACTTTGTCCTTTTATTGCTACTTGTCTTGCCCTTATTCTCTCTTTGGAAAATTCCGATCTTCACTTGCCGCTTTATGAAAATTTTGACATGCCACAAAGCGATTCATTTATTGTTGGCAGCGGCCTTATGAAGAATTTACTTGAAGAAGTGCGTGTTGTTTCTCAATTAGATATTCCGATTTTAATTCTAGGTGAAACAGGTACGGGTAAATCTTTACTTGCTCAACATATTCATAAACTTAGCAATAGAAATAACAAAAATTTTGTCAAAGTGAACTGTCCTGCCTTAGTTTCTTCACTTTTTGAAAGCGAGCTTTTTGGACATGCCAAAGGTTCTTTTACAGGTGCGGCAAATAAGAGAATAGGACGTTTTGAACTTGCACATAATGGCACTCTTTTTCTAGACGAAATTGCTGAATTGTCTGCTGAAATGCAGTCAAAACTACTTCATGCACTTGAAGAGTCTAGTTTTGAAAGAGTTGGTGAGTCTTCGCCTTTATCTGTTGATGTACGTATGGTTACAGCTACAAATGTGGATATTCCTAAAGCTCTATCAGAAGGCAGATTGAGGCCAGATTTTTATTACAGACTTGCCGCCTACACTATAACACTTCCGCCATTAAGAGAAAGAAAACAAGATATCCCACCTTTAATAGAATATTTAGGGACACAATCTGCTAAAGCTTTGGGTTTACACAGATTAAAAATAAATGCTTCCATTAAAGAAATGCTTATTGAGCATGCATGGCAAGGAAATATACGTGAATTAAAAAATGTGATCCAACAATTGCTTATACAGCAGGCAGTGCATAAAAATTTGCGTTTCTATGACGTTGACTTGATTTTGAAGAAAAGTTCACAGCTTTATTCTATTCCAACTGATCAAAATATTGCACAAAATTCACAGATTTTGCCAAAAGAAAATATTTCAACTCCACCAATAAATAAAGCAATTCATAGCGAAGAAATAAATAATGATCTTTCCTTGCACGAAAACGAAAAACGATTTATCACAAAAGCACTTATGGAATCGCATGGTAGAATTTCAGGCCCACATGGTGCAGCCAAGAAATTAGGTTTGCCTCGCTCAACCTTGCAATATAGAATGAAGAAATTGGGTATAGAATACTAGAATGTATTTCTAAATTAATTCATTGGATTCAAAATAAAAAAACATGGAATACCTTACAATTGCTTCATTTTTACTCACTCTTATAGTGAGTATGTCTTTAGATCTCAATCTTTTATATCCACTTTTAATTGGCTATCTTTTATTCTTTCTCTACGCCTTATACAAGGGATGTTTGGCTAAAGACTTGATAGCACTTTCTTTTGATAGCGTGAAGAATATAGGAAGCTTGCTTGCACTTTTTTGCCTTATAGGAATACTTACAGCGAGTTGGCGAGCTTCTGGCTCTATTGCCTTTATTGCTGTAAAAAGTTCAACTATGCTTATTCCTTCGCTTTTTTTGCTTGGCACTTTCTTGCTTTGTTCCTTAGTTTCTTTTCTTACGGGCACAAGTTTAGGCTCTTCTGCAAGTATAGGGCTTGTTTGTATGACTTTAGGCAATGTGTTTGGCATAGATACAGCATATTTAGGCGGAGCGATTCTTTCTGGGAGTTTTTTTGGCGATAGAATGTCGCCTATGTCTTCAAGCGCACACTTGGTTGCGAAAATTACACAGACTGATATCTTTGCTAATATGAGAAATATGTTTAGCTCATGTAAACTTGCTTTTATCATCTCTTGTCTCATATATCTTGTTATGGGTTATGGAAGTTCTGGAAATATAGTGCCTTACGACACATTAGAACTTTTTGAAAAGAATTTTGATTTGTCATGGGAGACTTTAATTCCTGTTCTTATTGTTCTTATTCTAGCTTCTTTTCGTGTTCCTATAGCAAGAATCATGCTTCTTAGTGTGATAAGTGCAAGTTTTATTTGTCTTTTCTTGCAAGATATGACTCTTGGCGAATTAGTTAAAATGTTTTGTTTTGGTTATGAAAACAGCAATGAAGAAATCCAGAAAATTTTAGGCGGCGGCGGATTTCTTTCTATGATTTTAAGTTGTTGCATTGTTGCTATTTCATCTTGCTATATGGGACTTTTCAAAGCTTCTGGTTTTTTTGATTCCATACACGAAAGAATTGCTAAAAGCTCTGAAAAATTGACTGTTTTTGGCACTACCTCTTCTGTAGCGATCTTGAGTGGTGTTACTACTTGCACTCAAACTCTTTCTATATTTTTAACAAAATCATTGTGCGAAAAGCTCTATACAAAGAATGAAAAACTTGCACATGCAATTGAAGATAGTGTTATTGTGATTTGCGGCCTTGTGCCGTGGAATTTGGCTTGTAGTTTACCACTTGCAAATATAAATGCGCCAAATTCAAGTGTGTTTTTTGCCTGTTTTCTTTATTTGATTCCATTTTTATCCTTCTTTCGATTTAGGAAAGAAGAATTGTAAAAAAATATAAAAAAAGAGCCACTTTTATAAAAGTAGCTCTTTTTTTATATGCAGTATGTTTTTTTATTTTTGGTAGAAATACATAGTATTAGCATTTGGAATAATTGCTATTTTCGCATTTGGATTTTCTGCTATCCAAGTGTTTAATATTTCTTGTGCTTCTGCCTTTGTAAGATGACATTCGGCAAGTTGTTCTTTTGAAAGTTCTGATTGCACAACAACATCATAATTCAATAAAGTGCGTGAAAAGAGAAAAGCCTTATGAGCACCCATTCTAAAACCTTTTTCTTCAAATTCTTTCATTTGTGCATGTGCACAAGGAAATTGTTTGACATAATCAAGGTAGTGATCATCGCCAATGCCCTGCGGACAAGCAGCTAAAAGCAAGATTTTACCATTTTTCTTAGTGCATTGAGAAGCGTGGTTCAAACCTTTTTGTGCTTGGTAAAGGCAGATATCTTTTGGATTTCCACCGCATGAAGCGATAGTGATGTCAAAAGCTTCTTCAAAGGATTGTCCATAAACTTGTGCCGTATAAGGAGCACAAGCCATAAGGCAAGAAACAGGCTTGCCAACAGCAAGAGCGACAACTTTTTTATCCGCTCTCAAGCTCACGTTAATAGCTAAATTAATACCAATTATTTCACCTGATTCATTCAAATCTTGACGAACTGGATTGTTTTCAATCTTTCCAACACCAGCCCCTTCAGAAGACATAAGTGAGTGGTTTGCTTGAATCATAGCTTTTGAAGCACAGCCAATAGTGATACATTTAGAACCGCCAGTCATTCCAACAAATTGATGTGGATCAACTTGCCCAATAACAATTTTAAATTCAGCTTCGCCAATAGCAGAATTGACTTCAATTGGCGTGCCAAGAGAGGTTTTGCCAAAACTTGTCATAGGTGAAAGTATTGCATCATGCGAAACAATTTCAATCTTATTGAGTATTTCATCTTTAGGCATAATGCGTTCTATTTGAGCTGCGTCAGGTGCTGGATGTAATCCGCCACCTACAACTATACAAATTTGTTCAGCTTTCAATTCAGGCCATGCTTTATAAAGTTGCTTAATAAGTATAGGCAAAATTTCTTTTACAGGCGTAGGACGAGTTTCATCTGGAATAGCAATGGCAATGCTTTTCGGCATAGCTATTTCAGAAAGCTTTGGCATATCCAATGGATTTTCAAGAGCTTTTTCAATTTCTTGAGCCAAGTTTTCTAAAGCAGGAAGTTCTGTGCTTTGCATAAAAGTTACATTTGCTGAGTCTGGCAATTCAAGATCAAAATAATCTTGTCCGTATTTGAGATGTGCTTTCATAATCAATCTCTCTGTATTCTTTTTCTAGATTTGTGGAATTTGTGCTAAACAGTCTTTTACTTCTTTTTCATTAGATAATACTGTAAATTCAAGCTCATACTTAATGCTTTCTTGTGGTTGCATGATAACTAAATCATCACGTAAGCGGTGGGCATTTCTTCCGTCAGCCCAACAATTTGACGGCTCTAAACCAATAACATAAGCACCAGGAGATGGTTGACGCCAATGTACAAAACGTGGAAGTGAAGCAGCAGAATAAGAGAATTTCAAGCCCCAAACTTCTTGATCAGGTGTTTCATTGATAAGAGCCATTGTCACCATGCCATTATTGTCCTTCATTGAGTGGTAAAGAACTTCTTCGGCTTGCTTTTGTGGCTTTGCGTAATAGGTTTGCCAATCAAAAGGAATATTGTCAGCATCACGATTTTTGCGTGAAAGACTTGGTGCGTAAAGTTTAGTGTGTTCTGAAACAAGTGGGAAACCAATATTGCAGTGATAGAGCATCATGTGTGCTTGTGGATCAAAAGAAAGATTTGTTACTGTATCGTATACTTTAATTGTTTTTGAGCCTAATTTTGTTTCAATACGACGGCGATTTTCAAAAAATTCAGAAAATTTATCTAATTCTTCAATCTTTCCTTCGCAAAACATGATATATTCATCATTTTCCCAATAAGCGTCAGCATACACAGATTTTGCAGGACAAAGTTGAGCTCTGCCGTGTAAGCCATATTGATTGCCATTGTCTTCGTTTGGAACACCAACATTAGAATAACCGCATGTGCACATCAATCCGCCATATGAACCACGACGAGCTTCAAAACCAACATCGCCTAAATAAGATGGCTCAACTTCGCCAGTACGTGAACGCCAGCCAAGTGCTTTGCCATTATATTCAGCTATACCAATATCTAAACCTCTTGTAGGTAGAGCTTGGAAGTTTAAACCAGATGCAGTACGAAATTCAATAACTTCTGTACCTTGTTGATTTCCTTCGTTAAGTTTTAATGATCTTACGCCACCAAGTTGGGATTCGTGGCCTATACGTGAACGTAATTCTTCCTTTGTCCATTCTTTACCATAAAGCATTACCATAATGTCTTGCCTCTTTAATTAAATTTTATTAATTAAAATATTCTCAAAAAGAAATCTTGTCAATGGAAAAGAAAGAATTTAGCTAAATATTGAATTTTTGAATAGATTATAAGAATAAGATATAACACTTAGGCATTTTAATGAATCAAGAGTTTTATTAAGCTTTAGAAAAGTTTTTTAAATATAAAATTATTGCTTGACCTTTTATCCAAACTATGTCAAAAACTTCCTTGTGCCGAGGTGGTGGAATTGGTAGACGCGCCGGACTTAGAATCCGGTACCATCGGTGTGCGAGTTCGAGTCTCGCCCTCGGTACCATTTTTATAAATATTTGAGAGTAGTTAGAAATAGCTACTCTTTTTTATTTTAATCAGTAATGTTTTTAAAACTAAGATTTTTTCGTCCTGCCCCTTTCTTTGAGGAAGAGCCAAAATTTCTAGGAATTATGATAATTCAAATAATAAAATCTTCATATTTTATGTTTTGTCGCAAGAATTATTAAATAGTATTAATTGAATTAAGTTATGTTTTTAGACACATTTCTTTGTGCTATTTTATACAAGCTATAAAATATTATTTATATCATATTGAAATTATAAATTTTATTTAAGGAAAAAAATAGCAAGGTAGAAATTTTATTAAAAATGCTTGCAAAATGTTTTGAATAATGCTACTTATAATAAAATTTATTTGTTTCTGTGCATCTATGTGTTGATGATTTTGCTATGATGGATTGCGACAATATTTTGAACAGTGTTCAATAATAAAGAACGCTACTTCTATTAACAAATGCGATTTATTCGTGAATAAAAACATTTGTTTTATAGAACAGTGTTCATTATTGTAGAACGAAATGTGTTTTTCAAACAAGTTTCGACTGTCAGTATTTTCATAATTATGAATTTCTGAACTTTGTAGAAATGTTGCTGGAAAAAGCTGTTTATATAGTTACAAGTTTAGGGGGAGTCAACACTCTTATATTTTGTATACGCAGATAAATTTGTTGTTCTATGAAGAACGTTGTTCTTTAATATAGAACAGTCATTTTGGCTTTTGGCGGCTGTTTTTGATTTTTACTTTGAAAACAGTAATTGTGTGTTTTATAGCTACATATTTTATAAGTATTTTACTTTGCACAATAAAGCAGTGAATATGTAATGGAGGAAGGGATGAGTAAAGAGCAACTTATTATAAGTAAAGATCGTTGCAAAGCTTGTGGATATTGCATCGAAGTGTGCCCAAAGAAGGCATTGAAGTTTTCGTCGTACACAAATAGTAAGGGATATTCTGCTGTAGAAGTAGATGCTGACCTTTGCATTACTTGTGCACAGTGTTATCGCGTATGCCCTGACTATGTGTTTGAAATTAAATAAAAAGGTGTGGATGATATGGAAAAAAAATTAATGAAAGGTAACGAGGCATTGGCTGAAGCGTCCTTGCGTGCAGGTTGTCGTTTTTATAGCGGATATCCTATTACGCCGCAAACTGAAATATTAGAATATCTTTCATGGCGTATGGATGAAGTTGGTGGTGAATTTGTTCAAGCTGAGTCTGAATTAGCTGGTATCAACATGGTATTTGGTGCTGCAGCTGCAGGTGCTAGAGCTTTGACAAGTTCATCAGGCCCTGGTTTTTCACTCAAGCAAGAAGGTATTTCTTATCTTGTAGCTTCTGACTTACCTGCTGTTATCATTAACGTTATGCGTATTGGTAGTGGTCTTGGCGATATTGCACAAGGCCAAGGTGATTACTGGCAAATGACAAGAGGCGGCGGACACGGCGACTATAGAACAATTATTCTTGCGCCTGCATCAGTACAAGAAAATGCTGATCTTGCTCCTCTTGCTTTTGAATTGGCTGAAAAATATCGTCACCCTGTATTGATTGCATCAGATGCAGCTATTGGTCAAATGATTGAAGCTGTTGAACTTCCTGAAATGCAAGAACATGACGACGATAAATTTGATTGGTCTATCAAGGGTTGTGAACCAGGTACTGAGCACAAGAAGATTCAGAACATTTACTACACAAATCCTAATTACGAAAATTTCTTGAGAGATAAGTATAAAGCTATCGAAGAAAACGAACAAAGATACGAAAATATTCAAACAGAAGATGCTGAAATTGTATTAGTTGCTTATGGTATTAGTTCACGTGTAGCAGGCGAAGCAGTCGAAATTGCAAGAGAACAAGGCATTAAACTTGGCCTTATCCGTTTGATCACGCTTTACCCTTATCCTGTAAAAGCATTTGAAAATCTTCAAGCAGTAAAAGCATTCCTCACAGTAGAAATGTCACTTCTTGGTCAAATGGTTGATGATGTTCGTTTAGCTACAGAAAACAAATATCCTGTAGATCATTATGGTTCTATTTTTGAAATTGCAGAGCCTGAAAAAATCGTAGAAAAAGTAAAAGAATTGTTAAATTCGCTTGCACAAGAGGGGAAGTAGTATGAAAGTTAAAGCTCCTGCTGGAATTACCTATACATCAAGTACATTTTGTCCTGGTTGCGGACATGGACTTATTGTTCGTTTAATTGCAGAAGTTATGGAAGAAATGAATTTGAGCGACAAGCTTTTAGTAGCTATTGACGTTGCTTGTTGCGCACTTGCTTATGAATCATGGCGTTTTGATACTGTGCTTTCAGCACACGGCAGACCTGTTGTAACTGCTATTGGTATCAAAAAAGTTCGTAAAAAAAATCCAGTTCTTGCATACCTTGGCGATGGCGCAGCTTATTCAATTGGCCTTGCTGAAACAATGCACGCAGCTATCCGTAACGACAATGTTGTAACAATTATTGCTAACAACACTGTTTACGGTATGACAGGCGGACAAACCGCGCCTACAACTCTTCCAGGTCAACGTACAACATCTTCACCACACGGTAGAGATCCTGAAAAAACAGGTAAACCATTCCGTATTGAAGAAGCACTTTCAGGTCTTGATGTTGCTTATTTAGCACGTGGTGCTCTTACAAGCCCAGCTGAAATTCAAAAAACTAAGAAAATGGTGCGTAAAGCTTTTGAAAAGCATATGGCTAATGAAGGTTTCTCTCTTGTTGAAATTCTCTCTCCTTGCCCAACAAACCTAAACCTTACTCCTGTTAAAAATATGCAAAGAATAACAGAAGAAGTTATACCAATCTTCCCGCTTGGTGAATTCAAAAACTCTAAGGAGGCATAAAAAATGGCTGAGATTATATGTGCCGGTTTTGGTGGACAAGGTGTTTTAACTACAGGAATGTTGCTTGCACACGCAGGTATGCATTTAGGCAATAACGTACTTTTTTATCCATCCTATGGTTCTGAAATGCGTGGCGGTACAGCTAACTGTACTGTAAAAATTAGTGAAAAGAAAATTGCAAGCCCAACAAGCAGACATCCTGATATCGTATTGGCTCTCAATACTCCTGCTGTTGATAAATTTGCTAAAAATATGAAAGAAGGTGGCTTGCTACTTGTGAATTCATCAATTGTTCCTGATGATTATGAATACCCAAGCCATATCAGAGTAGAAAAATTACCACTTAATGAAATTGCTGCCGAAGAAGGCAACCCAAAGGGTGCAAACATCGTTATGTTAGGTATGCTTAGTGCATACAGCGATCTTTTCACACCTGAATTTTTAGAAAATGCTATCGTTAGTTTCTTTGAAGAAAAAGGCAAAGGAAAGCATAATGCTAAGAATATTGCCTGTTTTAGAAGAGGCGTTAGCAAATAACTGTCTAATGTTTAGCTATTCAAGTTATTCAATTTAGAGTGGCTTGAATAGCCTATCTTTATTAAACTTTTAATAAGAAAGTGGGATTTTATGGATTTACAAAAACTTTTAAAACCAAAATCTGTGGCAGTTGTTGGTGCTAGCGAGCGTGATGGTTTTGGCGGTGGTGTTTGTCGTAATATCATGGATTA
This sequence comes from uncultured Desulfovibrionaceae bacterium, assembly GCA_964368455.1. GTDB lineage: Bacteria > Desulfobacterota > Desulfovibrionia > Desulfovibrionales > Desulfovibrionaceae > CAYJAZ01. The sequence goes on from CAYJAZ010000010.1 coordinate 41,897, forward strand.
CGTGCAAGATTTAAGTAGAGTCTATTTTATACACCCTAAAAGAGATAGTGTTTTTGGGCACCCTTGCCACAAATCTCTTGCAGATGTAGACGATACTATTGATCTTGTTATTATTTGTACTCCACAAGCAACTGTAGTTGACTTGCTCCGTCAAGCTGCACCTAAGGGTTGCGGCGGTGCTGTTGTTTTTGCTAGTGGTTACGGCGAAATTGGTAATGCAGAAGGCGAAGCTCTTGAAAAAGAACTTATAGACGTAGCAAAAGAATTGAATATTGCAGTAGTTGGGCCTAACTGTGCTGGTTTTATTAACTATATCGATCAAGTACAAGCTTTTGCTTTTGTTGCTAAAAAAAGAGAACGTAAAGGTTCTGTTGGTGTTATTTCACAAAGCGGACAGCTTTGCAGCTCAATGATAGATCACCCTGCAATGCGATTTTCTTATAATATTTCAGCTGGTAATGGAAAAATTTGCCAAGTTGAAGACTATATGGAATTTTTGATTCACGACGAAGATACTAAGGTTCTTACCGTTTACATCGAAGGTGTTAAAAACCCTGAAAAATTTGCAAAAGTTTTGAAAATCGGTGCTGAAAAGAAAAAGCCTATAGTTATTCTTAAAGCTGGCAGAAGTGAAAAAGGTGGAGCTATCGCAGCTTCTCACACAGGTAGCCTTTCAGGTTCTGATAAATCATTCGACGCTGTATTGAAAAAATACGGTGCTATTCGTGTAGATGACTTAGAAGAACTTATCGGTATGTCAATTCTTTTATCAACACTTTCTTCTTTGCCAACAAAGGCAACTTTTGCTTCCATGAACCTTTCTGGTGGCGAAACAGGTATTTGTGCAGACGTAGGTAGTACTTATGGTATTGAATTCCCAGACTTTACTCCTGAAACTCTTGCTTCATTAAGAGAACAATTGCCAAGCTTTGCAACTCCAAATAACCCACTTGATACAACTGCAAGCCTTTCTTACGATTCCGAACTTTATGGTAAAGCATTCAAAACAGTTATGGACGATCCAAACATTGGTATGGTGCTTATCGGTTATACATTGCTTGACGAAGTTGCTGACCCAAGCATTCACTATATGTATAAGGGTATTGAGCAAGTTATCAATGAAAATCCAAGCAAACCGGTTGCGATTATTCCATTTGCTGAAAATACAAGAAATAAAGAATACGAAACAAAATTCTTCAATGCAAATATTCCAATTCTTCCGCCAGCAGTATATGCATTCAAATTGCTTAAATACTTAAGCGATTACGTAAACTACTGTGCAGAAAGCAAAACTCTTGAAGTAAGCAAAGTTGTAAATCTTGCTGAAGGTTCTAAAGCATTGTCTGAATTTGCAAGTAAGCAAGAATTAGCAAAATTTGGTTTACCAGTACCTGCTGAATATATAGTTACTTCTCTAGAAGAAGCAGTTGCAGTTTTTGAAAAAGAAAAAACTTCTTTTGCAATGAAGATTGAATCAAAGGACATTCTCCATAAGAGTGATGTTGGCGGCGTAAAACTTAATATCAATACTCTTGATGCTGTGAAACAAGCCTACACAGAAATTATGGAAAATGTAAAGAAGAACGCACCAAATGCGTCTATCAACGGTATCTTGATGGCTCCAATGCTTCAAAAAGGTACTGAAATGATTATTGGTGTGAACAATGATCCACAATTTGGCCCAATGATCATGGTTGGAATGGGCGGCGTATTTGTAGAAATCTTTAAAGATGTTGCACTTTATCCTGCTCCTCTCAATAAAGCAGAAGCTCTTGATATGCTAAATAGCTTGAAATCATTCCCTCTTCTTAACGGTTACAGAGGAAGCGAACCTTGCGATATTGACGCATTATGCGACACTATCATCAAAGTTGGCGACTATGCACATGCAAATCGTAACACCTTGAAAGAATTAGATATCAATCCGCTATTTGTCTATCCAAAGGGTAAAGGCGTTGGTATTGCAGATGCGTTGATCGTACTTGCAGATTAATTAATATATAACTATATATTTAGAGGATTTCATTATGAGTAACTTCTATAAGTATTTTATACTTTTTGTCATTTCAATTGGTTATTCCGCAACATTTATGCTCCCTTACATAAAATATGTATTTTATGATCAACTTCTTCTTGCACTTAACTGTACTAACGAAGAAGCGGGCTTATTGCTTTCAGTTTATACAATTATGAACCTTATTCTTTACGTTCCTGGTGGATTTGTTGCTGATAAAGTCAAAGCAAAAACTGTACTCGTCTATTCATTTATGGGTTCAGGTTTAATAAACTACCTCTTTGCATTTAGCATGAACTTGCAAACTGCATGGATTGTTTGGGCATTACTCTCATTTACAACCACATTTGCTTTCTGGCCTGCTCTTATCAAGACAATTCGTATGCTTGGTACTAAAGACGAACAAGGCAGAATCTTCGGTTTCTTTAACTCAGGTGTTGGTATCTTCTCAGCTATCATTTCTTCTATAGCATTATATGTATATGCTCTTTATGGTGCAGACCAAGTTGGTGGCTTAAAAGGCGTTGTAATTGTTCAAGGTTCAGTATGTGTTCTTGCTTCTGTTTTACTTATGTTCTTCTACAAAGCTGAAACAGACGCAGTTACTGATGAAAACGATAAGTTCCAATCAAAAGACGTTTTTGTAGTTATTAAGAACCCTATGACTTGGATTATCGCTTTTATGATTTTCTGTGCACACGGTATCTACACAAGTACATCTTACTTCAGCCCATATATGACAAATGTACTTGGTGCAACATTAACATTCTCAGGTATCTTGGCTATTGTTCGTACACACGTTATCCGTATCGTTGCATCTCCTTCAGGTGGTATTATTGCTGATAAATTGAAATCTCCTGCTCTTTTTCTCATGATTTTATTTGGATTTATGACAGCAATGCTTGTTCTGTTTATGTTCCTTCCAGTTGGAACAAGCGTACCGGTTGCAATTGCATTGCAGTTGATACTTGCTTGCTTTATCTTCGCTGGCTACGCTCTCATCTACTCTTGCTTTGAAGAAGCTTGTATTCCACCAAAACTCACTGGTACAACAGTAGCATTTGCATGTCTAATCGGTTACTTACCTGATATGATTTATAACCCTCTCTTCGGTAGATGGCTTGATATCTACAAAAACGATGGTTATTTCTATATCTTCACATTCCTTGCTGCTTCAGGTGTTGTAGGTATGCTTATGACTTACCTCATTTGGCAAAAAGGTAAAAAAAGAAACCTTGTTGAAGCATCAGCATAGCTAATAGATTCTAAGCCTTATGTATAGAATATTTTCAGATTATAAAGATTTTCTGTACATAAGGCATTTGAATAATCTATAGTTAGTAGAAGTAATTATGGGATTGCTAGACTGTGGTATGCTTATTTTTACAATTGTTTTGATAGCTATCTAGTTATAGAGATTACTTCGCAAGCACAAGCTGTTCAATTATTTATTGCTATTCAAAGTGCTGTAAATACATGGCAAGTGCGATATATTGTTGCATTTAATTTGTGTTGCTTTTGCAATAATTTTATTGTAGGTTCACTCCTACAATTTATGTATATATGGGTAAAAACTTCCTCAAAAGCAGCCTTTTATAGTGTTTCGCTTTTGCTTATTACTGTTTTATCCAGCTTTGTTGATAAGAGATATATCCAGAATTTGCTCTATTTCAAATGCATGATGTATTGCACAGAACTTGAGTTTCTTTTATAACATTTTTTGGTATTGCTTATTTTGTAAAGGAAGAAAATAGGCATGCTTTATTCTAAGAGCAATTTTTTTGCTGAGTTTTACGGAGGAAAATATAATGATAGATAACAAGGCTCAAGAAGAATTAATAGCATTGTTAGGTAATGAAAGATTCTATTCTTCAAAAGAAGATTTAATTGCATATTGCGCTGATGCAAATCCTGAAAAACGTGCTTTGCCTGAAGCTGTTGTGCTTCCTGCAACCACAGAAGAAGTTTCTGCAATTTTAAAGATCGCAAATAAATACCGTATCCCTGTAACACCAAGAGGTGGCGGCAGTGGTTATACTGGCGGCTGTGTGCCTGTGCACGGTGGTATTGTTTTATCTATGGAAAAATTTAATAAAATTCTTGAAATAGATTTAGATAACTTCCTTATTATTGTTGAACCAGGCGTTGTTGTTAAAACAATTCAAGACACTGTTGACAAACACGGCCTTATGTACCCACCTGATCCAGCTTCTACTGCATTTGCTACTATTGGTGGTAATATTGCTGAAAATGCTGGAGGCTTACGTGCTGTTAAGTACGGCGTAACAAAGAACTATGTTATGGGTCTTGAAGTTGTGCTTGCAAATGGTGATGTTGTTCGCACTGGCTCTAAATGCATTAAAGACGTTGCTGGCTACAACCTTACTGAATTATTTGTTGGTTCAGAAGGCACTTTAGGTATTGTAACAAAGGCGATTCTCAAAATCGTTGCTAAACCTGAAGCAAAACGTACAATGACAGCTACTTTCCCTAGTCTTGAAAAAGCTGCAGAAGCTGTAAAAATGATCTTTTCAACCGGTGTTCGTCCATCTACACTTGAATTTTTAGACAGAATTTCAGTTGAAGCCGTTGAAAAAACTACAAGTTTTGAAGCAAAACCAGAAGAACAAGCTCTTCTTCTTATCGAAATTGATGGTGCAGAGATTGCTCTTGATCCAGACGTAGTAAAGATTGAAGAAGCATGTCATAAATGTGGAGTTATCACTTTCAAGAAAGCAACAAATGATGAAGAACGTGAAGAACTTTGGGCAGCTCGCCGTTCACTTTCTTATGCACTTTGTGAAATTGCTGAAGAATGGGAAGATGATGATGTTTCTGTGCCTATCGCACGTATCCCTGACATGATCCGCAAACTTGATGAAATTGCAACTAAATACAATCTTATTGTCGCTAACTTTGGCCATTACGGCGATGGTAACATTCATATTGGAATGACAACTGGTAAAGATGGAGGCCCATTCCCAGCACAAGCGAAAGCAGACATGGTAAAAGCAACTATTGATCTTGAAGGTCGTATCGCTGCTGAACATGGTGTTGGTTGCCTAAAAGTGCATAACCTTCATTGGAATATCGACGAACCTACCATGAATATGATGCGTGGCTTCAAAAATCTTTTTGATCCAAACGGAATACTTAACCCAGGTAAAGTTATTCCTGTAAAATCATAAGGATTTGTGGATGTATAATTTGGGTATGTTTCTGTACAAAGAGTTTTTTTTAATTTCAAAAAATATATTTTTATAGAATTTGATGTCAAATACTCTGCTTTATTGGAAGAATATTTTCATTAGTCGAAAATAAAGTAAAATACAATAAACTTGAAACAGACCCCAGATAACTACTTAGAATTATTTATGGAGTAAGTCGAAAATGGATAAAAATAAAGAAAAAGAAAAAGCTCTTTTACGCTTAAAGAAAGTGTTAAAAGAGGAGCTTTATAAGTGCATACGTTGTGGTGAATGCCGTACTGTTTGCCCTGTATATGGCGAAAAGCAAGCAGAACGTTACACAGCACGTGGAAAGATGCTGATTATTTCTGGCTTGGCAAATGGCGAACTTAAATTTACAAAAGAAGTACGTGAATCATTAGAAAACTGCCTTTTATGTGCATCTTGTGTTAACAAATGTACAAGTAATGTAGATTCAAATAAAGTTGTTGCTGCTGCTAGACAAGCTTTTGCACAAGAGCTTGGCTTGCCAAACTACAAAAAAGCTCTTTGCACTATTATGAAGTCGCAAAAAATTATGGATAATGGTATGAAGGTTGCTTCATTATCTCAATCCTTAATGTTTAAGAAAATTCCACAAATGAGTGGCATGTATAGAAGATTTAGCATGCCTATGATTGATGAACATCAATATATACCAGCAGTTACATCAAATCCTTTCAGACAAAGAAAGCAAAAGTATGAAGCACAAGGCACAAAGAAAGTATCTTACTTTATAGGCTGTATGACAAACTATTGCATGCCTGAAATTGCTGAAAGTGTTGTTTTTGTTTTGAATAAAATGGGTGTTAGCGTTGAAGTTCCGCAAGGACAAGGCTGTTGTGCTATGCCAATGCTTGCTTCAGGCGATAAACAATCTATTGAAGAAGCAGGAAGTGTAAACTTACAAGCATTTGGTAATTCAGATGAACCTATCGTAGTTGCTTGTGCTTCATGTGGACACATGCTTAAAAGTGGTTACAAAGAAATGCTTGGAGATGATCCTAAATTTGCAGAAAAAGTAGAAAAGTTTTCAAAAAGAATTGTTGATATAAACGAATATCTTCTACGCGAATTTACAGAAGAAGAAATTTCTTCTCGTGTAAAATATAATAATGCAAATTCTGTCACCTATCATGATCCTTGCCACTTACGCAAAGGTCAAAACATATTCAAAGAACCACGTACTATTCTTAGTATTGCAAGTTCTGATTCGCTTATTGAAATGGAAGGAGCTGATTCATGTTGCGGACTTGGTGGTACATACACTATTGCGCATCTTAAAACTTCCAAAGACATTCAATCACACAAACTTGAAAATGCTCTTGAAACACGTGCACAAACTCTTACAAGTTCATGCCCTGGCTGTCTTTTACAGTTGAACGACGGTGTAAGAAGACATGGAAAAGGTAAAATGCAAGTAAAGCACGCTATTCAAGTTCTTGCAGAATCTTTTGGTCAAGCACATAGCAATTAATTTGTATATCTTTCTAGAACATGTATTTGTAATTTGTTTTTTGACAAAATTATATATCTACCTTTTTAGAAACATAAACTTTGCTTAAGTAATAGACAAATCAACTTAGTCATATAGGTAACATTCTTACCTATATGACTTTTTTTAAATTGATTTAACTTGTGCAAATCCTAAGAAGTTTGACATATGAAATAAAAAAGGCTATATAAGATAGTAATCAAAAATAAGGATTTGTTATGAATAATGGCGAAGTTAAGGTAAAAAGCCTTCAAAAGGCTCTAGAGGTGCTTAATTGCTTTATAGATACACATCAACTAGGCGTAACAGAAATTAGCGAACGCTTAGGCTTATATAAAAGCACTGTGCATAATATTCTGTCTACCTTTCAAGCAATGAATTATGTAAAGCAAGACCTTGATACGGGGAAATATTCCCTTGGCGATACTATGTACTATTTTTGTGGTTCGCTCAATACGAGTAACATTCTTACTAAAATAGCTAGACCTTATATGGAAGAAATAGGCTTAAAAGTTGGCGAACTTGTCTATCTTGCTACTTATTCTGAATATGATGCCCTTTACTTAGATTCTTTTTATCCTAAAAACTTTAAGGGGACGCAAAATACGGTTTTAGGATATAGAATAAAGATGTATTGCTGTGGCGTTGGTAAGGCTATGCTTGCCCATTTACCTCAGGCAGAAGCAAATAAAGTCATTGCACAACCACGTACAGCACTTACTCCACACACTCTTGTAGATGAAAAATTATTGCGTAATGAATTAGCCGAAATACGCAGACTTGGCTATGCCATAGACAGTATGGAACATGAATTTGGTGTAAAATGTGTTGCTGTACCAATTTTTACGAGCAATGGCAAACTTGAAGGGGCGATGAGCATAAGTGCACCCTCCCTTCGTTTTGACAAATTTTCCCTAGAGGAATTAGTAGAAATACTGCAACAAGCCGCAAACGAAATCCGTAGAAAACTATAATAATCATTAACGATATTTAACAATCAAAAAGCATGCAATAAAAATAAGAGGATTTTATATACAGTATTTTTGCAGTATATAAAGTTTTTAATCAATAAAATTTTTAAGAGTAACTCAATCGAATTATTCTTTTTTATAATATACTTATTATAAAAGTTTTATTGTTTTCCAAGTATATTTATTTGCGTATTCTTCTAATTGATAACCTCCTAATGAGACGAATTTTGCATGTGTATAGGCATTATGAAGAATTTCTGCAAATTCATTAAAATGCTTTTGCTTTGTAGATAAAATTTCCTCACGCATTTCTTGTCTTAATTCGTTAGTTTCTTTTAATAAATGTCGCCAAAGAGCTGTGCTTCCTTGAGCTTCTGGACGTAAATATGTATCCATATCGCCGATAGTTCCAATAATTGCACAGGATAAATCACGTGAGCTGATCTGCATCTTTTCTAAAAAATGAGGAATTGCTTTATAGGCATCAAATGTTTTTTCAATTTGTGGATCGCGGAATGAAACAAAATTTAAACATCCTGTCGCACGTGAATATTTGAGCACACAGCCATACGCACCTCCAAGTAATCGGACTTTATCCCATAAGTAAGTCATGCGTAAAAATCGTGTGATCACAAGCGAAGAAGCATGAAAAACATAGCCTGAGTCGTATAAATTAACTGCCATTCCGTTATAATTTACTTGTGAAGGTAGTATAAGAGCTTTATTATTGGATGTTTTTTCATAAAGCCAGCTTTCTTTTGCTTTCTGCTTATATGGCAGTTTTTCCATGAAAGGGATGAAAGCTTCTTCGGCTTGTTTTAGCAAATCTTTTGTTCCAATCAAATCAAGGATTGCATTTTCTTTATAGAAGATGTTTTCATGTATATACTTGAATTTACATAAAATTGGCTGCCAATCTTGTTCTATCTCAATAAGAAGATTTCTTAGAAAATCTAAATATTTTATGCCTTGTGTGTATTCTTGAAGATGCCCAACTTTAGAGAGCATTGCTCCTAATTGTAGAGCAACATAGACATGTCCTGCTGGAATAAGCCCCTGCTCCATTCTGGCTTTTTCTTGCAAAATAATCTGCTTTATCTTTTCTATTTTGCCAAAATCTTGCGAATATATAATTTCATCTAATAAGCCTATTAAATGAGGTATTTTTTCCTTTGTAACCTTTGAAGACAGGACAAAAGAAGAAAGTGCTTCTTCTTCGCCATGTATGGCTTGAAAAGAAATTTGGCTTGAAATTCCGCCCGTATTGCTTTCTATTTCAAAAGCTAATTCTGCAAAATCATAATTTTTTGTACCAATTTGAGTAAGGATTCGTGAATAGACAGCCAATAAAGGCAGCAGATCGTATGGAATTGTTTCAAAATTGAAGATTAATCTTGTATATAATACTCCTGTAGTGTCAATTTCATGAGTTAATAAAGTAAATTCACCTTCTTTTTTATTAATCGGCAGAATAGTATTTTGCTTTGGCAAGTCTTCAATGCTTAATGTGGGAATAGTTGCAAGATCTTCGCAAGAGTCTTCTTTATTTTGCATTTCTTGTAATCGAGCACATTCTTCTTCGATTTCAAGCTGCTGCTCTTTAGTCATAGAAGTCTTCAAATCTGTCATGATTTTTGATTCTGCAAGAGTTTTTTGAGTTTTTAATTTTTCGTCTGGTTCTAAACACACTAAAACACGATGTTTATTATTAAGGAAATATTTTTGTATTAATTGCTCAAATAGAGCTTCTTTTTTATGTAGTTTTTCTTTGATTTCTTCTAATGTCTTTTCCCACTCAAATGCATTAAAAGGATTTTCATCGTAGAGCCAATACGATAAACATTGCATCATTTGAATAATCCCTCGAGGAGTTTTACACGAGCTTCCTTCACGCAATTCAAATTCAACAGAATTTATAGCTGCATTGATAGCTTTTTGAGAGATGCCATTCTTGCTAAGGTTTTGTAAAGTATCAAGAATTATGTCTTGCATAGCATCTTCTTTGCCTAGTTGAATTGATCGCATGCCTATAGAATAATACATTTGTGCTAGATCTGTTTCAAGATAAGTTGTAACATCTTCACCTAGAGCAGAATCAAGCAATCTTGCTTTTAATGGCGAACCAGATGAACCATTAAGTATATGATTCAACATAAGAAAAAGCAAATATTCTTCTGTTTTATAACGGGGGCAAAGTAACCAACTTAGCCTTGCATGGCTTTTTAATACACTTTTTTCATCCTGATTTCTAAAGTTTGCACTTTGAAAAGGTATTGTGATTTTACGTGTTTTATTTCTTGCTTCTTGCAATGGTATTTTAGATTTTATTTCCTTCTTATTAAATATTGAAATAACATCATTAATTTTTTTTAATCGCAAATTCTCGTCATCATCGCCCCAAAAATAGAAAAAAGCATTAGAAGGATGATAAAATTCTTCATAAAAATCGAGAAATTCCTCATATGTTAATTTTATAATATCATGAGGATTACCTCCAGAATCGAAAGAATATAAAGTATCTGGGAAGATAGCGTATTGGGATTGCTCACTTAATAAAGAATCTGGTGAGGAATATACTCCTTTCATTTCATTGTATACTACACCTTTATACTGCCATTTTCTTGTATTATCTTCGTCTAAGGTAGAAGTGTCGATATGCCATCCTTCTTGTCTGAAAATATCTCGTCCTTTTTCTTTATGTATCTGCGAAAAGAAAACCGCATCTAAATATACATCTATAAGATTATACAAATCTTGTGTATTGGTGCTTGCAACAGGATAAGATGTTTTGTCTGGATAGGTGAGTGCATTTAAAAAAGTTTGTAATGAACTTTTTAATAATTCAACAAATGGTTCTTTGCTAGGGTATTTTTCTGAACCACACAAAAGGGCATGCTCCAAAATATGTGCAACTCCTTTTGAATCTTTTGGCGGTGTGCGAAAAGTGACTCCAAAACATTTATTAATATCACTATTTAAAATTGAAATGAGTTTAGCATGAGTTTTTTTATGTAGATACAATCTTACTAAACCGCCAACCTCAACAATATTTCTTTCTTCTAAAAGCGTAAAACCATGTATATCAGACATATAAAACCCTTTTATAATAAATTTTTCAAATATAAAGTCATCAGAAAATAATTTTATGAATATTGAAATCTTTCTTGACAGAATAAGTTTATGTATAATAGTTTATATTGTCAAACTTAATGTATTGAATAAAACTTACTGTGTCTATCTTGATAATGGCGTTCTAAACTTGTATTACTTTTTTTGAAAGGCTTGCTATGATTAGTGTAACAAAAGTGTTTTTTCGTATGCTTACGTATTTTACGGTCTTTTTATTAGTTTTTATTTTACCATTTTTTTTAATTGAAAAAAGTTATGCAAATGCAGTAGATTCTGTGCCACATGAGGCATATTGGTTGAATGGAGAATGGATACATGAAAATTCTACTTTAGTTCCAGATTCTTCTTTGCATTTTGGAAAATTATCCAATGGTTTTAGATACGTCTTTTTGCCTTACCCAAAGCAAGATGAGAATATTTCCATATATTTAAATGTTCAAGCTGGCTCTATGATGGAAAATTCAAATCAGCTTGGCTATGCACATTTTGTTGAGCATATGGCTTTTAATGGCACAAAGAATTTTCCTGCAGGCTCTTTACAGCAGAGACTTCATCGTCACAATATTGCTTTATATGCGAATGTTAACGCTCAAACTTATCTAACTGAAACAGTATATAAGATAAATTTAAATTCATATAATTCTAAACAAGTAAGTTTGGCTTTAGAATTATTGAAAGATTTTTCAGATGGTATGCTTATAGAGCCTGTAGAAGTTGAACAAGAAAAGAAAGTTATTCTTGCTGAAAAAAAAGTTCGCGATAAAGAAATTATGGTGAATAGATCTAAGCGTCTTGCAAATTTATACCCTAATATGCCATTTTCAAGACCAAGTATAGGTACAGAAAATTCAATATTAACAGCTACAAGCAATGGGCTAAAAGATTTTTATACTACTTGGTATACACCAGATCGTATGATTTTGGTTGTTGCAGGTAATTTTGATCGTATCAAGATGGAAGAAGAAATTGAGAAGATCTTTTCTTCTATTAAACAAGCCTCTTGGCTAGAATCGCCTTCTTCATCTATTCCTTTTATTCCAAATTGGGGAAAGCCAGAAAATTTAGCTTTTAGAATCTTCGCTGAAAGCAGACCAATAACAACAGCTGAAGTTACGCTTATCTTGCATTTTCCACGCATGCACATTGAAGATTCAGAAAAGAAAAGAAAAAATATACTTCTTGATACAATTATCGAATATAGCTTGCAAAATAGATTAGAAGAAAAAGCGAATATGCAGAATATTTCATGGACTTTTGCTTATGTCATGAATAATTGGCGTAGCGGAATTTTACCAAATATCACATTGAATGCTAATGTTGAAAACGCTCAATGGGACAATGTTCTAAGACTTTATGTGCAAGAACTAAAATCAATACAAAAATATGGTATTAGTCAAGAAGAATTAGATAAAGCTCTTGAATATTTGGCTAAAAACTTACATCAAAAAGATATAGCAAGCAAAAATTTTTCAAGTCAAAGAATAGCAGATAACTTTATATACAGTGAAAATTCTGACAGGGTTATGATTTCACAAGAAAAAGAAAAGGAAATATTGGAATCTTTTTCAAAAGAAATTTCATTAGAAAAAGTGAATGCTCTTGCAAAACAAATTTTCATTGCAAAAGATATATCTTTAATAGTTGGTGGGCAAAATCCTCCAAGTGTAGAAGAAATTAAAGCAATATGGCATGAAGAGCAGAATAAAAAAACTATACAATATCAAGCAAGAAAAGCAATAAACTTTCCTTATCTTGAACTTCCAAAACAAGAACTTTTAGCTTCAAGCTCAAGTTTAAAAAGTGAAGAAATCAAATTAGATAAAGAAAATACAACAACCTTATATTCTTATGTTTTAGACAATAAAATCCCCTTATATTTCTTACCATTACCTTATGAAGAGAATAAGGTAAAAGTGCAATTATTGTTTGGTAATGGCTATCAAGGTCTGAGCGATGAGCAAATCAATGTCGCACAAGCAACAAGTCTTGCTTTGCAATATTCTGGTATTGGCTCTTTATCTTTCCTTGATAGTAAAAATATATTGCAAAATTTAGGGATAATAAAACAAGAAAATCATAAGCTTAGTAATTCTGAAATCTTAGTAAGTGGTGATTCAAGTCAACTTGAAAAGCTTATTCAAATTGCATGGACACAATATACAGACCCAAAATTATCTTCAAATAGTCTTGATAAAGTGAAATTAAATTTAGAAAACTACGATCATTTTATAAACGATACAACCTACGGAGCTAATCTACATAAAGGGACTTCTTTCTTCTTTGGCAATGCAAGACAATATCGAAATATTGAATTAGTTGATTTTAATGCTACGCAGAAGGATTTATTAGATGTATATCTTTTAAATTCAAGAAAAAATCCATTAACAATACTTATTTCAGGTGATTTTAATCTTGATAAGGCTTTTGATTATACACAAAGATATTTTTCTCAAATTGCTTCACAAAAACATAATAAAAGGCCTATCAAAGAATTTCTTTTCCCAAAAAATGGATTACTTGAGATTGAAAGCAAAGAAGAACTAGACCAAGCAATATATAGACAAGAGTGGTTGCTGTATATAAAATCTAAGAAAAATGTAGAATTTATTATAGAAAATCAATTGCTTGCTATTTTATTAAAAAATAAATTACGCGATGATATTCGTGAAAAAATTGGAGCTACTTATAGTCCTTCTGTGCAATTTCTTGCTTTGCCTAATGAAGAGAATGCGGTTCTTATGCAAGTTCAAATTCATACGGACAGAATGCAATTAGAAAAAATAAGTAAATATATGGAAGAGTTAGCTAAGTGGAATGTCACAGAAAAAGAATTTGAACTAGCAAAAACTCTTTATATGAAAAGTAATACTATGCAAAAATTAAGCAATAGATATTGGGAAGATGCCATTTTAAAAGAAATAATCTTCGCAAAAAATTATAAAGAATCAATTTCCATTTCAAGCGAGTCGATTCAGAAAATGCCGTATAAGGACATAAAAATTGCTTTAGAAAATCTCTTCACTCAGCCAAGTGCAATTTTTAAAATTAAATCAGAAGAAATAGAATAAACTGCTATGATTTTTGATTTTATTTCTAATAATAGAAAAGGAGCTATTGATGAAAATAAAGAATTATAAGCCTCTTGTGCTGCTCATATTTTGCTCTTTTATATTGTCTTATATAAGTATTTTTCCCACTCGATCCTATGCGTCAAATATTGATGAAATTATAAAAGAAAGCTCCACGGTTGATGTTGTAAGTGTTTGGGATAATATAAAAAAAGAAGATATATATCCATATATGCCTTATGCAGACCCACATGCTCCAAAAGGCGGCGAGTTTAGGATAAGTACGGTTGGCACTTTTGATAATTTTAACCCTTTTTCTACTCGTGGCTATTGTGCCGCTTATATGAATTTGGTTTTTGAGAATTTAGGAATAAGTGTACGTGATAATAATTTCAAAATCCACGGATTGATAGCTAAAAATTTTGTCTTGCCAGAAGACAGATCTTTTTTACTTGTGAACCTACGTGAAGAAGCTCGTTTTGCTGATGGGCATGCGGTTACAGCAGAAGATGTTGTTTTTAGTTATAATGCACTTATTAATGAAGCAAATCCTATATACAAAGAAATTTATAAAAATATAGAAAGTGTGACTGCAAAAAATGATCATTCTGTTTTATTTAAATTCAAAGAAAAAAATAATCGTGAACTCCCTCTTATTATTGCACAATTTCCTGTGCTTCCCTCGCATTGGTGGAAAAAGAGAAATATCGCAGAGCCAAATTTTGAGATAATGCCTGGAAGTGGGCCTTATACAATTTCAGATTACAAGATGGGAGAATATATTGTATTTAGTAGAAATTTAGACTATTGGGGCAGTAGCCTTGATATAAATCAAGGGCTTTATAATTTTGATACTATTAAATTAGAATATTTCCGTGATTCTGCCGTTGCACGTGAAGCTTTTTTTGGTGGTATGATAGATTATTATAATGAAGGCACAATTAAAGGCTGGGTGAATGGCTATAATGTGCCAGCGGTTCAAGAGGGGAAGATAGTAAAAAAAGAACAAGAATATCGACGTAATTTAGGTATGAGTGGACTTTTTTTTAATACAAGAAAAGCGATACTTGCAAATAAAGATGTAAGAGAAGCTCTTATCTTGCTTTTTGACTTTAACTGGATAAATAAAGCTCTTTATTACAATGCCTACAAGCAATACGACAGCTATTTTACAGGTTCGCCCTTTGCCGCAAAAAAATATCCCACAGAAGAAGAAATTAAAATCCTCAGTCAATGGAAAGATACATTAAGTCCTGAAATATTTGAAAGTTTGCCTGAGCAAGAAATAGTTGATTATAAAGAAGATTTGAGACATTTTCGTAAGGCTTTAGAGCTTTTTGCCAAAGCAGGCTGGACTATGAATGAGGGTAAATTAGTAAACAAGCATGGGCAGCAAATGCGTTTATCCATACTTTTAATGAGCTCTTCCTTACAAAAAATATATTTATATTATTCAAAAAATCTAGAAAGAGTGGGTATTAAAATTGATATACAAATAGTTGATCAAGCACAATACATACAAAGAAGCCGAAATTTTGATTATGATTTCATTCATAGCATGATTCCACAAGGGCGAAATCCATCTGACGAACAAAAAAGATATTGGACAAGCGAGGCTGCAAATACTGTAGGTTCAAGAAATTTTTCTGGTATCAGCGATCCTGTTATAGATGAACTTGTTGAACAATTGGTTAATACCAATACCTATGAAAGCCGTAGTGCATACATAAGTGCATTAGATAGATTATTACAGCATGGAGCATATGTTATTAATGGTTGGTATACTCCTACACAGAGAATAGCTTGGTGGAAAGATAAAGTGAGCCCACCAAGGGCATATAAAGAAAATAGCGTTGAACTTATGTCTTGGCATAAAGCTGTAAAAGAATAGAATAACTATTTACAATAAAAGTTTAACCACGCAAAATTCTGTTTTTATAACAATATAAGAGTTAAAGGATTGCTATGCTTTATTATATTCTTAGAAGACTTCTTCTTTTTGTTCCAACTCTTTGGGCAATTATAACAATGAATTTCTTTGTGATTCAATTAGCTCCAGGTGGGCCTGTAGATCAATTTGTCGCAAAAATTGAAGGCAATGACGATATCTTTATGGAAAGAATAGGCAGTCAGCAAAGTGATTTTGTAAGTTCTAATGATACTGATATTACAGGCGGTGGCGAACATTATATAGCATCACGGGGATTAAGTGAGGACACACTAAAAGCAATTAATACTCTCTATGGTTTTGATAAACCTCTATGGGAACGCTATGTAAATATGCTTATTTCCTATTTAAAATTTGATTTTGGCGAAAGTTTATTCAAGGCTTCCTCTGTGATTGATTTGATCAAAAATGCTTTACCTATTTCAATTAGTTTAGGTTTGTGGAGCACTTTAGTTGTCTATTTTGTTTCTATTCCTCTTGGTGTTGCAAGGGCTATGCGTGCTGGATCAAAATTTGATCTTTATTCTGGCGTAACTGTAGTTATTGGTAGTGCAATTCCTGGTTTTTTATTTGCTATGTTATTGATAGTGCTTTTTGCAGGCGGTTCATATTGGCAAATATTCCCTATTCGTGGATTGCATTCTCTAGGCTATGAAAGTTTGCCACTTTGGGAACAAATAGTAGATTATTTTCACCATTTATTTTTACCTATTCTATCTATGACAATTGGTGGATTTGCAGGACTTACTTTATTTACACGAAATTCCTTTTTAGATGAACTTACTAAACAATATGTAGACACAGCCAAAGCAAAAGGTTTAGACGATAAAGCTGTGCTGTATAAACATGTTTTTCGTAATGCTATGCTTATCATTATCTCAGGCTTGCCTGGTGCATTTATAGGTATTTTCTTTACTGGTTCATTGCTTATTGAAACAATTTTTTCTTTAAATGGAATTGGATTAATAGGTTTTGAAGCTACTATGCAAAGAGATTATTCCATAATGTTTGCTACTTTATATATCTTCACACTTATTGGTTTGCTCACTTCGCTCATTGGAGATATTACTATGATGTTTGTAGATCCAAGAATAGATTTTGCTTCACGCAAAAAGGCTTAGGTAAGACAATGAAAATAAAAACAAATATAGCTCAAAGACGTTGGCAAACTTTCAAACAAAATAAGCGTGCATATATCTCACTTATTATCTTTTCTACATTCTTTATACTAAGCCTTTGTTCAGAATTAATTGCTAATGACAAGCCTCTTTTTATGTATCTTGAAAATGAACAAACACAAGAAAGAAGCTACTATTTTCCTTTTATGCAAAATCTTACAGAAAAAGATTTAGGAAGAGATTTACCTATTTCTGTAGATTTTCAAGCTCCATATATTCAAAATATGATAGATAAACATGGTTTTGCTCTTTGGACACCTATTAAATATTCATACGACACTATATCCTATTATACCGACGAGTCTTTTCCCTCAAGGCCAAGTAAAGAGCATTGGCTTGGAACTGATGATCATGGAAGAGATATTTTAGCAAGAATTTTATATGGATTTAGAATATCTGTGCTTTTTGGACTATGCTTGTGTATATTTGGCAGTGTGATAGGTGTTATTGCAGGTTTGGCTCAAGGCTATTATGGCGGTAAATTAGACTTGCTTTTTCAAAGGTTTATGGAGTTATGGGCTGGTATACCTACTTTATATTTAATTATGATAGTATCAAGTGTTGTGATTATAAACTTTTGGATACTTCTTGGAATTATGCTTTTATTTAGCTGGATGGGGCTTGTAGGAATTGTTCGTGCTGAAAGTTTAAAAGTGCGTAATATCGACTATATAAGAGCAGCACTTGCCTTAGGTGTTCCTGATAGAACAATTATGTTTAAACATATTCTTCCAAATGCAACAGTAGCTTTGATAGCGACGATGCCTTTTCAAGTAAATGCTTCCATAGTTGCCCTCACTTCTTTGGATTTTTTGGGCTTTGGTTTACCAGCACATTATCCCTCCTTGGGCGAGGTTGTCTCACAAGGTAAAAACAATCTTTACGCTCCATGGATTGCAATTACCGCATTTTTCACAATTGGCGGCATGCTCACTACTTTAGTGTTTATAGGAGAAGGCGTAAGAGATGCCTTTGATCCAAGAGTATTTCTTTTTACTAAAAGTGAAACGATTAATTTTGAAAACGAAGAATGGTATAAAGAATTAACAGCAAAAGCTACTTCCAATAAAGCTATTTCCAAAAAGGAACAATAATGCAATTATTAAACATTCAAAACCTTCATATCAGTTTTGCATACGCTAATGAAAATCAAGAAATAAGCACGCATGAAGTGGTGCATGATGTGTCTTTTAGCCTTCAAGAAGGTGAATGTGTTGCCTTGGTTGGCGAAAGTGGGGCAGGAAAAACGCTCACAGCACGCTCTATTATTAATCTCTTGCCACAAGGAGCGTGTATAACAAGTGGAAAAATCATTTATCAAGAAAAAGATCTTGTTAAATGCAGTAAAAAAGAATTAAATTCAATAAGAGGCAAGGATATAGGCATGGTGTTTCAAGATCCCTTAGCCGGCTTAAATCCAGTACAAAAAATAGGCAAGCAAATTGCTGAAGCTTTGCAAATACATTCTCGATGCGATAAAAATACTGTTCTCAAGAGCACTTTAGAATTATTAGATTTAGTGCAAATAGATAGAGCAAAAGAAAGATTAAATTCGTATCCACATCAATTATCTGGCGGGCAAAGACAAAGAGTGATGCTTGCTATAGCCATTGCTAATAGACCTAAATTGCTTATTGCTGATGAACCGACCACTTCTCTAGATGCAAATATTCAAAGAACGATATTAAAACTTTTATATTCGCTCACGCAGGAATTTAAAATGGGTTTAGTCTTGGTGAGCCATGATCTTGGAATGGTTCAACATTTTGCAGATACAGTAAATGTAATGCAAGATGGTAAGATTGTTGAGTCTTCAAAGGAAATATTCATAAATCCAAAACATGAATACACTCAAAAACTCTTGTCTCAAGAGCATTCTGATTATGCAAGTGAATTAAAACCTCATTCTCAAAGCATTATGCAAGTTGAAAGGCTTTGTGTGGACTATCCTAGACAAAGACAATCTTTATTTGAAAAAAAATCACACTTTACTGCACTTGATTCTATAAGTTTTTCTCTACAAAAGGGAGAATGTCTTGGAATAGTTGGCGAAAGTGGATCTGGAAAATCGAGCCTAGCCCTTGCTATTTTGCGATTAATCAAATCACAGGGAAAGATTGTTTTTTCTGGAACAAATTTTGAAAATTTTAACCATACACAGATGGCTCCTTTTAGAAAGTATATTCAAGTTGTCTTTCAAGATCCTTATCTTTCATTGAATCCACGTATGAATATTATGGAAATTATTGGAGAAGGTTTACTTGTTCATGAAGAATTATCTGAAATAGAATTGATGAAAGCAATAGCAAAATCATTAATCGAAGTTGGATTAAGTATTGATTATATAAATAGATTTCCTCATGAACTTTCTGGCGGAGAAAGGCAAAGGGTGGCTATTGCAAGAGCACTTGTATTGCGTCCTGAAATTCTTATATTGGACGAACCTACTTCATCATTAGACAGAACTTTACAATTTCAAATAATAGATTTGCTTAAAACTTTGCAAAAAAACTATGAAATGTCATTTATATATATAAGCCATGATCTTAGCTTGGTAAAAGGATTTTGCCAAAAAATAATTGTATTAAAAGATGGACAATGCCTTGAAAAGGGGTTTACAAGAGAAGTTTTTGAAAAACCAAAATCTGAATACGTTAAAACATTGTTGGCTTCATCAAATGCTATAAATTTAACTATTCAAAATAAAGCCATCTGTAGTTGATAGAATAATCTTTGAAAAGTATATACAATTTAGCTTTTATAAAAAATTAATGCTTAATGCTCAACTAAAAGAGATAAAACACACCCTAATAATTTGAAATAATATATGGAATATAAGAAGTTTTTGTTGACTTTTATCTGTGTTTTTATAATAATCAAATCTTGTTAGTCTAAACAAACTTTATTTGTTTCGTGGAATAGTTGCCTTTGAAGTTTTAGGAGATGTTTTAAAGTTAAACATGGTGTTTTCAAACAAATTTTAAGGAGAATTATGAACAAGTTTGCTTTTATTTATGTGGCAGTTTCGCTTTTATCATTACCGCTTACTCTTTATGCCCAAGAAACACAAAACCAAGCAGAAGAGAATTCACAAAATCAAGAAGAAGAAGGAAGTTCGCAATTAGACATCTGGAGACTTGATACTGTTGAAATTTTTGGTAAAGTGAATGATAGCGGAAATATTACCCTAGACAAAAATCTTATTGAATTAGCCCCAAATTTTACAAATTCAATAAACGATCTTTTGCGTGGGCAAAGTTCAATACAATTTGACTCTACTTCAAGAAACAGTCTTTTGGGCGGCGAAATCACACCTCCTAAAATTTCTATTTTCGGTGCTAAACATTACGAAAATAATTTTATGATTAATGGTGTAGGCAATAATAGCTATATAAATCCAGAGGGCTTCAATCCTACTCAAGGCATGGGCGGCGGACAAGATCAGATTACAAGCGATTCACAAGCTTTGATTATCAGTCCAGATCTTGTAGACAGAGTTGAAGTTTATACTGAAAATGTTCCTGCGAAATACGGTGATTTCGTTGGTGGTGTTATAGATTCAAAGCTTAGAGATGCTGGAAATTCTTGGCATGTCAATGCAAATTATAAATACACAGGCAATGGCATGTCTCAGCTTCACTATCTAGACGGTCAAGAAGATGAAATTGCAATTACTGGTGGCGGTTTTCAACCTGATTTCAATAAACATAATGCTAGTTTTTCCTTTGATGGCCCAATTATCAAGGATACTTTAGGCATTGTTGCGGCATACAACACAACTCGTTCATTTATTCCTCAACATTTAGCAATTCAAAACAATAAAGAAGTGACAGAAAAGCGTACAAATGAGAATTATATGTTGCATCTCAATACGCTCAATAATGAAAAATTCTATCTTGGTTTCACAACTATTTATGCTCCATACCAAGCGACATATTATCAGCCAAACTTTAAAGACGGCGGAGAATATGAAGTAAATGGTGGTGGCTTATACCTAATGCTTAATAGTGAATACAATTTTAGTTTTGGACAATGGAAAAATGATTTTGCCTATATTTTCACCGAAGCTACTGCAAATGCAGAGGGTAATACAGTTTACAATTGGGGAGAAAGTAGTGTGCTTGATTGGGCAACACTCGAAGATCAAATACTTTGGCCTTGGAACCCTACAATCAGTCCTATCAACTATAGAAACTGGGACGGAACATTTCCAGATTCTACTATGACGCAAGATATGTATACATGGAACAGTTTACTAGAGTTGAACACTATAGGAACAAATTTCTTACATGACATCTATTTAGGTTTTAATCTAAGCTATATAGCAGCAAAATCTTCAGAAGGTGCGGGGGAATATTATGCAGATCCTATGAAAGATCCTACTGCAACAGGAAGTTATGAAGATGGTGTTGTAGCTGGCGAGCAATACGCTCAATCAAAAATCGTCTATGATGAACAAAGCAATGAAGAGAATTTTACAAAATTTGCTTTCTTTATCGAAGATGAAATGACGTGGAAAAACTTAACTTTCCGTGCTGGTTTGCGAATGAGTTATGACACGCTTATGGAAAATTTTGATATAGCACCTCGTTTGTTTGCAAATTATGACATTATGGGTGATGGACTTTACAATATCAATGCAGGCTATAACCGCTATTATGGTTCACAAGTACTTGAAAGAGCATTACGCATTGCCCGTGAATATACTCCATATACTCGTACAAGTAGTACAGACCCTTGGGTGTCAGGTGGGCTTGTAGCTCCAAGTGTTTATTCTGATTTCACAAAATTAAAAAATCCATACACTGACGAATTAGCATTTGGTGCTTCAGCAAATATTGCAGATGCAGAATTTAAAGTTCGTGGTATCTACAGAAAATACGATGATCAGCTTGCTGGTGATATAATTGACGTAGACGGAAACTCAGTCTTTGTGTATTCAAACGAAGGCGAAACAGAATATCTTGGCCTCACTCTTTCAGTTGAAAAATCTTTTGATTTAGGAAAATTTGGTAAGCATAATATAGGGCTTTCAGCAACTTTTTCTGAAACAAAAAGTGGAAGTTTTGACTGGACAAATGGAGCCTTTAGCGAAAATCCGAAGGATGAAGTATCGTCTGGACCTCCATTCTGGACAGCCTTACCTACAGATTTAGACAATATTTATCTTGACGGTAAGTTGGTGTCTGCTCATTCTGTTCCTGCAAATAACTTCAATTCACCATTAATTATTTCTTATATTCATAATGCTAACTTCTTTGACGATGATTTACGCATCTTTGCGCAAGTTCGTTATGAACAAGGCGGAGACAGAGTTATCACAGCTTCTCCATCTGCTGTACTCAATCCAGAAAACAATTTATACACTTATAGCTATACAACTGAAGAACAAAATGACGCTTTCTATACAGATATCAGTATTGATTACGATATGTTAGAGTATAAAAATAGTGTGCTTACACTTGAATTTGATGTCTATAACTTGTTTGATAATAAAAATATATCAAATGTATCAACAAGCCAAAGTGTTACAGGTTCATACTCTATGGGACGTCAAATGTATCTAGGTTTACGCTATACATACTAAAAGTTTCAAATAAAAAGATACTTATCCTCTAAATTAAGCCCTTCGTAAAAAACGGAGGGCTTTTTTTGATGATGAAGCGAGGATTAAGTTTTTTGCAAAATTTCTTTAGCAAGCTCTATCTTTTAGCCTTATTATATTCATTTATTTGACATACTATAGACTATAGTTTACCGTAATTTTAGGCTATAATGTGAAATTTATCTCTATAAGAATTGGTAATAAGCAAAGGATATTCGCTATGCAAACTAAAAATGCAGGAAGCTTCACAGGAGCAGGCGAGGCCACAGATAGAAACAAAATTTTATGAGGTGATATAGATGATTTGCGAAATAATTTCCATAGGTACGGAACTGTTGACTGGCAATACTGTCAACACGAACACCGCATATATAGCAAAAGTCATGATGGAACATGGACTTGATTTATATCATCAAAGTGTTGTTGGCGATAATCCCATAAGACTTAAAGAAAATTTAAGCAGAGCAATTATGCGTTCTGATATTGTTATAACTACAGGTGGACTTGGCCCTACTTACGATGACTTAACAAAGGAAACAATTTGTGAGCTTTTAGGGAAAAAACTTGTGGAAAACAAGGAAATAAGCAAAAATCTTAGAGAGCTCTACGCGAAATTAGGGGCAGAGCTGACAGAAGGGGCTCTAAAACAAGCATATATGCCAAGTGATGCAATAGTAATACCTAATGCAAATGGTACAGCCCCTGGTCTTATTTTAACAGATGAAAACAATAAAAAACTTATCATGCTTCCTGGCCCTCCAAGAGAGCTTATTCCTATGGTAGACGGATTTCTAAAGGACTATCTTTCACAACTTACAAAAAGAGTGATTGTTTGCAGAAATCTAAATAGCTATAATTACGGCGAATCTACTATTTTTGAATATATTAAAGACTTTGCAGAAAAATCAGTCAATCCTTCTATTGCAACATATGTGGCAGGCATTGAAGTAATGATAAGAATTACAGCATCGGCTGAGGATAAAGCATCAGCAAATAAACTCCTTGATACAACGGAACAGAAAATAAGAAGCATATTACCTAAAGACGCAATATACGGAGTTGACGCTATAGGCATGGAATATGTAATTGTAGAAAAACTTCGTGAAAAGGGGCTTAAAGTTGCTACAGTCGAAAGTTGTACAGGTGGATTACTCTCTAAGAGATTAACCGATGTGCCAGGTGCTTCCAAGGTTTTTGAATACGGAATATGTACATATAGTAATGAGAGCAAACGCAAAATGATAGGCACAAGTATGCTTGATGTCGCACTTGATGAACATGGGGCAGTATCGCCACAATGTGCCACAGCAATGGCACAAGGAGCTTTGGCACTCTCTAATGCTGATATTGCCATAGCGATAACTGGTATAGCAGGGCCAGAAGGTGGCAGTGCCGAAAAACCTGTAGGACTTGTGTATATTGCACTTGCCAAAAAAGATGGGGTAGAAGTGTATAAGCATATCTTTTCAGATCCTATCAGCCATACGAGAAATGAAGTGCGTAGCAGAACAACGACTACAGCACTTAATTGTTTGCTAAATTCAATCTAGAAAAAGTAAATACAAATGTGTCTTTTGTCATATTGACGCTTTCTTGTGTTAAGATATAATTTTAGTAGTATTATAATTTTAACAGAAGGATGAAAATATGAAAAAGCTATTTAATCTTCTTTTTCTTGCAATGTGTTTAATTGGCACTCATGCTTTTGCAAATGAAGCAAGTTCAAATCAAACAATTTATTATGTTTCAAGTGAAGTAGGTAAAAACAATAACGATGGTTTATCTGCTCAAACACCATTTAAAAATATCCAAAAAGCTGTGAATGTAGCTAAAGAGGGCAGTTTAATAAAGATTGCTCAAGGAAATTACTTTGGCCTTATGAGCACAGGTAATATCATAATGAAAACAGCTGTAAGTCTTGAAGGTGGTTATTCAAATGATTTTTCACAGCGTGATTTTTTGACTTATCAAACAAAAATTCAACCTCATAATAAGTCAAATAAAAGCGGTGCTAATCATCCTCTTTTGCGTATAGATGTTGCACAAGGCAATATAGTCATTGATGGCTTACTCTTTGATAAAGGCGAATCCAATAATTATCATGTAAAAGATGGCTTTATTGAAGGGCTTGGCGGAATGCTTTTACATCCACCACAAAAAAGTGGCAATAATATACCAAATGCTAAAATGCCACTTATTTCAGGGCCAAGTGCAGGTAGTTATAAGGGGGATTTAACAATCAAAAATTGCCTTTTCCTCAATGGAAATAATATGGGCATCAATATTCAGTCAGACGGTAAGACAAAGATTGAAAATTGTGTTTTTGTGAACAATGCTTTGTTTGCTATTGAAATGCGTGGTGGCAGTCCGTCAAAACGTGCTTTCTTAGAATTTGCAAACAATACAATTCTTTTCACATGGCCAAGAACAAAAGAAATGTCTGACTTAGGCTATGCCTTTAGAACACGTTCAGGTATGGATTATAATATACATAACAATATCTTTGGCTTTAGTTGGGTTGGTGTTGACACTACTCATGACGATAAAAATCGTCAAATTAATCTTGATAAGAATATGTTTCTTTTCAATAAAAAAGGCGATCTACTCATGACTTATGAGGGAACACTTTTCCCTGTGCCTGTTGATAGTTTTGGCGACATTGAAATCACAAGCGCACAAGACAATATAGCCCCAACAGATATGGCTATTATCGCAAATGCTTTGAATAGCGCTTATACAGCAAATTTCCTCACAGCTTCTTACGAAGAAGATCTGAACCACGATCCAAATTCGCCGGCAAATCAATTGCGTGCAATGCTTGGGCAAAATCAGCAAGGAACAATATCTTCAAAAGTGAGTATGTATGCAAATAAATATCCTTATGAAGATGCTTTAAAGCTTTTTGGTGCTGTGCCTGATGTTGGTGCACAACTTTCTTCGCAAAAATAGCACAAATACACAAATACAAGGAGTGCATATGTATAAATTCATATTTTCTTTGATTTTATCTTTAGTTTTTATAGCTCCAAATATTTCTTTTGCTGTCGATCCTTTTCTGCAAGCGATAATGGCAAATGAATTTGACACAGCCAAATTAGAAAAACTCTTGCAAGAAGGCGGAAATATTAACGCAAAGGAAGAAAAAAGCGGCTTTACTCCTCTTATTATGGCTATTGGTGTACAAAAAAATGATTTAGTACGCTTTTTATTGCAAAAAAATGCAGATCCCAATATTGCTGATAAAAATGGCGTAAGTCCTCTTATGTATGCCTCCTTGCATAAAAATAAAGATATTTTATCGGCTTTAGTTGAAGCTAAGGCAGATGTGAATGCTAGAAATAGAGAAGGACGTACTGCTTTAATGCATGCTATTGCTGTTAATGATCCAATTGCTGTTAAATATCTTCTCGAAAATAATGCAGATATTAACGCACGTGATGCCTATGGCGAAACTGCTCTTTATCAAGCTGTAGGTTTTGGTAATAGCTCTCTTTGTGCAGAATTAATAAAAGAGGGTGCAGATATAAATATTACTGCTACTAATGGCTATACTCCGCTTATGCGTGCAGTTTATAATAAACCTGCTTCCTTGGTTAAATCTCTTATGCAAAATGGTATGAATAATAGCACGCTCCTCCCTCCAAAGATGAGCATTGAACAAGTTGCCCAAAAAAATCCAGACAGAGTGAATGTTTTAGCCCTCTTTGGTATTGTTGCTAAAGGAGTTATACCAAAACATTATGAATTTGATCCTACACTTGCAGCAAATGCAAAGGCTGCATTGAGAGAATATTATGGAGATGATTTAGTGGATCTACTCTTTTTAGAAGCAAAACTTAGACCATTTAAAAATTCAAAATATCCATATAATATAACACATTATTCTATGAAAGTAGGAATAATCCATAAAGTAAATGGAAAAAACCTTATGTCGACACAGGATATGCAAATTTTTGGCGATGGTTCGCAAGCAAGAAATTATCGTTTTCTTGTGCCTATGAGTGGTGCAAAGGCAAAAGTTGAAGTTGAATATCCTTAGAAAGGAATGCTAGATGAAAAATAAAAAAATAATTTGTACTTTATTCTGCCTATTTTCCTTTCTCTTACTTGCACAGAATGTACGAGCAATTGAAAGAATTTATGCAAAAAAAATGATAGAATATCTCAATGTTCCTGACGATGTTATTATCTATTATGATAAATCTATAAATTCAGAAGTACAACCAAAACTTCCTGAAATTTGGGAAGATGTTGTGGGGAATTTGGTAAAAGCTAAAGATGGTTCAACTTGGTATGATCTCTTTCTTATTGATGGAGCTTATGTTGCTAAATATTATCAGCATTATGGTGGGCAAGCCTATATTTCAACTGATAATGTAGAACTTTATCCTGATAAGGCTTTGCATGGCCTTTATGAAGGTAAGTATTTAGGAGCTTATTATTTTGAAGGAAAAAACCGCATAGTGCTTTTTTCTCAAAGTAAAGAGAATGAGGGCAAGACAATACATGCCTATGCTTTTGATAATGTAGATGGCATTGGTAGTTATGATGGGCTTGATACAAGAAATCTAAAACTTGCTTTTCATCAAGAAAATTATATAGAAAATTGTTCAGACGCTCTTGTTACAAAACTTTTATGGCAGATTCAAATGAAAATGGTATTGATGAAATTTGGTATAATTTCCCAAATTCTTGTAATAATCCTTATGAGCCAGACAGATTTGATGTCATTATGCAAGAAAATGAAATGAATTTTCACGCAATAAAAGTTCGTAAAAGTGCTGGTCCTGCACATGAAGAAAGTGCTTTTGAAGCTATTGAAAGCAATATGCAAAATATAAAGCCAAAGAAGCTTGCCAAATCAGTTCTTACTTGGCTTGTAAATGATGTTATGACTGAAGAAATGTATGTTGCAAAAACAAAGATAGAACTTTTAGGAAAATGGCTTCTCACCTCACAGATGATTGATGATGAATTCACTCTTCCTAAAAATGAACAAATAGAAATTGAATTTCTCGCAAATGGCACATTGCTTTATAATAATCCGAAAAATAAAGATTTTCCTCGTGGCAAACATTCTTATACATGGCATTTCAATGAAGCTAATGAAAGAGGTGTTTTTATAAAAATTGCTGATGAAGAGCATGGATTTTCTTTTAATGAAAGTGAAGCAAATATTCTTGTTTCTAAGCTTAGTTCATACTTTATGTTTAAAAAAATAAAGAAATAAGCTTGATATTAACTTTTCTTACATATGGAGTGTATATGCCCTTTATAAAAAAGAATAGAGTATTTCATCTTATTTTTGTCTTTTGCATTCTAATAACAGTAAATCAAGCAAAGGCAGAAAAAATTGATTATGGCTTATATACTTCATTGCTTATGGATTATAACACAGCCTATGGCACGGCAGATTTTATAGAGCATAATAAAGATGGGGAAAATCCGCATTCTGAAAATTTTGGCGTGCTTTATAATCGTTTAATTGATTTTAATAATGATAATATTCCTGAACTTGTTATTGTGCGTATTGATAAAGAAACAATGGATTTTACAAATGCATTGCAAATCTATGGTTTTGATATTGATGGAAAACTTACAAATCTTGCTAAATTTACGCCATTTCTTACAAAGCATGAAGAAGAAATTTATAGTTTAGCATTTATAAATTATTATGGAGATGTGTATCTGGTTACAGGTTATGATGGCGATGTAATTGATGAAACAATATGGAGGTTTACAGCTTCTGGTTTTGTGCGTGAAATAGATTTTAAAAAAGAACTTTTATATGGTAATAGCAAGTTTTTAGTCAATGGCAATGAAATGCTTGAAGAAGAATTTGATAATAAAAGATACGAATATTTTGAACATAAAAATTATGAACAGATTTCAAATCTCTCTAGCGAAAAATTTATGCAGCTTATGGAAAGAAATATGTCTGCTCTAGGAAAGTTTGATTTTCCTGCTCCTACAAATGGCATAAGTGCAACAGCAACTTTTAATGACGCACGCTTTGTTATTTATGAAGATGTGCCGACAAGTGAAAATGAAAAACTCATAAAAGCATATTTTGACGCACAAGTGAATTACAATGTGGAGGCATTATCAAGATTACACTATAAAAATCAATATATACCTGAATATGCACAGAAAATGATTGATCAAAAAGCATATATACCGGGTTTTGTTATTGAAGACATTTTCACTTTGACTAAACCCGCCTCACACTACAGTTTAAATTTGCGTAATAGAATTGCTGATGAGGCTATAGTTTTGGATTTTTATGAAAATCATCCTGTTTTTCCTAGTGATGAAATCTTGGATTATCAAGTGATTCAATGCATAATAAGAGAAGCAAGAGATATTTCACACACAAGCTATGCACCACAAGCTGGCTATGGAAGATATAAATATTGGTTCTTCCTTGTTCAAGAAGCCAAAAGCAAAGAGTGGAAAATTTATTCTCAGATAACTGATCATCTTTTTGATATGGCAGGGGCTGATGAAGCATTTAATGTGAAATTCATTGGCTACAAAAATGTTGGCGATGTAGAGCTTTTTACAAGAGCCTATCCTTATTTGAAATCTTATGATGAAGTAAAGCTTGCAAGACTTAATCTTGAGGGCGATGAAACTTATCTTATTTCTCCAGCATGGGAAAGCTCGCAAATGCGAGTATTTGAATTTCCGAAGGCAAATAGTTCTTCAGGTAGTTCAGGGGGTGCTAGTCTTATTTATCAAACACAAGCCGGCGAAAGCCTTTTACTTTCAACAAATTACGATTATTCAAAACCAAGACTTGTCATTGAAACAATAGATCCACGTTCTAAAGCAAGCTATACTTATGTACCTTCTTTGGTATTTACAGGCAAAAATATAGTCAGCAATGATCCTACTCTCGGTTATGAAAAAGAACAAATTGCACAGCTTGAACCTTATGCACAAGAATTTACTGAAAGTTTTGTTTGGGAACATCCATTGCCTACACATCTTGTGGCATGCGGAAAGAATGAAGGATTAGTGTTTAAAAATGGAATACATCTGAGCTTAGAAAGCACAGGCTTATTTTTCTTTGATAAATTAGCAGATAAGGCTATGATTGAGAGTAAAAAAGGCCAGAGAATTTGCATTCAATACAAAATACAGACTTTAGTATTTCCTGATAGAGGCGAAAATGTTGTAAATATGTATGAAAAAATCCTAAGTGGGCAAGAATTATTGAAATAAAAGGAGAAATTATTATGAAAAATAGTATTTACTTTATTTATTCAATTTCTTGCCTTGCATTTTTCATGTTATTTACTTCAAAAGCACATGCATACACTCCGCCTACACCGGAAAGATATACTTGGCATGAAAGTTGGACTTTATATCCAAAAGATGCGGATTTACGCTTTGCACGAAATATGTATATTAATAGAAAAAGTGAGCCAAATACTCTTACTGCTTGGGAAAATGGTGCTGTAGCTATGTTTCCCATACATATTAGTGAAGACGGTAATTTTGAAATAAGTATTGAATATAGCCGTCATGCACTACTGAAACAAAATCTAGATATTGCAATAATTATCACTCAAAGTCCCACGCTCTACAGTATTTCAGAAAATAGTGGAAAAATTTCTACAAATATAAAAACTACTGAAACTATTGATAGTTTTACTTATAAAAAAGTAGGAAGTCTTTCACTCACAAAAGGCTCTTTCTTTCTTATGATTACAAATGAAGAAAATTCTCCGCATGAATATATTATGAATTTGTCAAAGATTTATTTAGAAAGGAAATGAGATTTCTTCTTTTGTTAATGCAATGCTTATAAGAAAACTTTCTTTATCGTCTTCATAATAACTTATGCCTGTTGTTACAAGGACATAATAGTTGTTCCATTGTTTTTGATAATGTGTATATCCTTCCCATGCAGTGCGGTATTCAAAGCCATTTTGTTCAAGAAGTTTTAAATATTCAGCTTCTTTTGTGGCATATTTTGCATACTCGCCCATATACAAAAAAGCAAAAGAAATTTCAGCAGGATAAAAGCTTGTACCAAAAAAATTTTCTGAGCTTAATTCTTTATTTTCTGTAACAAAAGCTAGAAAATCAGGAATTTTTAAATCTTGAAATTCTTTTGGAGCTTTAGAAAAATCATACATGATAATATTGCTATTTGTATTGTTATTTTGAGCCTTTACTGGACTATAGCAAAGAAGTAGTGAAGCTATTAAACAAGTAAGAAACTTCAATACTGTGAGAAAAATATCTTCTTTTATAGAATATACATAACCTATTTTGCCTTGAAAGATTTTATTTGCATTTGATTGTTTTCTTGTTGATAGTGTGTAAGACTTCATAATTTCTTCCTTTTTTAATGCTGTGGAGAATTTTTATTGTAAGCGTGATGAAAAATATAATTAGAGAATATGAAAAAAAACATCTTGAGTAAATGTGTTAAATGGCACATTGTGCGAACTTTTCAAATATATTAACATTCTAGCAAAACAAAAGGATGAATAATAATGAAAAATCTTCTCTCTTTAATTCTTTTTATATTTACCTTTGTGTTGCCATTTAATTCTTACGCATTAGTTGAGCCTACTGCAGAATTTTATGTGAATGATTATGCCAATATTCTTTCAGAAGAAAGTGAAAAATTTATCTCTGATGCAGGAAAAAATCTTAATGCTATTGATGGTTCTCAAGTTGTAGTTGTCACAATTGCAAGTCTGGAAGGGCAAGGTATTGAGGAATACTCAACTTCGCTTTTTAGAAATTTTGCTATTGGTGGTAAAGAAAAGAACAATGGTCTTTTATTGCTTCTTGCACTTGAAGAAAGAAAATTCAGAGTTGAAGTAGGCTATGGATTTGAGGGCATTCTTCCAGATGCTAAAACAGGAGAAATTCAAGATAAATTTATTATTCCTTATCTTCAAAAAAATGATTGGGATAGCGGATTAAGAAAAGGCTTTATCGCCTTTGTGAATGAAATATCTGAAAAAAATAATTTAGATTTTAAGCTTGAAGATGCTAAAATATTTGAGCAAAAAGCTAAAGAAGAAATAACATCTTCACATATAGATAAAGAGCTTACTCCTTTAGAAATTGCTAAAGCAGTAATTGGACTTGTGCTTTTCGTTTTTGTTTTTTGGAAAGGTTTTGCAATTCTTAAAATCCCAGCTCATATGGCTGTAATTGCAAAAAATTATGGCTTGCTGAGAAAGAAATTAAAAACAAAGGAAGAAGTAGAAAAAGATATTGAAAAACATGTGCGTGCTCTCAAATGGCTTTCGCCCTTTGTTATTCTATTGTTTCCTCTTACTTTATTAGGTCTTTTTATAAGTTTATTAGTGTATTTTGTGCCTGAAGATAATGCAGGATCTTCAAAATATCGTAAAAATTCTCGTGCCTCTTCAAGAAATGGATGGGGCAGTTCTGGCAGAATAGGCGGCGGCGGTGGTTCTTCTGGTGGCGGTGGCTCTTCAAGAGATTTTTAAAATTAATTAGACTGCTTAAATAAAGAATAAAAGTCATAAATTTAAATTTCTATCTTATACTTCTGCATAATTTGTATTAAAAAAACAAAGGAAACAAAGAAAGATAAAAAGAAATAAAAAAGACTTTTCATAATGATACTTCTTATTAAAAAGAGTAAAATAAAAAATTCAAATTTTTATTTAGAGCTGAAAAAGAGGCTTTATGTTATAAAGCAAGAGAAATATTTTTTGCTGTTTTTACTACAGCAGGTATGACAAGATCTTGTACTTTTTCTTCTGAAAGCGAAAATATCGAACCTGTGAGAGTGACAGCGGCAACCACTCTATTTTGAGAAAAAATAGGAGCGGATACTGAACGCACGCCTTCAGCAAATTCTTCATTTGTGTAGAGATAGCCATTTTTCTTGATTTCTTTTATTTGTGCAAGAAGCTTTTCTCTTGACGTTGTCGTATTCATGCCAACTTGTTCTAATTCTTCTTCTGGATAGAGAGTGAAAAAGTCGTCTAATTTTAGCCCTGAAAGCAGAACTTTACCGCTTGTGCATGAATGTGCCTCAAGTCGCCATCCAATATCAGCAACTAATGACAATTTTCCAGAAGCTTTTAACACATCAATATAAATTACTTCATGATCTCTTAAAGTAGTTAAATAAGTTGTTTCATCTGTTTCTTGTTGTAATGCAAGCAGATGCGGGCTTGCTACTTTTCTTACATCCATTGAATCTAATACAAATCTGCTAGCAACGACAAATCTATAGCCTAAAGAATATTTTTTTGTTTCAACTTCTTGTTTGACATAACCAAATTCTTTGAAAGTAGATAAGATATGATGCAGTGCACTTGAACTCATATTCATAGCTTTTGATAAATTGCTCAAAGTTAAACCATTTGGATATTTCATTAATGTTTCAATAACATTAATGCTTTTTTCAAGAGAAGAGATTTTCATACAATGTCCAAGATTAAAAGATTTTATATAAGAAGTTTTTTCATCAGAAGTATATACGATTTGCTTAAAAAAGTAAAAGATTTTTTAATATTATTAAAAACAAATAAAAGTGTTTGATATTTCATGCTTTTTATTTTTTAAAAGACAATTTAAGAAAAAAAAGATTGAAGTGAAAAAAAGCACAAGAAATTTTCTCAGCGGAAAAAAAAATAAAAAAATATAAATTTTTTTATTCAATAATTTTATATAGATATAAAAACAAGATTTATATTATTGATATATGATAAAAATTTCTATATGGCTTATTTCTGCTATTTGCAATGATTTTTGTTGATTTTACCTCTTTTTAGAGTAAGTGGGCAAGTTCAAAAAAACATTTGACTTAAAGTTGATTTTCTAATATTATTAAATCAGATTTAATAATATTAAAAAACAGGAGTAAGAATGAAAATTACAGATCTTAAAACCTACTTTTGTAATGGTGGCTCAAGAAGAACTTGGGTATTTTTAGAAGTAGAAACTGATCAAGGCATTGTTGGCTTAGGCGACATCACTTTTGAAGGTTTTGAAGGCACTATGCCAACTTTAGTTGAAGACTTTAAACGTGTTGTTATTGGTGAAAACCCAATGCAAGTTGAAAAATTATGGGACGAAGTGTACCGTAAGAAGTATTGGCGTCAAGATATGCTACTTGGAACTGTTTTGAGTGGTATTGAAATGGCTTGTTGGGATATTAAAGGTAAGGCTTTAGGCGTGCCTTGTTACGAACTTTTCGGTGGTGCTGTACGTGATAAAATTGAATGTTACGGTAACTATTGGTTCATGCAAAAAACTATGGGTGCAACAACTGTTTCAGATTATGCTGAAAGTGCTGCTAGAGCGGTTGAACAAGGTTGGACAGCTCTTAAGTGGAGCCCATTTGGTTATGCTTCTGGTTATTATCAAAATCCAAAAGACGAAACAACAGCTGTTGAATGTGTTAAAAGAGTACGTGAAGCTGTTGGCCCAGATGTCAGACTACTTGTTGATGCTCACGGTAGATTCAATCTTCCACAAGCAAAACGTTTAGCAAAACGTTTTGAACCATACGATCTCTTCTTCTTTGAAGAACCAATTGGGCCAGAAAGCATTCAAGCTTATGTTGAATTGAAAAATTCAACTTCAACTCCAATTGCTACAGGCGAACGTTTATGGGCTCGTTATCAATTCAGAGATCTTCTTGCAGCTTATGCTTGTGATTATATCCAACCAGACGTTATCCACACAGGTGGTATGATGGAAACAAGAAAGATCGCACAAATGGCTGAAGCTTACTTTATTCCTGTTGTTCCACATAACCCATTAAGCCCAGTTGGAACTTGTGCAAGCGTTCACGTTTCTGCAACAATTCCTAACTTCCAGCTTCTTGAATATATTCCAGTTCCTGAAAGAGATGAAATACTTATGGAACCATACGTACCAGTTAATGGCTTCTTTGAATTACCAACAAAGCCAGGTCTTGGTATTGAATTGAACCATAAAGAAATCAAAAAATATCCTTATGGCCCAACAGAGTTAGATCACTTCTTGCCTGTTCGTGAAATTATTAATAAATAATTTCTTGCCTGTTCGTGAAATTATCAATAAGTAATTTCTACTATAGATTAAAACATAAATAAGATTTATTAAGTAATAAATATCTGCTTTAGAAAGGAGTAGGCATGGGCGTTGAATACGTATACCGCAATGTTAAAATTCCAAAGTTGGCGAAAGTACAACGTGAATTTCTTGTTAATCCAGTAGTTGACATAGCTGGAACAATAAACAAAACAATGAATGATTCCAATATAGCATCAAAATTGAAGAAAAATTCAAAAGTTGCAATAGGTGTTGGTTCGCGTGGTATTGCAAATCTATCACTCATCACAAAAACTGTTGTTGATTGGTTTAGAGAGCAAGGTGCAGATCCTTTTATCTTTCCAGCAATGGGAAGTCATGGTGGCGGCACAAATGAAGGACAAATTGTCCAATTAGCTTCTGTAGGCGTTACTGAAGAAAGTGCAGGCTGTCCAATTCTTTCTGACATGGATGCTGTCCTTGTTGGCGAGTACCAAACAAAAGCAGATGGTATTAAAGTAAATGCTTATTTTGATCCTCATGCCTATAAAGCGGATGCAGTTTTCTACCTTTCGCGTATTAAACCGCATCCGCAATTTACAGCAAAACATGAATCAGGTTTATGTAAAATGCTTACTATTGGTTGTGGTAAACATTTATGTGCAGAAGCTTGTCACAGTTTAGGTTTTGAATATTTTCCAGATATTATAGTTGGTATGTCTCAAGTTTTACTTGAAAAAATGCCTAATATTGTTGGAGCTTTAGCTATTGTTGAAAACGCACTTCATGGAACAGAACTTCTTGAGTGTGTGCCAAGTGAAAAATTGTTTGAACGTGATGCAGAAATTTTACTTCTTGCAAAAAAGTGCTTGCCTGATCTTCCTTTAAGACAGATGCACGCACTTATTGTTGACTATATGGGTAAGAATATAGCCGGTACTGGAATGGATCCAAACATCACTGGTAGATATTTTTCTCCACGTCAAACAGATATAAAGATGGCTGGTTTATCCGTGCTTAATCTTACTAAAGAAGCTTATGGTAACAGTAATGGTATAGGTGCTGCCGATTTTATTACACAAAGACTTTTTGATGGAATAGACTTTGAAAAAACCTATCTTAATGGTTTGGCAGATCCAATGCTCAATACAAACATTAAAATACCACCTATCATGCCTAATGATTATGGTGCTATTTGTATGGCTTTATTGAAGGGTAATCCGAAAAATGAAGATCCTGTTGTTTGTCGTATAAAAAATACTTTGAGCTTAAGTAAGTTTCTTGTCTCAGAAGCTGCTTTGGAACAAATGTTAGAAAAACCTGGCTTTACTCTTATAGAAAAAGCAAAGCCATTAGAATTTGACGCAGATGGAAATCTTGCTGATAAATATGAAGTTTGGAATACTTTCTAAACTTTCATTAATAAACATGACACTACTACGGAGGTAGAAAATGTGGAGTTCTCGATTTTTTAAAAGTTTGTTTAGCGTGCTCGTCGCATGTGCTTTTGTAATGCCAAGCACTGGAGCACAAGCACAGTTTCCTGACGACAATGTCACATATAGTGTAACATTTGCTCCTGGTGGGCTTTCAGATAGAACAACTCGTATTCAACAACCAGCTTTAGAAAAAATTTTAGGGCAAAGTGTTATAGTACAATATAAGCCAGGTGGTGGCGGTGCTATTGGTTGGGCTGAATTATCAAGAAAGAAAAAAGATGGTTATTTCTTCGCTACAATAAATGTTCCTCACATTATTTTGCAACCAATGTTGCACGGAAATGTTGGCTATAAAACTGAAGATTTATTGCCAGTTGCTATCTTCCAAGATACACCTGTTGGGCTTTCAGTTTTGAAAAATTCACAATTCAAATCTTTCCAAGAAATTGTTGAATATGCTAAAGCAAATCCAAATAAATTGACAGTTGCTGGTTCTGGTATGTTTTCAGGCGACCACATTACACATATGATGGTTGAAGAAAAGTTCGGCATTAAAATGCGTTATATTCCATATGCTACAGGCATGGAATCATTAAATGGCTTTCTTGGCGGACACACTATGGCAGGCTGGCAAAGTTCAAGTACTGTTCTTATGAATGATTCAGCAAATTTCCTTGCTGTTGCCTATCCAGAAAGAATTAAAATTTTCCCTAATACTCCAACTTTTGAAGAATTAGGACATCCAATTTACTTTAGTATTGCACGTGGTGTAGCTGTTCCTGCTGGAACACCTGCTGATGTTGTAAAAACACTTGAAGACGCTTTTCGTGAAGTTTGCTCAGATCCTGAATACAAAGAACTCTTTGAACGCGAAGGTTATATCAATATATTCCTTGGCAGTGATGAAAGTGTAGAGTATCTCAAAGAACAAACAAAAATGCTAGAATCACTTAATCTGAAAAAAAGATAATGAGATAAGTTATGTCAATTGAGTTATTACTTCAAGGAACTTTAGAAGTTTTTAGTATCTTCAATTTCCTTATGATGTGTATTGGGGTTGCTGTTGGAATTATCTTTGGCGCACTGCCTGGACTTTCAGCGACAATGGGCTTGGCTCTTTTATTACCTTTTACTTTCACAATGACTCCAAGCATGGGCTTAATCACTCTTGCTGGAATTTATATTGGGGCAATGTATGGCGGATCTGTGCCTGCTTTGCTCATAAATACTCCAGGAACTCCTTCTGCTATTGCAACAACCTTCGACGGTTTTCCGCTCACACAAAAAGGTAAAGCACAGGAAGGTCTTGTTACAGCTGCATTTGCTTCATTTGTAGGCTCATTTTTCGGCACAATTGTTCTTGTAACAAGTGCTGGGCCTCTTGCGAATGTTGCATTAAGCTTTGGACAAGCAGAGTATTTTTGGTTAGCTGTTTTTGGCTTGACTATTATTGCTAGTCTTTCAGGCGATTCTTTGTCTAAGAGCCTTATTTCTGGTATGATTGGTGTTGTTCTAAGCTTTGTTGGTATGTCGCCTATAACAGCTGAAATGAGAATGACTTATGATGTTGTAAATCTTCAAGCTGGAATTAACTTAGCAGTATTTTTAGTGGGTATTTTCTGCTTACCTGAAGTTTTTTCAAGCATTATAGGAAAAAAAGCTCAAAATTATTCACCTGTAAAAGTTGTTCCAAATAGTAAGGCTATCAAAGGCACACTTTTAGAACTTATAAAGAAACCAGGATTGTTGATACGTTCATCAATCTTAGGTACAGTGATTGGTTTTGCACCTGGTGCAGGCGGAAATATTGCGGGTATTATTTCTTATAATGAAGCAAAGAGATTTTCAAAAACACCAGAAGAATACGGTACAGGTATTATTGATGGCGTTGCTGCTAGTGAAGCTGCAAACTCTGCAACTGCACCAAGTTCAGCCATTCCTTTACTCACATTAGGTATTCCAGGTTCTCCTCCTGCGGCAATGATTATTGGTGTTTTAATGATGCATGGCATGCGTCCTGGACCAGAATTATTTACTTCTTATGGTTCAGTTGCTGCGGCCTTTATCATGGCTATGTTTTTTGCTTCTGCTGTTGTTTTAGTTTTTGGTATATTTGGTTCATTCATGTTTCCAAGACTTATCAACATTTCAGTAGAAAAATTAGCACCTATGATTGTTTTCCTTACTATTGTTGGAACTTATGCTGTTGGTAACAATGTGTGGGATGTTTGGCTCATGGTTTTCTTTGGACTTGTTGGCTTTTTGATGAGAAAATACGATATCCCAGCTGCACCTATGGCATTAGGCTTTATCTTAGCTCCTTTTGCAGAAAAAGGATTAAATACTGCTATGATGATTGGTTCAGCACAAGGATCTGTTATGTTTTATCTTGTTCAAAGCTCAATAAGCAAGATTTTAATTGCTTTTTCTGTATTATCTATAGCATGGCCTTTAATTAGCAAGATATTAAAAAAGAAAGGAAATACTCATGACTAATAATAATCTTGTTGTAGCTATTTCTTGTATTGTTTTTACTGTAATTGCCTTTATGGGCTCACGTGGACTTTCATTTGAAGGTGGTTTCTTTCTCAATTCTGCTTTAATTTTTCTTGCTGTGCTTTCAGTTGTGTTATTGATCGAAAGCCTTATCAAGAAAACTAAGATTGTAGTTTTTGAATCTAAAAATGAAGTTGTGCAGCTTATAGTTATTATGGCGATTATCTCAGGCTTTTTATTCTTCTTGCCAAGAGCTGGTTTCTTGCTGTCAGGATATATAGCTTATTTTGCTTTCTCTTATTATATTGAACAAGAGAAAAAACCGATACAATTAGCAATTATTGCCTTTTGTGGAATTTCAGTTTTATTTATAGTTTTCAAATATTTATTAGCTGTTCCACTTCCTATGGGCACTTGGTTTGAATAAAGCATAATTTGTATTGTTAAAGTCAAAATGAAGAGTCTTTCTCTGCTTTAGCAGAGAAAGACATCTGTTTTGTTGCCCTAGAATCTTCATTAAAACATAGTTAGGAGTGTATTTTGAGTGTATTCAACTCATTACAAAATGTTGTAAATAAAGTTAAATTAGGTGTTGTTGGATCTGAGTCTTCACATGTTCTTAAAGCTTGTGAATATGCGTATAAAAATAATTTTGTTGAACTTATTTTCATAGGCGATAAAGAGAAAACAGATAAAATAATTAAAGATTATAGTATAGATTTTGAATATTCTTTTTATGAAGCTTCTAGTCCTCAAGAATGTGCTCAAAAAGCAGTTGCACTTGCAAAAGAAGGTGTTATTGAGCTTCTAATAAAGGGTAGTGTAGACACTGCTGCTGTTATGAGAGCTTTGTTTGACAAAGAAAAGGGCTTTTCATCAAAAGGTTTATGTTCAGCTGTTTCTGTTTTTGAATATAATGACAGGTTCTTGCTTGTGACCGATGCTGCAATCAATATTTACCCAGATTTAAACAAAAAAGCTGAAATTATTAAAAATGCATTGCTTGTTGCAAATGCTTTAGGCATAAAGCAGGCAAAAGTTGCTTCGTTAAGTCCTACTGAATTTGTTCAAGAAAAAATCATTGAAAGTGTGCATGGTGCAGAACTTGCTAAAATGGCAAAAGAAGGATTTTTTGGAGACGCCTATGTCGAAATGATGGCATTAGACGTTGCACTTGATGCAGATGCCGCAAAATACAAAAATATTGAAAATGAAGTAGCTGGTAAGGCTGATATTTTATTGGCACACGATTTAAATTCAGCAAATATGCTTCATAAATCTTTTTCGCTTCTCTCTGATAAAGATCATGGGGCAGTTGTTGTTGGAACAGGTGTTCCTCTGATCATTACAAGCAGAAGTGAAGACGATAGAACAAAATATAATAGCATTTTATTAGCTAGTGCACTTACAGCATTTCAGAATAAAAAGGGAGATTAAATGCACTTACTTATTATAAATCCAGGTTCAACTTCAACAAAGATAGCTATTTTTGAAAATAGAAATGAAATATATTCTAATGAAATAACTTATTCAAAAGATGTTTTAGTTGAATTTAAAAATATCTTTGAACAGATGAATCTTCGTACTCAAGATATTGAAAAAGCATTAGCAGATGCACCTATAGCATTAGAAAATATTGATTGTTTTGTTGGACGTGGCGGTGTTTTACCACCTGTTGAAGGCGGAACTTACAATATTTCAAAAGATATGCTTGATGATACTGAGAGCAGAAAAGTGGGTGAGCATGCTTGTAGTTTAGCTTGCCATATTGTGAAGAAATTTTCTGAAAGATACAATAAACCTTGCTATGTAGTCGATCCCCCAAGTACCGACGAAGTTATAGAATTAGCAAAAGTAACTGGTTTAGCTAATGTCAAAAGAAAATTTCTCACTCATGCTCTAAGTCAAAGAGGTATAGGAAGAATAGCGGCTGAAGATTTAGGCAAAGATTATTTGAATTGTCGTTTAATTGTTGCTCATCTTGGCGGCGGTATTTCGATTGGTGCTCATAAGGGCGGAAAAATTGTTGATACAACATGTTCTTACCATGGCGAAGGCCCATTCACACCAGAAAGGGCAGGAGCTATTCCGGCTTTAGCTATACTTGATTTGGTAGAAAAGGGCGAAGACATAAAGAAATTGCGTAAGAAAATCACAACTGCTTCAGGCTTTTGGGATCATTTAGAATCAACAAATTTTAAAGAAATTGAAGAAAAAGGTAAGACTGATGCACATACACAATTTATTGTAGATGCTATGGCTTACAATATTTCTAAAACTATTTCTTCTCTTCTTCCAGCTCTCTACGATGAAGAAAATCAAGAAGCAATTGATGCTCTCGTGTTTACAGGCGGAATGGTGTATGGCAAGGCATTTATAAAATCTATTGTTGACAGACTGCCATATATTCCAAAAGTTCTTACCTATCCAAAAACTTGTGAAATGCAAGCTTTAGCTATGGGGGCATTGAGAGTTTTAGAAAATAAAGAAGAAGCAAAAGAATACATTTCTCCTTTTTAATTCATAGCAATATCATAGATATAGGCTTTAAATATAAAATCTTAACCTTATCACTAGGGAGATAGGCGATGGAAGCAAAAATAATTATTGATCCAGAAAAATGTAAGGGCTGTTTATTATGTACAACTGTTTGCCCTACACAAATTATAACAAAAAGTAGCGAACTCAATGCAAAAGGATATTATCCTGCAAGTGTTGCAAATGACGTAGTTGATAAATGCAAGCAATGTAAATTTTGTACTCTCATTTGTCCTGATGCTGCAATATCTGTAAAACTTAAAGGAGAATAATATGTCCAAAGAGCGTTTATTTATTAAAGGTAACGAAGCCTTAGCAAGAGGAGCTATTGCTGCGGGTATGGATTGTTATTTTGGCTATCCAATTACTCCGCAAAATGATATTCCAGAATTTTTATCTGCTGCAATGCCAAAGGCTGGAAAATTCTTTTTACAAGCAGAAAGTGAACTTGCGGCAATTAATATGGTGCTTGGAGCAAGTGCAGGCGGAAAGATGACAATGACTACTTCTTCAAGCCCTGGCATAAGCTTGATGCAAGAAGGTATTTCTTATTTAGCTGGTGCTCAGCTTCCAGCAGTTATTGCAAATGTCAACCGTGGTGGCCCTGGTATTGGCGATCTTGGAGCAAGCCAAAGTGATTATTTCCAATCTACTCGTGGTGGCGGACATGGCGATTACCGTACCTTAGTTCTTGCACCATCTACTGGCCAAGAAAGCTTTGATCTTGCGATAGAAGCTTTTAGACTTGCATATAAATACAGAAATCCTGTGATGTTACATACAGATGCTATCATTGGTAATCTCAAAGAATCAGTTGAAGTATACACTCCAGAAGCAATAGACACAAAGGCTAGTGAATGGTGTTTAGGTGCTGGAAATACAGAATCTCGCCATCTACATAGTCAATGTTTGACATGGCGTCAACCATTAGCAGCACATATAGAATTATTGAAAGCAAAATACGAAGCTATGCAATCTGAAGTTTTATTTGAAGAATACAAGCTTGAAGATGCTGAAGTTGTTGTTGTTGCACAAGGTTCTATTGCTCGTATTGTAAAAAGTACAGTAGATGAACTTCGTAAAAAAGGCTTTAAAGTTGGTGTGTTTAGACCAATCACTCTTTATCCATTCCCAAGTGTTGCCTTGCTTTCTTATGCAGAAAAAGGCTGTAAATTCATTACAGTAGAGCACAATCTCGGACAAATGGTAGAAGATGTGAACCTTGCAATTTCAGGTTTTGGAAAGAGTGCTTTCTATGGCCAATTACCTGGTACAACACCAAATCCAGACGATTTTTATCAACCAATTGAAGCTTTTGTTAAAGGAGTTAAATAATGTATACAACTACTCCAAGTAAATGGACTGGCAGACCAACTCACTATTGTCCTGGTTGTCATCACGGCATAATTCATCAAATTGTTGCACGTGTGCTTGATGAATTAGATATGGCAGATAATACCTTGCTTGTTAGCTCTATTGGCTGTTCTGGGCTTGGTTATGATTATATTGGTTTTGATTCTATTGAATCTCCTCACGGTAGAGCACCTGCTGTTGCTACAGGTTTAAAGCGTGCTCGTCCTGAAAAAACTGTTTTTACCTATCAAGGTGATGGCGACTTAGCTTCTATTGGTATGGCAGAAATTATGCACGCAGCAATTCGTAGTGAAAAATTTACTGTTATCTTTGTAAATAACGCTGTTTATGGTATGACAGGTGGCCAAATGGCTCCTACAACGCTTGAAGGACAAGTCACAACAACATCTCCATTAGGGCGTGATCCTGACTTAGCTGGATATCATGTGAATATGGCTGAAATAATGGCTGGTATCAAAGGATGTACTCTTTCAGCTCGTTGTGCTGTGGATACTATTAAAAATATTAAATTTGCAGAAAAAATGGTCAAAAAAGCTTTTGAACAACAAAAAGAAAACAAAGGTTTTACTTTCGTAGAACTACTTTCTGCATGTCCATCCGCATGGAAAATGACTCCTGTTAAAGCAAATGAATATATTGCAGAAGGCATGATTCCTCACTATCCATTAGGTGAATTTACAAAATAAACAGTTTTAATTTATATAAGGAAAAGTGTATGAATAATTCATATGTTAATTCAATTTTTGCTGGTGTTGGCGGGCAAGGCGTCCTTACAGTGGGCGAACTTATTGCTTATGCTGCCATTAACTGCGGTTTAAACGCAACAAGCTACCCAGAATACGGCACAGAAGTTCGTGGTGGTTCTGCTTCTTGTACAGTAGTTTTATCTAAAGAGCCAATTGGTTCGCCAATTATCAAAACACCACAAACTCTTCTTGCTCTCAGTCAAGTTTCTGTTGATAATTTTCTTCCTCGTGTGGCTAGTGATGGCTACGCTGTTATCAACAGTTCATTAG
Organism: uncultured Desulfovibrionaceae bacterium; assembly: GCA_964368455.1. Lineage (GTDB taxonomy): Bacteria > Desulfobacterota > Desulfovibrionia > Desulfovibrionales > Desulfovibrionaceae > CAYJAZ01. The sequence goes on from CAYJAZ010000010.1 coordinate 85,425, forward strand.
CAAGTGCACCAGAAAATTCGCCAGTAAAAATTTATCCTGTTCCTGCGACAGAACTGGCTAATCAAGCAGATTTATCACGTATGATGAATATGGTTGCTGTTGGTGCATTTGCTCAAGTTTCTGGCATTGTTACACTTGAATCTTTAGAAAAAGCTTTAGAAAAAGTTGTTCCTGCTCGCTATAATCATCTTATGCCAAAAAATATCGAAGCATTACAAATAGGCTATAACTACGCAAAAGAGAATTTTTAATTCGGAGAAAATTATGATTAAACATTTTGTAGCATGGACAATGAAAGAAAGTGCTAATGGTAAAAGCGGAGCAGAAAATGCTCTTATGCTTAAGGAAAAAGGAGAAGCTTTAATCAATGCAAATCCTTTTGTAGAAAAAATTGAAATGTCTGTTGAGATTTTAGATTCTACAACTATTCCCGCACAACTTGTTCTACTTTCAACACATAAAAGCAAGGAAGATCTAAAAGCTTATGCTAGTCATCAAAGCCATTTAGATATTTTAGAATTCTTTAAAGAATGCACAAGCTCACGTGTAGCTGTTGATTTTGAAGTATAAGATTCTCTAATGATTTTTAGGCTTGAACTTTAGTATAGTCAGAAAATAATTTTAATAAGAAATAGCTATTTACTGGATAGTTATTTCTTATTAATTAGGAAATATATTTTTTAAAATCATGTGAAAAAAATCACACATTAAAAAAAATAGAAAAATAAAAATAATTTATTGAGTTATTTCAATGAATTATTTTTTTTATCTTTTGTATTATAAAGAGTGAATAAATTTAATCATAAATTTTTTTTATCTAACTAGCTTTTTTATAATGCTTTATTGTCTTTTTATTTGTATAAGTTCAAAAAAGCATTTGACTTAAAGTTGATTTTCTAATATTATTAAAGTAGATTTAAGAATATTAAATTTTAGGAGTAAGAATGAAAATTACAGATCTTAAAACCTACTTTTGTAATGGTGGTTCAAGAAGGACTTGGGTCTTTTTAGAAGTAGAAACTGATCAAGGCATTGTTGGCTTGGGCGACATCACCTTTGAAGGTTTTGAAGGCACTATGCCAACTTTAGTTGAAGACTTTAAACGTGTTGTTATTGGTGAAAACCCAATGCAAGTTGAAAAATTATGGGACGAAGTGTACCGTAAGAAGTATTGGCGTCAAGATATGCTACTTGGAACTGTTTTGAGTGGTATTGAAATGGCTTGTTGGGATATTAAAGGTAAGGCTTTAGGCGTGCCTTGTTACGAACTTTTCGGTGGTGCTGTACGTGATAAAATTGAATGTTACGGTAACTATTGGTTCATGCAAAAAACTATGGGTGCAACAACTGTTTCAGATTATGCTGAAAGTGCTGCTAGAGCGGTTGAACAAGGTTGGACAGCTCTTAAGTGGAGCCCATTTGGTTATGCTTCTGGTTATTATCAAAATCCAAAAGACGAAACAACAGCTGTTGAATGTGTTAAAAGAGTACGTGAAGCTGTTGGCCCAGATGTCAGACTACTTGTTGATGCTCACGGTAGATTCAATCTTCCACAAGCAAAACGTTTAGCAAAACGTTTTGAACCATACGATCTCTTCTTCTTTGAAGAACCAATTGGGCCAGAAAGCATTCAAGCTTATGTTGAATTGAAAAATTCAACTTCAACTCCAATTGCTACAGGCGAACGTTTATGGGCTCGTTATCAATTCAGAGATCTTCTTGCAGCTTATGCTTGTGATTATATCCAACCAGACGTTATCCACACAGGTGGTATGATGGAAACAAGAAAGATCGCACAAATGGCTGAAGCTTACTTTATTCCTGTTGTTCCACATAACCCATTAAGCCCAGTTGGAACTTGTGCAAGCGTTCACGTTTCTGCAACAATTCCTAACTTCCAGCTTCTTGAATATATTCCAGTTCCTGAAAGAGATGAAATACTTATGGAACCATACGTACCAGTTAATGGCTTCTTTGAATTACCAACAAAGCCAGGTCTTGGTATTGAATTGAACCATAAAGAAATCAAAAAATATCCTTATGGCCCAACAGAGTTAGATCACTTCTTACCTGTTCGTGAAATTATCAATAAATAATTTCTTACCTGTTCGTGAAATTATTAATAAATAATTTCTTGCCTGTTCGTGAAATTATCAAT
>CAYJAZ010000011.1:0-80925 GCA_964368455.1 uncultured Desulfovibrionaceae bacterium
CTATAAGAATTGAATTGTTCACAGAAAGACCTATAAGCATGATCATTGCAAGCATAGAAGCAATGTTCACAGTTGAATCTGTTAAGAACATAACTATAAATACACCAGAAAAAGAAGTCACGATAGAAGTTGCAATAGTAAATGGATGTAAATAACTGTTTAATACAGCAGCAAGCACCATATAGGTAAGAACAATTGCAAGCATAAAGGCCTTACCAAGTTCTTCATTTGAATCTGCTGAGTGTTCTGCATTACCACTATAATAGTAGCCATAGCCTTCTTCAAATGGTATTTCGCTCAACACTTTATTTAATTCTATTTGAACTTGCCCTAATGTACTTTTTCCTAAATAGCCGTTGATTTCAATAATACGAGCTTTATCACGTCTTTTGATTTCAGAAAAAGCCTTCACTTCAACTATATTGCCAAGTTCGTTGATAGGAATTAAACCTTTTGGAGATGAAACATAGATGTTTTCAAAAACTTGTCCTGTATTTCTTGAATATTCATTCAAAAGCACATTGATATCGTAAGTTTCGCCTTTATCTCTATAAGAATTTGAAGTATCGCCAAAAACAGAAGCTCTCACAGCTGCACCGATTTGAGCATTATTTATGCCATAGAGATTGAGTTTTTCTTGATTTGGAATAAATCTTTTTTCATTTTTTGGTAATTGATAAGAAGAATTGAGTGAACGAAATACTCCAAGTTCTTGCATTTTAGCCATAACTAATTCTGAATTGGCAATAAGTTTGTTATAGTCTACGCCATAAAGATTAATTGTCACGTCAGCACCGCTAGGTCCTGTTTCACCTCTTTTTAAATCAACTATTACTTCAGGTATATGAGAGATTTCAGCTGTAATAATATTGATCAATTGAAAGTCAGACATATGAGGACGTTCAGCAACGGGAACTAATGTCACTTGTAGAGTGGCATTTGATTCACCATTTTCGCCAATTTGTGCCACTGTAGAAATAACTTCTTTATGCTTTCTTACAATTTCATCAATTTCTAATGTTTTTTCAGTTGTTTTTTCAATAGTAGAACCCTGTGGGGTTTTAATAACAACGCTTATTTCATCCATATCGCTGCTTGGTATAAATTCAAAACCAACATATTTTACAATGAAAATAGAGCTATACATAAGTACAAGGGACATAGCTATGGCGACAATTTTAAAACGCCAGCAAAAATTGAAAAATGGTCTATAGCTTTCAATAAAGAATCTATTTATCCAATTTGCCATTCTTTCGCCAAGTCCATCTTTACTCGGACGCATAAGTTTTGCTATAAGCATAGGAGTGAGGGTAAAGGAAATGATGATGGATAATATAGTTGCAAATACAACAGTCAAACCAAATTGCACCATAAATTTACCAACAATACCACCCATAAAGGCAATTGGAATAAACACGGCTAAGTTTGTGCCAGAAGAAGCAAAAACAGGCAATACAGCACTTTTTGTTCCTTCAATAGCAGCTTCTTCAGGTGTTTTTCCTTTTGAAATAAGCGATAAAGCACTTTCAATAATGATTAAAGCATTTGCAATAAGCGTTCCTAAAACAGAAGCAAAGGCAAGTAAAGTCATCGAGTTAATAGTAAAGCCAAAGCTTGAAACCAAGAACATGGTTGAAATCAATGAGGTTGGTATGATAAGTGATGTGATGAGAGTGAAGCTAAAACTTGCAGTAAAAAGCAAGATAACAACAACAGTCAAAGCCATACCAAAGATAATATTTTCTACAGTAGAATTTGTTTCATTTGAAATGTAGGTAGAAGTATCGTTAGAAATATCAAGTTTCATGCCTTCAAGTAAGACGTGTTGACGTACAGATGGAAGTTTTGCTCTCACTTCTTCAGATATCTTTATAGCATTTCCATCTGGCGCATTTTTTATAGATAAAAGCACAGTATCAACGCCATTGAATAAAGCTCCAAGTTCTCTATCTGCTGTAGAATCTTCAACTATTGCTATATCAGATAATTTAAAATTCTTTCCTTCTGCTGTTGTGAAGGTAACATTTTTAATATCGTCTAAGCTTTGGAATTCACTAAAGAATTTAATACTTGTTGAATTATTTTTTTGAATAATTTCGCCACCAGCAGTTGTTACATTTGATTGTGACATTCCGTTGATAACATCGGTAATTGTGATAAATTGTTGAAGCATAAGTTCTGCATCTAGATACACTCTCATCTCACGTTCATCGCCACCAACAATATCAACTGTAGAGACACCTTTTACAGAGTTAAAGCTACTTTTAAGAGTTTTATCAGCAAATTCATACAAATCTTTCATAGAATGCTTGTCACTTGAAAGGGTGAGCGTGAGCACAGGAGCGGATAAAACGTCTATCTTTGAAATAACAGGTTTTTCAACAGAAGTTGGAAAATCGTTTTGAACGGCTTCAACTTTATCCTTTACTTCTAAAAGCTTAATATTAACATCTTCTTCAAGCAAGAATTCTATTTGAACAAGAGCCATGTTTTCATAGGCTTGTGAGGTGATTTTTTCAATACCTGAAACTTCAGAAACTGCTTCTTCAACAATTTTAATAACCTCAATTTCAACTTCTTCAGGCGATGCACCAGGATAGGTGATTTCAACAGAAACCATTGGAAAATCAACCTTTGGATCTTTTTCTATATTGAGCGAAAACATTGCTGTTGCTCCCATCAATACCATGAAAAGAACAAACATCATTGTTGTTGCAGGTCTTTTTACAAATACTTCAATCATTTGCTTTCACCTCTATTGTTTAGCAACATACCTTCTGTTAATAATTTTCTGTCGCTTGTGATAATTGTATCGCCAGCATTTATTCCACTAATAACTTCACAATTATAACCATCGCAAATACCAGTCTTGATCAAAGATTGTACTGCCTGCATATTTTCATCTTCAAGCCATGCATAGTATTTTCCTTCAAGGCTGTCTAAATTTGCTATTGGCACAACAACAATATTTTGCTTGATTGTATTCACAACTTTTGCAGAATAAAAAGGTTGGCTTGGAAGTTCTTCTTCAAGTTGAATATTTACTTGATTAAAACCTGTCTGCCAATCTGCTACACGAGAAAGAGAAACAACTTTTCCTACAGTATATTTTGAAGTGTCTTCCCAAGAAAAACCAGTTCTGAGTGCGTCTTCATTTTTTGGAACATAGACTTTATTTCCAATAGCAATTGTTTGAGCTTTGTCTTGTGATACTAGGGCTTTATAGTTTTTTCCTGTATTATTTGTTCCATTTAAAGTAATGTCGGTAATAAAGTGGGCTTCATTGCTTTGTACTATTTCTTTTGTATAGACTGGATAGCCTTTTTCTTGATAAATAGTATGATGGTTCACAACCTGAATATCTTCAACCATTTTTGCATTTATCTTTGAATGCGAATAAAGTGCAAGTCCGATAAAAAATGCAAGAACTAAAATAGATTCTATTGTAATAGAGATTTTACTATTCATTAATGTCCCCTACGATTCTTTCAATTTCAGCTAAAGAGCTGTATATGCTGTTTACAGTTGCTATACGTTTCATTTTCAAATGTGTGAGGCTGCTTTCAACATCGTTTAACTCAACAGCAGAAGCTTGGCCATTTAAAAATCTTGCTAATGATAATTCATAAGAACGATTTGCTAGACTTATAGCTTGGTCGTCCATTTTTAAAACTTCAAGATTTGTTGTATAAGTTTGGTAAGCATTGCTAAGTAGTTGTTCTAGATTTCTCTTTGTTTGTTCAAGTCTTTTTGTATTAATTTTTACATTATAATCTTCTTGTCTACCTTGTGCTTCGGCTTTTCCACCGTCATACAAAGGAATAGACAAATACACGCCAAGTGAACCTTCGCCAGACCAAGTAGGGTCTGATAGATGTAGATAGTCAGAAGTGTCGCCAAATTGGTAAGAGGCTTTTAATCCAATTGTCGGATTATCAGTGTCACGTTTTGCTTCTGCTAATTTTGTATGGTATTCTATTTGCTTATCAAGAAGTTTGATCTCTGGTGAATTCGAAACAAGAGGTAGGGCTGTATCTAAATTGAATTTTGCAATAGTCATGTCGTCAAATTGCGTTGTTAATTTAGTTACAGGGTATTTAAGTACGCATAATGTTTGTAATAATCTATAGCTTTGTTCAAGTAAAAGTTTTGCACTATCAACAGTTGGTTTACGACTTGCAATATCAGCATCCACCTTGATTAAATCGCTTTGACTTGTTCTTACAGAAGCAGAAGCTTCAAGTTTTTTCTTTGTATTTAATGCATTTCTATAGGATTGTCTCGCAATACGGTAGTTTTCTTCATACATAAGAGCAGCAAAATAAGCAGTTCTGATGGAATAGCGTAGCGAAGAATAGGCCACATCTTTTTGAGTAAACATCACTTCTTTTGCAACTTCAGCCGCTTCAATTGCATTTTCTATCATACCAAAGGCAAATAATAGTTGATTCACTTCAACACCTAAGCCAGCATTATATCTTTCTTGCGATGTTGATGGCAATTTATAGGGATCAGAAAAAGAATGGCTGGCAATATATTGTCCTGTGGCTGTAATAGATGGGTAAATAGCAGACTTAACTTCTCTTACAATTGCATTAGATTGTTCAATAGTTAATTCAGCTATATCAATGTTTTCATTGCGTTCAAGAGCATATTTTAAAGCTTCTTCAAGGCTAAGCCCTTGAGCAAAGGCATTTGGGCTAAAAAGAGTTAGGCCTAAAATAAACAATAAATTTTTATACATATATTTCCTCTTTACATTTTTAATTAAATTCAATATGTTCGTTTGTACATATGAAGTGAATGTAGCAGAAAAATTTTATATGTCAATAAATACATATAAAATAATTTTTTTAGAGGTGTTTTCTAGTGCAGGAAGTAAAGTTAAATGATCTTGATTATAATGTTTTAGCTGTTTTGCTAGACAGGGAGCTGTCTGGCTATGATGTCACTCAGCGTTTAAAGCATTTTAGAAAAACAAGTCATTCAAGAATATATCCTGTTCTTGCAAAACTTGAATCGCTTAACTATGTGACCTATCGTGATGTAGTGCAAGAAGGAAAACCTGACAAAAAACTTTATAAGCTCACATTACCGGCTATTGAGGCTTTGAGAACATGGGTGGCTGATGAAAAGACAGTAAGAAGTCCAAAAGTTCAAGAAGAAACTATAGTAAGTATGCTTTGCATGCATTTACTTGATGATGAAACTTCTCTTAAGCATTTAGAAAGAAAGAATAAACAACTTGAAACAAATGCAAGAAAATTAATTAAAGCTTTAGAAGAAAGAAATCAAGAAAGTGAAATAGATTTAAACAACCATTCTTCTCGCCATCTTATTGAAATAATAGAAATGTTTATAGATATTGATAAAAATTTAACAAATTGGCTGATGCAATGTATTAAACAAGGGCATGATAAACCACAAAAATCTTTACGTGAATACATAAAAGAAAATCTGTAAGCTATCTATCTCAATTATAGATTATTGCACTTCTTATTACATATATTAAAAGACAAAGCCCTTTATTCTTATAATAAAGGGCTTTATTTTTATATTCTATTGTGAATCCAGCAGACAACATCTCCAATGACTTCTTCTTTAATATATTCATTGAAAATTTCATGGAACATTTCGCCATAAATTTTTATTTGTCTGTCTGTTGATGCAATATTCTTGAAAAGAAAAATACTGTCATTTTCACTCACAAGGCCATCTTTTTCACCATGCAGAATGAGAGTAGGGTATTTGAAAGTGTTGATATTTTTACTAAACCATTCAATACCATCACAAATAGCGTAACAAAGGCCAGGTGTGAAAGATTTTCCATTGTATGGATCTTTTCCATACCAATCCACAACTTCTTTTACGGAACAAACGCCGCCACCAAGTTCATTTGGTAAGGCTTGTGTGAGTTCTAGTCCTTTTGGAACAGAAGCTATTAATTTGATTTCATCTTTGACCAAGGCACCGCTAGTGATAATGCCTTTGAGTTTTTGATTTGGATATTTAGCTCCGTATAAAGAAACAGTGAAACCGCCCATGCTATGCCCTAATAAAAAGACTGGTACATCAGGGTTTTCAGCTATTGCTTTTTCAACAATGACATGTGTGTCGTCTAATAATTCATGGAAGCTTGTGAGATGAGCTCTTTCTCCCTCGCTTCTACCATGTCCACGATGATCAAAGCGGTATGTTCCAATTTGATTGTCGTTAAATTGCTTCACAAGATGGTCGTATCTGCCATGATGTTCACATAATCCGTGCACAATAACGGCAATAGCCTTTTTATTAGATGGAATATCGCTTTTTATAAAAAGCTTGGTTTGATCGAATGATGCTATAGTATTTTCCATGATAAACTCCTTGAATAAAATATAAATTTAGACTAACAGAGAAAAAAATATTTGACAAGATATAAGAATGAGCAAGCCCATAATGGCATGATAAAGAACTTATAATAAAAAATTTTCACACTACCGACTTTAATGTCCGTATAGACAAAAAAATCCGTAATTGAAATAATCTTTTTTTTTGTTTACTCTATGTCATAAACTAAGAAAAGGAGTTTACATATGGATGCTAAACAATTAATCACTGGCAGAAGAAGCATTAGAAAGTATAAAGATGAAATCGTAAGTAAAGAATTATTAAACGAAATTATGGAACTTACAAAATTTGCACCTTCTTGGGCAAATTTTCAAATTGCTCGCTACCACTTTGTTTCTGATCAAGAAGTTATAAAAAAGATCGCTGATGAAGGTGTTCATGGATTTGTGTATAATAAATCTACTTTGGCAAATACAAAAAATCTTTTAGTACTTAGCTTTGTACAAGGCAAGAGCGGTAAATTAGATCCTGAAAAAAATGATTTTGCAACTGCAAAATCTAATGCATGGGAAATGTTTGATGCTGGAATTGCATGTCAAACTTTTTGCTTAGCTGCTTATGAAAAAGGCATTGGTACTTGTATTTTTGGTGTGATTGATGACAAGTCTATTGCTAAAATTATAGATCTTCCTGAAAATGAGACAGTTGCTTGTGTCATAACTTTTGGCCATCCAGCTGAAGAAGTAAAGCCAACTCCGAGAAAAGATGTTTCTGAAATAGCTCGCTTTATTTAATATATTTTCTAGAGTAGAATATGAAAAAGGCTTTTACTTTGTAAGAGCCTTTTCTCTTTTTAAAAATAAAATAATGAGATGAAAAAAATCTAAAGTAAGAGTAGACAAGAAATGAGTTTTGCTTTATTATAAATGTGCTTGAAAACATATTTGAAAATGAATAATCTTTCTTGATAATAAAATAAAGTGAAGAATAAGTATGAAAATCAATATAAGAAATGAAGAAGCAGCCGATTTTAGGCGAGTGGAAGAAATAGCAAGAGAAGCTTTTTGGAATATATATTTTCCAGGCGCAACTGAGCATGCTATGGTGCATAAAATGAGACAACATCCTGACTTCATAGAAGAACTTGCCTTTGTATTGGAAGTAAATGGAAAAGTTGAAGGAGCGATATTTTATACGCATACTTCAATAAGAACTTTAAAAAATGAAATAGTAAAGACAATTAGCTTTGGCCCTGTTTTTATTTCGCCTGACATACAAAAATTAGGCCTTGGCAGAAAACTTATATCTCATTCCTTAGAAAAAGCTAAAGAAATGGGCTTTAATGCTGTAATTATATTAGGTTATCCACATCATTATAAATCCTTAGGTTTTAAAAGTTCAAAAAATTATAGAATTTCTCATAGCGATGGCAGATATTATAAAGGTTTACTCGCCTTAGCTCTTTATGAAAATGCACTTGCTGGCTGTGCTGGTTCTGTGCTTTTTTCTAAAGCATTAGAGGTTTCTGTGAAAGAAGTGTCTGAATTTGATAGTACATTTGCTTATAAAGAAAAGAAATTCCAAAAAAGTCAGATAGAATTTGAAAAAGCTTGTGTTGCCCTAGACGAGTAAACTTATAGATGAAGAAAGAATGATTTAAGTTTTTGAGGTTTATATGAAGTTAAATAGAAGTGCACAAAGAATATTTCAAATTATGGATTATCTTATTTTAATGAGGCAAGGAGCTAGTTTAAGCGAAATAGCAAAAGCTTTAGATGAGCCAAAAACAAGTATTTATGATTTACTTGTGACAGCAGTTGAGATGAATTATTTGCGAAAACATAATAAGAAGTTTTTTATTGGATATCAAGCAAAGAAAGCTGGGTATGCCTATATGGAAAGGCAAGAAATACTTGACGTTATTGCAGGGCCACTTATTGAAGCTTCAAAATTATACAATGTAAGTGTTTCTTTTGTTGTTTTAGAAAACAATTCGTTAAATTACCTATTTACCGAACACCCAGAAGATGCAGTTTTAGTTGCAAGACAAGCAAGTCCTTACGATTTTATTCATGCGGCTGCCGCTGGTAAGGTTTTATTAGCTTATTCTTCTGCATCTGTGCGAAATAAAATATTAAGTACTCTTACTTTTAGTCGATTCACACATAAAACAATTAATTCTAAAGAAGCGATGCTCAAAGAATTGGAAAAGGTTGTAAAAAATGGTTATGCACTAGACGATAGAGAATATAGTGCCTTATTACAATGTATTTCAATGCCAATTTTAAAAAATTCTACAATTATTGGTGCACTCTCTTTTTCAAGCCTAAACCTTTATAGAGATAGCTTAAATGAAAGGTATATGAGTATTAAAGAAACAGCCGATAAATTGACAAAATTATTAGCTTCTTGTGCAGATATATAAAAAAATAGAAAAAAAACAAGAGAAGAAAAACTTCTCTTGTTTTTTTATTTTATCTTACTAAATAGAATTTATTAAGAATTTTCTTTGTTTATTTTTGCACTCATAAGAGTAGAAATTAAAGCTAATACAACACCAATACCACCAATAGCAGCAACATATTTGAAGATCATAGCAAAGCCTTCTTGACCATGTTCATCAAGCCATGTGCCAAACATTGTGTGCATAAATAAGTCAGGCATATAACCAACTAAAGTAATAAGAGCAAGTGCAGTACCACTAATACGTGGTGGAATGCGAAGTTCTGTCAAAAGTGAATAGGCAGTTGATCTGTTCATGTAAACAGCACAACCAAGTAAAATTACAACCATGATGAATACAGTTACTGCAGTTGTTGGAATGAAGAGTAGAAGAGCAAAAAGTCCTGCTGTAGAGATATGAGCAATTACTTGCCATTTTGCAGATGATTTGAAAACTTTATCTGCCATGTAACCACCAAAAATACCACCAAAACGTGTACCATAGTAAATGAAGCTACTTAAAAATGAAGCAGTTGCAGCGGCAATACCAAAACTACCAGTCATATAAGGGTTGAGGTATCCAAGTCCGCCAACTAAAGTTACGCAAACAAACATAATAGCAGCACATACCCAAACTCTAGGCATAATAAGTACTTGTAAAAATTCTTTTAATGTAATTTTTTCTTTACCTTCTTCTTCTTGAGCTTCTTCATTGTATACTAAATCATTACTAAAGAAGAACCAAACAGAAAGACCGCCAAGAATTGAAGCAGCAGCAAATGTCAATACAATACCTTCAAAACCTGCAATATTATTAGCAAATTGTGCTGCAACAAAAGTAGCACCAAAGGCTAGAAGCAGAGATACCATGCCGTTAATAAATTCAAAGAGACCATACATTCTGCCTTGTTCATCCTTTGTTCCAAGTAAACGAATACCTTTAAGCATGGATGGCCAGAAAGCAAAACCACCAGTTAAAGCACAAGCACCCCAAACAACAGTAGCAATAGTGAAATCGGTTCTAAACATATAGAAAACAACACAAAGTGCACCATTTATAATACTACAGAAACTAAGTAGAGCTCTTGGTGAAAATTTATCAGCAAGCCAGCCGCCAGGAAGATAAGAAATTGTACACATAAGACCATACATTGCAACTAATTGGCCAAGTTGAGCATTGGTAAAACCTGTTGCTTCAATCATTTGTGTGTAAAATGATGATTTCATGTAAGGTAATAAATAAATACTACCATAAGTAAAAGCAAGTGCAGTTAACGCTATAAGACGTTTGACATTATTCATAAATACATCCCCATGTTAAGAAAAAATTAAACTTAAAGAAAAATACAAAGAACTTATACCGCAATTCTTAATATCTCTTTAAAACCCCCTAAACTAGTTATCTTAAATTTAAACGGTATTTTTAAGATAGACTACGAATTAAATACATAAACTTTTATCTATGTCAAGAAATGAAAGAAAAAAAAGGCAATTTGAATTATACTTTATTTCACAAATTAATCTTAAAAAACTTAAGCTTTTGTTATTTATCACTTTAATAATAATTATTTTTAAATACAAACAATAAAATTAATAAAAACACAGTTTTTTTGTTCGTAAATGCGAACGAGATATTTCTTTTTATTTATTTTTGACTTAGTTGCTAAGTATGGATAATTTATATAAAATATAGAATATACCCATAGAGGTAACACAATCGGAGGAAAAAAATGGCTGAAAACAAACCTTATATCTTGGTAGAATGGCATGACACTGAAACAAGTGCAGTTGGTTGGCTTTGTGCGTATAACTTCGTGAATAACTATTGCGGTGGTGGTACACGTATGCACCCAACTGTAACAGCTGAAGAAGTTGTGCGTTTAGCTACAGCAATGGGGTATAAATACAATGCATGTGAATCTAAAACAACTGGTGGCTGTAAGGGCGGTATCGCTTATGATTATAAAGCTCCTGATGCAAAAGATGTTTTACGTCGTTATCTAAAAGCAATGTCACCATACATTAACTGTGGTGTATCTATTGGTGGTGATCTTGGTGTTGACTATGGCGATGTTCTTCAAATTTTAGACGAAATCGGCATTGGTTTACCACAAACAAGAGCTATGCGTGAAGATCCACAACAACAAAAATTCATCAAAGCTCACGACGATGCATGCGAAATGACTTTCGATGGCTTCAAAATGTACGATATGATCACTGGTTATGGCTGTGCTGCTGCATTAGACGAAGCTTGGACATTCAAAGGCAATAAAGCTGAAGGTACTAAAGTTGTAGTACAAGGCTTTGGTTGTGCTGGTGCAAGTATGTGTAATAACCTTATACAAATGGGTTATACAGTTGTAGGTATTGCTGACGCTAACTGTATGGTTTATTGCGAAGACGGCCTTGATGTTAAAAAACTCATCGCAACTCGTAAACCAAAAGGTGAAATGGATCAAGCTGCTTTTGAATCAAATTATAAAGTTATGTCAAACACAGAATGGCTTGATGTTGATTGCGATATCTTAGTTCCAGCAGCTTTAGAAGACGTTATCAATATAAACAATGTTGATAAAGTTAAAGCAAAACTTATTGTTGAAGCTGCAAACATCCCAGTAACAACAGAAGCTGAAGAAGTTTTAGTGAAAAAAGGCGTTGATTTCTGTGTTGACTTCGTAACAAATATGGGTGGTATCCGTATTTATGAAGTTCTCGTATTTGGTTTAGTTCCTGCTGATCCAGCTGCTATCACAAAAGACACACAAGACATTATCCGTCGTCAAACAAAAAGAGTATTTGAAGAAGCAAAGAAAAGCGGTAAAACACAGCGACAAGTTGCACGTGAATTATTCGCACCTGCAAAATCAGACTTCCCAGATATTCCTCGCAATTTCTAATAATTATAAGGCTAATAGGATTTTTCCTTTAGCCTTTTTTTATTTGTATTTTGTTGTTTTTTAGTTATAATTAAGCAAAAAAAGGAATCTATTATGTCAAACCTTAAAAAATATCTCACTATCTTAGCTCTTTCATTTGCAGGTGGTAGTATTTATACTCTTCCTTATCTTAAATACATTTTTTATGATCCACAACTCGAAGTTATGGGCATAAATAACACGCAATCAGGTTTACTTATTTCTATGTATGCTATTGGTTGTATGCTTTCATATATTCCTGGTGGTATACTTGCTGATAGGCTTTCACCAAGAAAAGCGATTTTTGCTTCTACAACGGCAACATTCATACTTGGTATTTTATATGCCTTTTCCTTCAACTATACAGTTTCACTCTTGATATGGGGCTTACTTGCTATAAGCACAGCCTTTGTTTTTTGGAGTTCATTGCTTAAAGCTGTTGGAATGACTGGATCTAGCGAAGAACAAGGTTTCCTTTACGGTTTATATTATGCAGGAAATGGTATTGCTGGTGCAATTATGAACTCTTTAGCTCTTTATGGCTATAGCTTAGGTGCAACACCAACAGAAGGTCTATTTTATGCTGTTGTTATTTTAAGTTGTGGTATTGGTTTATCAGGTATTTTTGTGTATCTACTCGTACCAGATGGTAAGGTTGCTACTGCTGAAGATGAAAAATTCAACGCATCGCATGTTAAAGGGCTTTTAGTAAATCCTATATTATGGATCTTCTCTTTTATTGTATTTTCAGGTTATGTGATTTTCTCAAACGCTTCATATTTCACACCGTATCTCACAAATGTTATTGGTGTTTCAGTAGAGGAATCTGCGTCACTTTCTATTATTAGAAACTATCTTTTCTATTTACTTTCACCTATCGGTGGTTTGCTAGCAGACAAAGTTTTCAAATCAACATCAAAGCTATTTATTGTTCTTTTTGCAATTATTGCAGCAACTTTCTTTGGCGTATTATATTTACCAGAAGGAATGAGCTCAACAGCAGTAGGAATTTATAGCTTATTGCCAGGTGCTTTTGGATTAATGCTTTATGGTATTGTGTTCTCAGTTATCAGAGAGTTAGGAATTAAACCAATGGTAGCGGGTACAGCAATTGCGATAGCTTCAATTATAGGTTATTCACCTGACTTCTTTATGTCAACACTCTTTGGATATTGGTTAGACACACATGGAAACGCTGGATACAATTATATCTTTATCACACTTGGAAGTATTTGTCTTCTCGGTTCTCTTGTTTCATGTGTAGTTTACAATAACTATAGAAAAACGAATGCTTAATTGAATAATTTGTATAAATAAAATAATTAGAATTATAAATACATTATTGGGGAGAAAAATAATGTCAAAAACTCAAAAACTTCTTATTTTACTCTTTCTTTCACTTGGGCAAGGTTCAGTTTATTTCTTGCCTTATATTAGAAATGTGTATTACACACCATTATTAGAAACACTTGCTGTTTCAAATGCTGACTTTGGATCTTTAGTAAGTTATTTTGCTATTGGCTGTATGTTGCTTTATATACCTGGTGGTATTATGAGTGATAAGTGGAATTATAAAAAGAATATTGTTTATTCACTCTTTGCTACAGCTCTGCTTGTTGGTTCATTTGGTTTCTTCATGAACTTTAGTTATGCTAAAGCAGTTTTCTTCTTGCTTGCACTTTCAACCACCTTTGTATTTTGGTCATCAGCTTTAAAGGCTGTGCGTATTCTTGGTGGCGATGAGCAAGAAAAAACCTATGGTTATTATTATGCAATGCAGGGTATTTTATCTATTGTTATTCAATCTGCCATGCTCTTTGTATATAACCAATTTGCAGATACTGTAACAGGCCTTAGAATAGTATTATTTATAAATGCTGCTATGAATGCTGTTTCTGCTATTTTCTGTCAAATATATCTGCCTAATCCTGACGATGAAGCAATGAAGCAAGGTGATGATGGTGGCTTTGAATTTAGCATGGTTGGTAAGGTTATTTTGAATCCACTTATTTGGATCATTTCAATTCTTATCTTTTGTGCTTACGGCCTTTATTCAAATTCTTACTATTTCTCAACCTACTTATCAGAAGTAAAAGGCATGAGCTTTAATGTTGCTGCAAATCTATCGCTTATTCGTGTAACATATATGCTTTCATTTGCATCACTCATTGGTGGACTTATTGCAAGTAAATTGCGTTCAACAACAATTTGGTATATGATTTGTGCTGTTTGTTCTGCTTTATCTTGTTTTACTTTTATTACATTAGCAAAAGCAGATATAAGCCTAACACTTTTAGGTGCAATTTCAATATTACCATCAGCATTTATGCTTTTAGTTTATGGACTTACAAGTTCACTCTACCAAGAATTTGATATCCCAACAGCCTACACAGGTACGGCTATTGGTGTAGTTTCAATTATTGGTTATACTCCTGATTTACTCTTTGGACCAATCTTAGGCTCTTTCCTTGATACTGCAAATGCAAGCGGGAATAGTGCTGAAGGTTATATACAAATCTTCAAATTCTTTGGTCTTTTAGGTGGAATAGGTTTTGCGGCTGCTCTTCTTGCTCTTTTTCTCAAAAAGAAACAAGTAAAAGCTGTGAATGTTTAATTATTAATGTCCAATAATTTTTATTATTGGGCATTATTCTTTAATAAAAAGGATTACATTATGGGAAAGCTTGATAATAATTTATTAAAATATATTGAAAAAAACTATGAAACTGCAAAAAATCTCGCAGATTATATCACAGACAATCCTGAATGCGGTAGTGAAGAAAAACTTGCTTGTGCTTATTATGTAAAATTATTAGAAGAAAATGGTTATGAAGTTGAAGCACCTGTTGCTGATGTGCCTTATTCATTCAGGGCTGTGCATAAATCACGCGTGAACCATAAAGGTAAAAAAGCTGTTTTCATGTGTGAATATGATGCATTGCCAGAACTTGGCCATGCATGCGGGCATTCTGTGAGCGGAGCAGCATCTTTCTTGGCAGCAATAGCAATAAATGAAGCCTATCCTGAATCAGATATTCGCATGGATATCTTAGGCACTCCAGCAGAAGAATATCCTGGTGGTAAAGTGATGCTTGCTGATAAAGGGATTTTTAATGACTATGAATTTGCGATCATGGCTCATATGCTAGACTATAATTGTGCTGGTTTTCCAATTCTAGCTTGTAATGATAAATACATCACATTTCACGGAAAACCCTCGCATGCTTCAGCTTTGCCTGAAAAAGGTTTAAATGCATTAAACGCGGCAAGAATTTTTATGGATGCTATGGATATGTGGCGTCAACATTTACCAAAATATAATCAAATTCATGGTGTTGTAGTAAAAGGTGGCGATTTACCAAGCATCGTTCCAAGCAAGGTTGAATTAAACTACTATTTTAGAGCAAAAGATTTAGCTTCATTAGACGCATTAACCGAAAAAGCAGAAAATTGTGCAAAAGGTGCGGCTCTCTGTACTGGCTGTACTTATGAATTTGTTCAGCAATATCTCACCTATGCAGATCTTTCTAACCCACCGCAAGGTATAGAGCTATTAGAAGAAATCTTCAAGGATCTCAATCTCAAAACTCAGCCTATAGGCGAGCCAGGCGGCTCCTCTGACGCAGGCAATGTCGACTATATCATCCCAACCTTCCACCCACTCGTCTCCGTAAGTGCAGGTAAAACCATTCCTATTCATTCGCCTGAATTTGCACACCTCATGAAGCAAGATTCCGCCTACGAAGCACTAAAAAATTCTGCGATATTAATCAGTGAATTCGCACTAAGACTCTCAAATGATATGCCAAAATTAGAAGCTATCAAAGCATGGCATAAAGAATTTAGAGGGTTATAAGTTTTTGTCTCCTACTTTTTTTGTCTCCGACGGCCAAAGGGGATAATCCCCTTTGGAAACCCTAGTATACAAGGTAAGTGCGTAGGTTTTTAGCTAAAGAAGAAAGATTATTTTTTTATTTGCGAAAAAGTTTTAAGGCTTTGGTGCTATGCACCAAAGCCTTAAATACTGTTTCGCTTTAAAATTGTGTGCTATTAATTTCTACGCAAAATAAATTGCCATTTGTCACTGTGTTCCAAATGTGTGTGAATATTTTATATTTAATGGAGCTTAAATTTTATCTTTAGCTATGAATGAAATGCTCTAGACTCGTCATTGCGAGGAGCTTGCGACGTGGCAATCCATGTTTTTAAAAATTATATAATCTTACCTGGTTTATAATAACTATCAAAAAATTATAAAAACATAACTACACAGTTGAGATTTACGCGTGACAGAAATAGGCACTGTCCTTTTGCCTCTCTTGACCCCCGCTGGAGGCGAGTGGCGAAGCATGTGATTTGAATTATAGTAATAAAATTGTAAGCGAAGTTTGTCTGTAATTTTCTGTCTCCGACAGCCAAAGGGGATAATCCCCTTTGGAAACCCTAGTATACAAAGTAAGTGCGTAGGTTTTTAGCTAAAGAAGAAAGTTTATTTTTTTATTTGCGAAAAAGTTTTAAGGCTTTGGTGCTATGCACCAAAGCCTTAAATACTGTTTCGCTTTAAAATTGTGTGGTATTAATTTCTACGCAAAATAAGTTACCATTTGTCACTACGTTCCAAATGTGTGTGAAGTAATAATATTAAGTAGAGAGATATTTATCCCATTAAACACGTATAACAACTTTGTCATTGCGAGGAAAGAGCAAAGCGAATGACGTGGCAATCCATGTATTTATTGCTTTTCATGTGAATTACCCTTAGCTATAAAAACAAAAAGACTGCATAAGCAGTCTTTTTTGCTATTTTTAAGGAGGGGAGAGCTCGAGAGGGGAACCTCATTTTTATAAAAAATGCGGTTCCCCTCTCGAAAATCTTCAACTATTAAAAATTAATCGTCTTGTAAAACAACTAATGCGTCAGCTGGGTATGCACCTTTGCCTTCTTCGTAGACGAAAACTGGATTGATATCTAGTTCGAGAAGTTCGTCTTTTTTATCCATTGCTAATTTAGCAACGTCTGAAAGCATTTGAGCTAAAGCTTCAACATCGAGTTTTGGTTTACCACGATAGCCGTGGAAGAGTGGGCTAGCTTGTAGGCTATTGATCATATTCATTGCTTCGTCTTTACCAAATGGCACAGGCATTAACACTGTATCTTTGAAGATTTCAACGAAGATGCCGCCTAATCCGAAGAGGACTGCAGGGCCAAATTGTGGATCATTATTCACACCAATAATAACTTCCATACCGTATGGAAGCATTTCTTGAACGTAAATACCGTCTAATTTAGCGTGTGGAGCGTTTTTAGCTGCATTATCCATAATGGTATTGTATGCATTTTTTGCTTCTTCTTCATTCTTGATATTGACGATAACGCCGCCCATATCAGATTTATGTGCGATATCAGCGGATGCAACTTTCATAACTATTGGATATGAGATTGAATTTGCAAATGAAATTGCTTCTTCAAGGCTTTTTACAACGTCTGATTTTGCAGTTGGGATATTGTATTCACGTAATACTTTAACGCTATCGATTTCTGAAAGAGTTTTTCTATTTTCTTTTCTTTCTTTTGTTGGGATAGCTAGGGCTAAAGTGTGTTCGTCAGCTTTGTAGTTTACAAAAGCTTTGAGGTGACGAAGAGCAGCAAAACCGTATACAGGCGGAGGCAAGATAGCAACGCCAGCTTTTGTTAATCTGTCTGCGTATTCTTTATTACGAGTATTTTCGATGAAAGAGAGCATAGCCATTGGTTTTGTTTTGCCCTTAGCAACGAGTTTTTCAATACCTTCTGTCATGTATTTGATAGCTGGATCTGCAACATCTAATAATAAGTTGTAGCCTAGCACTACGCAATCGATTTTTGGATCGTCCATAACAGCTTGAACAACAGAAGCGTAGACGTCTGCGTCGTATGAAATGGTTGCAGTTGTGTCTAATGGGTTAGCTGGGCTTGCGTACGAAGGAAGCAATTCTTTAAGTTTTGCTAATGTTTCAGGTGCAAAATCTGGGAAGTTGATGCCTTCCATTTCGCCAACATCAGCACACATAGCTGTTTCGCCGCCAGATAAACTTACGCATGAAAAACCATCGCCTTTTGGTAGTTCAGACATTGTTGCAAAAAGTTGTGTTGTGCTAAGAAGTTCTTGCACGTCGCGTACGCGGATAACACCGAATTTTTTGAACATAACATCATACATTCTGTCAGCACCAGATAAAGAACCTGTGTGAGAAGCGGCTACTAATGAACCTTTTTCACTGCTGCCTGTTTTTAAAACAACAATAGGTTTACGTTTTATTGCTGCAGCTTTTAATGCTTGTTCGAGTTTTTCTGGATTTGTAGCACCTTCCATGTATACGCCGATAACTTTTGTTGCCGCATCGTCAACAAGGTACATTAAATAGTCTTCCATGCTCACAACAGCACAGTTACCAGAAGAAATTGAATAAGAAAAACGAGTAGATGGACTATCCATAAGTGTTAAACAAAGTTGTCCGCTTTGTGAGATAATGCCCACATTTCCTGTTCTGTCGCGCTTTTCAGAAATAAAAGCAAAGGCAGAAATTGCGTCAACATAGTTCATATATCCAGCACAGTTTGGACCCATAAGAGCAATATTTAATTCTTTGCAAAGTGCTTTAAGAGATCTATCTGCTTCATGCCCTTCAGGTGTTCCAACTTCAGAATATCCGCTAGCATAAACAACAGCACCTCCAGCTCCCTTTGCAGCTGCTTCACGCAATAAAGGTTCAACTGTTTTTTGCGGTGTACAGATGATTACTAAATCAATTGTTGTAGGAATAGCTTCGAGGCTAGGGTAGCATTTTTGTCCAAAAACTTCATCTCTTTTTGGGTTCACAAGGTAAACCTTGCTCATATCGCCATATTCAAGAGCGTTTCTGCAAGTATCGCCGCCAAAACCTTCTTTTTCGCTCGCACCAACAATGGCAACTGTTTTCGGGGCTAAAAGTTTTTTTAAGTCCATTTGTATACTCCAAATATTAGGGAAAATTGTTCGAAAAAAAAAGCTCTTCTTCTGCATTGTAAATTGGGGTTAAACACAGTCAAAGAGCTTTAGTCTATTATTGAGCAAGTTTTGCACCTGCCATAAAGCAATCACGGTTTAATGGGTTGTTCTTGCCTTTTTTGCCAAAATAAGCATCAATACCATCGGCAAATTCTTCAACTTTAGCCAAGCCAGATGCCGCAATAGCTGCACCAAGCATAATAATATTTGCACCACGTGGGTTTTTTAATTCCATTGATAATTCAGTTGCTTGAACTTCAATAACACGTATGTCTTTGCGGAAAGTTCTGTTCTTTACCATGCTTGTATTAACAACTAAGATACCGTCTTTTTTGATCTTTGATTCAAAGCTATCAACAGCACCTTCGCTCAAAGCGATAAGAACATCCATTTGATCGAAAAATGGGTTTGAAATTTTTGTATCTGAAATACGAAGATGACAGCTAGCTGTACCGCCACGCATTGCAGAACCGTATGAAGGAACCCATGTCAATTCCTTACCTGCATCCATAGAAACGTTAGCAAGAATTAAACCTTGTGTTAAAACGCCTTGCCCGCCTAAGCCTGAACATGTGATACTAAGCATTTACTTTCTCCCCATTTTTTACAAATTCACCTACAGGATAGAATGATTTAACATTCTCATTGATATGCTTAATGCTTGCTTCTGGTGTCATATACCAGTTAGTTGGGCATGGAGCTAAAATTTCTACCAATGAATAACCTTTATTTTCTTTTTGCATTTGGAAGGCATTTTTAAGGTATTTCTTCAAATTATTGATTTCTTGAACTGTGCTCACAGAGCCACGAGCTAAGTAAGCAACATTTCTTTCTTGAAGAAAATCCATGACGTTAACTGGTAAACCAGTTGAATCGATGTCACGGCCTTTTGGAGAAGTAGCTGTTTTTTGTTCTGGAAGAGATGTAGGAGACATTTGTCCGCCTGTCATACCGTAGATTCCGTTGTTTACAATGATAGCAACGATATTTTCATTACGCATACCTGCATACATTGTTTCTGAAAAACCAATACCTAATGAATCGCCATCGCCTTGGTAGGTGAAAACATTACATTCAGGACGAACTCTTTTCACGCCAACTGCAACAGCAGCAGCACGGCCGTGAGGTGCTTGAATCCAGTCAACACCAAAAGTGTCGATAGCTAAACAGGCACAACCAACTGCCATTGCGCCAACGCTTGTTTCAGCTAAGTCTAATTCTTCTAAGACTTCTGCTAAAACTCTTTGAATAATACCGTGTCCACAACCTGGACAAAATTTATTTGGCTCAACCAATAAGGCTGGTGTTCTTTTTTCTGCCATAATATATACCTCGATAAAATATATTTAATTGAAGTTGTTTGTTTATAACTTACTCTAGTGTAAAATCTTATATGTCTTTATATTTATTCAAAATTTGATTGAATTTTCTAAAAAATAGAAAGATAAAAACATAAAATTAAAGAATTTATATTAATGTAAGTGCTCTTTCGATAATTGAAGTGTAAAGAGGCATCTTCATACCACCTAAGAAATTATGTACAGGAACTTTTCCGCCTGTAGCAACAACAACATCACTATGCATATGTGCTAATGCTGAAACTTCAACAGTAAGGTATGCTTTCACATTCGGGTTGACTTCTTTGAAAGCCTTTTCTGGGAATGGGAAAACAGTGATAGGACGTACAAGGCCTAATTTAATACCTTGCTTACGTGCTTCTTCTACCGCTTCAGTACAGATACGTGAGCCTATTCCATAAGCAACTAAAACAACATCAGCATCTTCAACTTGAATGTTTTCCCAACGTTGTTCGTTTTCAATCATTCTGTCGTATTTTGCTTTGAGGTATTCATCAAATGTTTCTGCTTTGTAATACCATGTTGATGTTACACGCTTAAATGCACCGCCTCTTTTGCCTTTAACAGCCCAATCAAAGCTGTTTGGATCGATTTCTTTCATTTCAGGCAATTGAACTGGTTCCATCATTTGAGCGATAGATGCATCAGATAAGATAAGTGCAGGGTTCATGTATTCTTCTGCTTTATCGTATGCTAAATATGTTAAATCAACACCTTCTTGCAATGAATTAGGTGCAAAAACTAATAAACGGCCATCGCCATGCCCTGCATTCTTTGTAGCTAAAGAATAGTCGCCTTGAGCACAGAAAATATCACCTAAACCTGAACCATAACGTTGCACATCAACAAATACGCAAGGAAGTTCGGCTGAAGTTATATAAGAAATACCTTCTAATAAAAGTGAAAAACCTGGACCTGATGAAGATGTGAGCGAACGCACACCAGCAGCAGCAGCACCATAAACCATGTTTATGCCAGCAAGTTCTGACTCAGCTTGTAAAAATGTTCCGCCAACTTCAGGTAATCTCCATGAAAGATATTCTAAAATTTCACTTTGCGGAGTGATTGGGTAACCACCAAAAAAACGACATCCTGCTCTAACAGCAGCTTCTGCTAAGGCATCATTGCCTTTCATAAGAACTTTAGACATATTATTTCTCCACCTTTTCAAATACATAATCAGGACAAACTGTATAGCAAATTGCACAATTAATACATAATTCTTGATCAATAACTACAGTATTGTAACCATTACTGTTATAAGTGTTTGAAAAAGAAATAGCTTTTTTAGGGCAGTTTAATACACAATAAGAACATTCTTTGCAGTTCTCAACATGCGTGATCATTTGTTCTGAACTTTCCTTTTTGCTCATCTTTAATCTCCTTTACATAAAGTAGCCATAGTGTTCCATTAGAGCTAAGATGCAACAAAGCAAAAAATAATAAAAGAAAATTAAAAATTTATTTTTTTGTTCGTATGTGCGAATTTTTTAAGATATATTATTTTGAGAATTTTAGAAAAATACATTAAATTAGATAGATATCTTGTGAAAAATAATACGAATTAAAGTGTGAAATACAAATTAAAATTAGAATAAAAAAGAATTTGTTTTGACGATATTTTTTGTCTATTTGCAGAATTTAATTTCTTTCAATTTGATTAAACATTATCTTATACAAAAGAAATTCTATACTTTCATCGCCTACAGCTATGAATTTTTTTATACCGCTGTGTTGTGCGTATTTCTCTTCTATCTTGCCGTAAATACACTGACTTTTAATATAGACACGGACATTATAGACATTTTTTAATTCATCAAGACATTCTTCATATTTTTTAGGCATGCCGCCAGCACCGAGCGAAAGCACAATAATTGCTTCCATTTGCTTATAGGCTAAGAAAAGTTCTTCAGGAAAATTTGGGGTGACGTAGATAATAGCTACTTTATTTGTATGGATTTGGTGATACGAAGCTTCTTTTTGTGGAAGAGGAAGTGGGTTTTCTAAATAAATTCGAGCATTTGTATCAAAGCCCAGAAAACCTTCTGTTTCAAATTTTGTCACAGCTGAGGCTGGTAAAATTCTTCCACCAAAGGCTAGGCAAATGCCATAATAATTATCATTTTTTGCTATATTTATAGCAAGGGCTAAATTATCTAGCGCGTCTGTATTTTCTTCGCCTATAGGCAGTTGAGAACCTGTGAGGATTATATTTTTAGGAAAATTTTGTAAGGAACAAGAAAGATAGGCCGCAGTATAGGCCATGCTGTCAGTGCCGTGTGTGATTATGAAACTATCGTAATCATTTCTTTTTTTCCATAAAATTTCAGATAATTTCTTTCTTTGATCATCAGTCATTACGCTGCTATCAACAAGATCAAAATCATAAACATCGCAAGAAAAATCAAAATACGAGAGCAATTCTTTTCCAGATAAGGTTGGCAATAAACCATGCTTTGTTGGAGTGCAGGAAATTGTTCCGCCTGTAGTGATTAATAAAGTGTTCATCTTTTTTTAATACTATCCTAAAAATATAATCTTGTCACATCTATGTATAGTGAGAAGAAATAAGTGTCAAGATTGTGAGGAAGCAAATAAAGAGTGTGCTTAAGAATTTATTGACTTACTTGCTTTAGGAAACTATATTATTTCTATGGTAAATATGTTTAACATCAATTCTTTATAAGAAATCATACATAAAAATTACATTACAGGGGATCGTATTATGTTGAAAATCAAAAGCTTGTTTTCTTGTCTATGTTTAATTTTGCTGACTTTTTCATGTGTTGAAGAAGCTAAAGGTCAAGAAAATACAGGCAATGATCTTTCTTTAAATTCCGAGGCTTTTTATTTTGAAAAAATAAAAGTAAATCAAGACAAAGAAGCTCTTGATAAATTTTTATCTACATTAGCTGAAAATTATCAATATTTTACGCCAAGTGGACAAAATGTGAGACTTCGCACAGGCCCTGGTGTTGAATACCAAGCCTATAAGAAAACTCTTTCAAAAAATGTGAAATGGCGTGGCTATGATTATGGCGAAACATGGTTTGCTGGCATTGTTTCAACTAAGGAAATTGAAGGCGATAATCAATGTTCAGCATGGCAAGAGGTTATGCTTATTGAATTTTTTTATGAAAGCTGGTCTACTTTCAGTCGTCCAATTGGCTATAATAAATTAGATGGTACAGACGAAATGAAACCAGCCTATGTCTGCAAGGATTTTATTTCTACATCACCGCTCAAGGCTGAACATAAAAAAGAATTTTCAAGAGTTTATTATACTTATTAAAAACTATATTAATTGGAGTGAGTAGATGAAGCATTACACTAAACAATTTATTGCAGGGCAATGGCGTGAGGGCAGCGGTTCTAAAGAATTAGTAAACTACAATCCATATACACAAAAAGAAATTTATCGCTACCGTTCTGCAGGTTTAGAAGACATTAACTTAGCTTTTGATGCCGCTTATGAAGCACAAAAAGAATGGGCTAAAACTTCGCCTGTAGAAAAGACAAATGCACTTGAAAAATTGCTTCTTGCAGTTCAAGAATCTAAAGAAAATATATGTGCTTGCCTCAGTGAAGAGGGGGGATTTATTGCTCATAAGAATGAATTTGAATACAATGCAAGTATGAAAATCATCAAAGAATGCATGCGTTTACCTTATATGATGGAAGGCAAGATATTGCCTTCAAATATTCCTGGTAAGGACAATTATGTTTTTAGAAGTCCAAAGGGTGTGATCACTGTTATTGCTCCTTGGAATGTGCCTTTAGTGCTTGCTATGCGTTCTGTTATTCCTGCCATTGCAACGGGAAATGCTGTTGTGCTTAAGCCTGCTTCTGACACTCCAGCTTCTGCTTTTTTAATAGCTGATATCTTTGAAAAAGCTCAGATGCCAAAGGGATTATTGTCTGTAGTAGCTGGTAGTGGTTCAGATATTGGCGATGCCTTAGTCACACATCCAAAAACTTCTTTGATTTCCTTTACTGGCTCAACAGAAGTAGGTAGGCATATTGGGCAACTTGCTACTTCTAAAATCAAAGATGTCTCTCTTGAACTAGGTGGAAATAATGCCATGATAGTGCTTGAAGATGCAGATTTAGAAAATGCAGCTTCAGCAGCTATTTTTGGTGCTTTTTTCAACCAAGGGCAAGTATGTATGGCGTTAAACCGTATTATTATTGCAGATTCAAAATACGATGAATTCACAAAAATCTTTGTAGAAAAAGCAGGGAAATTAATAGTAGGCGATCCAAGTGAGCATAAAACCTTCTTAGGTCCCATAATTAATGCTGAGCAAATAGCTAATATAACAAAACTTATAGAAGAAACAAAAAAAGCAGGTGCAAAATTAGCCTTAGAAGGAAAGGTTGAGGCTAGTTTGATGTGGCCCTATATCTTTACAGAAGTGACTAATGATATGCCAGCTGCGAAAAATGAAGTTTTTGGCCCTGTATGCTGTTTGATAAGAGCTAAGAGTGAAGAAGAAGCTATTGAAATAGCAAATGATACTAATTATGGTTTGAGTGGTTGTGTTTTCACTAGAGATCTTTACCATGGCTTACAAATTGCTCAGCAAATAGATGCTGGCATGGTGCATGTGAATGATCAAAGCATAAACGATGAAGCTCATGTGATGTTTGGTGGAAATAAAGAATCTGGTATTGGCCGATTTAACGCACAATGGGTAATGGACAAATTCACTTCTGAAAAATGGATAAGCGTTCAAAATAAACCACGATTTTAATTTAATAAAAATATAACTGATTTTATTTTTCTCTAATAAAGGGCAGTTTTTAACTGCCTTTTTTATACTCTATCTCTTGCTATTGATTTAAATTGAATCTAAATAAAAAGGAATATGTATGCTCTATAGAAAACTTGCAAAAAAAGGCCCTGAAATTTCTCTTTTAGGCTATGGATGTATGCGTTTTCCTTTAAAAAATATGACTGTGGATAAAGAGCAAGCTTTTAGACAGATGAAACTTGCCTTTGATCATGGAGTCAACTATTTTGACACAGCCTATATCTATCATGCTGGAAAAAGTGAAGTGATATTAGGTGAATTTATTAAAAAATACAATATTCGTGATAAAGTTTATATTGCTGATAAATTACCTACATTTTTAATACATAAAAAGGAAAATATAGAAAAGTATTTTAATATTCAACTTCAAAGATTAGATACAGATTATATAGATTTTTATCTTATGCACACCTTAGGAAGCTTATCAGATTGGCAAAGATTAAAAGACTTTGGAATTATTGAATTTATCAATAAGAAAAAAGAAGAAAATCAAATAAAATATCTTGGTTTTTCTTTTCATGGTAAATGTGAAGAATTTATTAAGATATTAGAAGATTATCCTTGGGATTTTTGCCAAATTCAATTCAATTATCTTGATGAAAATTATCAAGCTGGTTTAAAAGGCTTGAAAAAAGCAGAAGAATTAGGGATAAATCTTGTTATTATGGAACCATTAAGGGGCGGTGCTTTGGCAGCTAAGGCTCCTGATAAAGTAAAGGGAATTTTTAAAAATTATAAAATTAAACGCAGTCCCGCACAATGGGGATTAAAATTTGTCATGAATTTTGCTCCTGTGTCAGTTGTTTTGAGTGGTATGAACGTTGATGAGCATATACTGGATAATATTGAAATTGCCTCTCATACACATCCACAAAGCATGACAAATGAAGAGCTTGAAATTATAGAAAATGTGAAAGAAGTGTATAATGAATTGATGAAAGTGCCTTGTACTGCGTGTAATTATTGTATGCCTTGTCCTTATCATGTGGATATTCCAAATATATTTAACAATTATAATAGTATACATTTTTTTGGGAAGAGAGCTAGTGTTGTGCGTTCACAATATGCAAGTAAATCTGCTGGCGTGCTTGGCGATAAATCAGGTGCGAATCTTTGTGTGAAATGCGGTAAATGTATGAAACATTGCCCACAGCAAATTGAT
Source organism: uncultured Desulfovibrionaceae bacterium (assembly GCA_964368455.1). Classification (GTDB taxonomy): domain Bacteria; phylum Desulfobacterota; class Desulfovibrionia; order Desulfovibrionales; family Desulfovibrionaceae; genus CAYJAZ01. The sequence goes on from CAYJAZ010000011.1 coordinate 26,050, forward strand.
ATACCTGCAAAACTTCAAGAAGCACATAAGGCATTAGATATTCCTTTATTAAGAACTCTCCTTTCTTTTTATGCTTATTTTTTAAAAAAATGGAAGAAAAAATCTATAAAATAAAAAGTTCTTACTTTTATAAGGCTTGAATTTTCTTTATTCTTATGGCATTAATTGTGTAAAGAATTTTTATATTGCTTTTATTTGTGGAAAAATAAATATTAAATTGACTTGTGGAGGTTTAGTTATGGATATGGCAGAAATAAGAAAGAATGCAAAGGAACTTTTCAAAGGTTCTTGTCGTGTTTGTAAATTTTGTGATGGAAAAACTTGCATAGGCGAAACTCCTGGTATGGGTGGCTGTGGAACTGGTACATCTTTTCATAATAATTACAATGCATTAAAAAATATACAATTAAATATGTCCTTGATTCATGGCATTAAAAAGCCTGACATTTCCTGTTCAATACTTGGATTAGAGCTTGCTCTGCCACTTATTATTGCTCCAATTGGCGGAATTTCTTATAATATGCAAAGTGCTATTAGTGAAGAAGAATACGTTAATGCTGTAGTTGAAGGTGCAAAAGAAGCTGGAATCATTGGGGCTACTGGCGATGGTGTGCCTGACATCATACATGAATGTGGTTTTGCTGCAATTTCAAAGGCAAATGGTTACGGTATTCCATTTATAAAGCCTTGGGATAGTGAAGAATTTGATATAAAATTTGAAAAAGCCTTGAAAACAAATTGTGAAATTATTGGTATGGATATTGATGCTGCAGGTCTTATAACCTTAGCATTACAAGGCAGACCTGTTTCGCCTAAGCCATTAGATGAACTGAGAAAAATTGTTGAAATGGCTCATAAAAATAAAAAGAAATTTGTTTTGAAAGGACTTATGACTGTAGAAGATGCTCAAAAAGCTCTTGAGGCTGGCTGTGATGGAATTGTTGTTTCAAATCATGGCGGTAGAGTTCTTGATTATACACCGGGCACAGCAGATGTTTTACCTCAAATTGCAAAAGCAGTGAAAGGTAAGCTTGCTCTAATAGTTGATGGTGCTGTTCGTGATGGTTTTGATATTTTAAAAATGTTAGCACTTGGTGCAGATGCTGTTATGATAGGACGTCCTTATTCTATTGCTGCTGTTGGTGGTTTGAAAGATGGTGTTATTACTTATACACAACAATTAAAAGGACAGCTAACGCAAGCAATGGTGCTTACAGGAACTGCTAGTGCTTCACAAGTTTCAGCAAATGTAATTTCTAAAAAATAATTATAAGTCTTTGCATTGTTTGTTTTTTTATAAAGACCTAGAATATTAGTGATTATTCTAGGTCTTGACTTTTTTAAAAAATCTGCTATAAGCAATAACATGTAAAAGAGTTTTTAACTCACGTAAATTTGAGCTTTTTGCTAATTTTTGCTTATAAATTTTGCTTTTTTATGTTTTTATTTCTTTTATATATAGACTATATTTGCCTTATGCCATTATTCTATTTTATTTTAAAGCCATAAATCTTAAAGTTTAATTTTTTTTGTAAATTTTGTTTTCAAACAAGCTCTATTAGAACGTATTGGGAGGTTCTATGGTTACATTTTTATGTGCTTGTCTCTTGCTCGTATTTGGTTATTTTGTGTACGGCAAGTTTGTAGCAGGTATTTTTGGTGTGGATGCAAAGCGTCCTGTTCCATCACAAACTTTAGCAGACGGTTTTGACTTTGTTGAATTGCCGTCATGGAAGTCTTTTTTAATTCAATTCCTTAATATTGCTGGTACAGGTCCAATTTTTGGTGCTATTGCTGGTGCTATGTGGGGAGCGAACGCTTTTTTATGGATCGCACTTGGTTGTGTTTTTGCTGGTGCAGTACACGACTTTTTGATTGGCATGATGTCTGTTCGTTCAAATGGTACTACAGTAGCTGAATTAGTTGGACAAAATCTTAATCCTTTTGCAAAAAAAGTTATGATACTTCTTTCTGGTATTTTACTTTTATTAGTAGGCGTTGTGTTTATTGCTTCACCTGCTGATATTTTAGCAAATTTAACAGGTGTTGATAGATGGATTTTTGTTGGCTGTGTTTTTGTGTATTATCTTTTAGCAACTGTTTTACCTGTAGATAAAATTATTGGTAAAGTCTATCCGATTTTTGGTATTGCATTATTGCTTATGGCAGTTGGTATTGTTGGCGGTATGCTCTATACAGGTTTATTCTTCCAAATCCCAGAATTTGATTTCTCAAATCCTCATGTTGCTTCAAAATCTATCTTCCCTTATCTCTTTATTTCTATTGCTTGTGGTGCTATTTCAGGTTTCCACGCAACTCAATCACCAATTATTGCAAGATGTATTAAATCTGAAACAGAAGGCCGTAGAGTTTTCTATGGTGCTATGATTACTGAAGGTTTTGTTGCACTTATTTGGGCAGCAGCAGCGATGACTTTCTTTGGCGGTCTTGAAGGCTTGTCACAAGCTGGTTCTGCTCCTGTTGTAGTAAATAAAGTTTCTATTGGTCTTATGGGTAGCCTTGGTATGATCCTTGCTGTTCTTGGTGTTGTTGCTTGCCCAATCACTTCTGGTGATACAGCTTTTAGAGCACTTCGCTTGATTATTGCAGACGCATTTAATATTGATCAGTCTAAAAAAATCAATAGATACTATATAGTTCTGCCAGTTTTTGCTATTGCAGCGGCTTTGTTATTCATTGACTTTGCTATTATCTGGAGATATTTCTCTTGGTCAAACCAAACTCTTGCTACTTTTGCTCTTTGGGCTGCGGCAGCATATCTCAAGAAAAATGGTAGATTTTATTTTGTAGCATTGATTCCTGCTATGTTTATGACTGTTGTTGTTACTTCTTATATCTTAGTTGCTCCTGAAGGTTTCTATAGCTTCATGATTTCTATGATGGATTTAAAAACAGCTGAAATGTATGGTAATGCTGCAGGTATAATACTTTCATTATGCTTTGCACTTCTCTTTACCTTGAGAATTAAAGCTCCTCAAAAATAATTTGTGATTATTTACAAAATTAAAGCCACTTTGAAAAAAGTGGCTTTTTTTATACTCTTTAAAAATTTTATATTCTCATTATTTCTATTTACAATATAAATTTTTGTCATACATATAAAAACTTGCATTAGCTCTTTTTTTCTGGTGTAATAAAAAAATATATTCTTTCTTGTGTTTTTTAATAATCAAACTTTATTGAAAATCACTCTAAAAGAATTTTTGCTTTTATTAGATTTACAATATTGAGAGGAGTTTTAAATGGATTGGTTATTGGGTAAGAATAGACTTTTTGTACGAGTTGCACTTGGTTTTGTTCTTGGTATATTTTTTGGTTTTGTATTGCCTGAGTTTTCTATGGAAACAAAGGTTATTGGAGATGTTTATTTAAAACTAATCAAGATGCTCATTGTGCCAGTTTTGATATGTGCTGTGGCTGGCGGTATTATTAATGTGCAAGATTCCTCCTCGCTTAGACGAATAGGTTTTAAAACTGTAATTACTTATGCATTGATGTTTATAGCAAGCTTTTTAGTTGCCTTAGTTGTTGCCATGACAATTAGGCCAGGCATGAACATTGCTTTTGAAAATCAACCACTTTGGGAAGGCAAACTTGCAAATACTTCCGTGTCTGGTTTCTTGCTTAATATTGTAACTGACAATATTTTTGCCTCAATGACAAGAGGTGAAATACTTCCAATTATTATCTTTACTATCATTGCTTCTATAGCCATTGTTTCAGTTGGCGAACAAGGAAAGGCAATGAAAGATTTTATCAATAGTGCTTCTGCTGTTGTCTTCAAAATTTTAGCTATTGTTATGGAAGCAACTCCTTTTGGCGTTATGTCTCTTATGGCTTTTTCTGTGGCAAAATATGGTTCTGGTATGTTTACTGCTTTAGGAAAATATATTATAACATGCTGGATTGCTTGTATTGTTGTTTATGTTGTTGTCATGCTCTTACCTTCTATGCTTTACACAAAAATAAAGGCAAAACCTTTTTTAGCTGCATCAAGTAAGATTGCAATGATGACTTTGTCAACAACAAGTTCAGCCGCAACTCTGCCAACAACTATTCGCGTAAGTGTTGATGATCTTAAAGCACCTGAATCAATAAGTAATTTTACATTACCTCTAGGCTGTACTATAAATATGTGTGGTGGGGCGGTGTCTTTTTGTTGCCTTGCAATATTTGTGTCTGATTTTTATAGCTTAAATCTTTCTGTCACAACAATCGCAGGTATGTCTGTTGCAGCTACAATGATAAATATGGCAGCACCTGGAATACCTGGTGGTGGCATTGTGCTTGGAGCTTCTTTCTTATCTATGTTTGGCTTACCTTTTGATTTAATGGGGCCAATAGCCGCTTTTTATCGCTTGCTTGATATGGCCTTCACTACTTTGAATGTAGAAGGCGATCTTGCTGCAAATCTTTGGATTTCAAAGTCAGAAAATCTTTGGGATGGAAGCATGGTAAAAGAAGAAAATGCTTAATCTTAAATTATAGAGTATAAAAAAGCCCTTTCAGTGAACATTTTGCAAATTGAAAGGGCTTTTTGTTTTTTATAGCAGAGTATATAAATTAAATTCAGTATAATTACTTGTCGAGTCTTCTATATTTTCTTCTATTAAATGCAAATTAAATTTTTCGCCTGCTTTTTTTCTGCAAATAACTGCAATATCATCTTTAATCAGAGATTGAGATAATCTTTCAGCGCCTATAGCTGTGTCTTCAATTTCAAGAGAAAGAATATGCGGATAATGATTTTGCATATGTATCTTTGTTTGAGCAAGAGCTTGCGGATGCGAAGCAACAGCAGATATCTGTGACATATTTATTTGAGAGTTTTTAACAAAAAGACAATGATGTATTCGCAAAGAATAGTTATCTATACATTTCAAATTATTTTCTATGTTTAAAGCTTTAAAGGCATCTGAGGTTTCACTCACTACACCACAAATTGAATTTGAGATAGCTAGAACAGCATAGTCAATTTCTTTATTTTTTAATGCTGTGAGAACATTTAAAGATGTAACTAAAGGGATATATTGGACATCTGTGTATTTGCCTTGCAAGGCTAACTGTATAGCCGCTTCCTCTGAATTACTGCCTTCAATGCCTTGATAACCTATTTTCACGCTTGTATCCTCAGTTAATTAATATGTTTTCATTCATACTAGTAAAAAAATAAATTGTCAAAAAATAAATAAAGTTAAAGTAAAAAACTAATAAATGAATTTATTAAATAGATTTTATATCATTGAAATTATATATTTTTTTGTCTTTTTCTTGCACTGTTTCCTCTAAGTATAGAGAAAGAACTTGTATGGCTCTATCGCAAATTGTGAAAACTGGTATTTTAGCATTTTTTAAAGCTAGTCTGAAAGGAGTGAATTGATGTCCGCCATCAACAATAGCAATCAAAGGTTTATCAATGGAATTATTTAAATCTATTATGAGTTTAAGTATTGAATTTTCTTGATTAAAGTCAAAGTTTGGAGTGTCTGGATTATCAAGAGTATGTGTCATTGGCGAAAGAGGATCAAGACTAATCACAAGAGCATCAATATTATCATCTTCAAGCGCTAAGCGAGCTAAAGTAGCATGTGCTTCATCGTCAGAAGAAGGGTTTATATCAAATGGATTAGACACTTGTACAAGTTTAGAGAGATTCTTTTTCTCTAAAACTTCTTGCATCTTATTCTTTGTTTCATCACTGAAAGTTCCAAGTATGATGTCGTATTCGTCTGAATGTATAGAATCAGCCATACCAACAGCTTCAAAACCAGCACCGCTTATAGCAGCAATACGTTTACCGCGAATTTTTTTACATGCAAGTGATTCAGCCAAAAGAACTAAATCTTGAAATTCTGTGAAAGTTCTTGCAACAATACCGCCGGCTTGCTTTATAGCAGACTCACAAACCATATAGTCGCCAGCAAGTGAGGCAGTGTGACCACTTGTGGCATCTTTACCTTCTGGAGTTCTGCCAGCTTTATAAAATATAACTTGTTTTCCTTTTTCTACAGCTCTTTTAACAGATTGAGCAAAATAAAGGCCGTCTAAATCTTTAAAGCCTTCAGCATAAATGCCAATTGTACAGACTTTATCAGAGTTTTCAAAATATTGCATCATATCGCCTAATGTTAAATCACTTTGATTTCCCATAGAAATAAGATAAGAAGGATTCATTTCAGGAACTTGGCTAAAACGACTCAATAAAAATGCACCACTTTGGCTGATTAAAGCTAATGAACGTGGCGTATTATTAATAAGTGGAGTAGCAGAATCAAATTTTTCTTGAGGAATAAACCAAGTATCGTAATTGCCATGGCGTGAAATTACGCCCATACAATTTGCTCCAAGAAAGACTGGAGATTCAGGATCTTGATGTGATTTTTGTATGGCAGTAGTCATTTTTAATGCAATTTCTTTGCTTTCTTCTGTTTCGCCAAGTCCGCCCGCAACAAGCATCACGCTTTTCGCTTTCTTTGAGTGTATAAGTTCATCGACGAGTGCAGGAACATGTTTTGCGTCAATTGCAACAACAAGTAGATCAATTTTTCCTTCTACTTCATGAATAGTTGGGAAACAGCTCACGCCACTAATATCAGTATTTTCTTTGATAAGCACAATATCTTCAGGATTATAGCCAGCTTTAATTACATTGTCTAAAATTACTCTGCCAAAATTTTTGCGTGTTGATGAAACGCCAATGATAGCAAGTTTTTTCGGATGTAGAAGAGCATCAATATGGCTTTGTGGCCTTTGAGGAAGAAGTTTTTCTTGTCGGCTAAATCGGCATAAACCATCAAGAGCAACCATTAAAAAGTCTGTGAAAGCAAAAGGATTTATTTCTAATTCTTCAATAATAAATTCTGATTTAACATTGAGAGGTGAAAAATAATTTCCCATTTGAATAAAAGATTCAAAACATTCTATCAATTGTTCGTCAGTGACAATTCTTTTTTGCCCACGGGTGAGGCCAGCTAATTTTCTGTAAGATATTGTTTTTTTGTATAAATTAAAAAATTCTTTGCCATTTGTTGTCAAAGTTGGTGCTGCAACTATGGCTTGTCCTTTTCTAAAGCTTTGGGCGTATAATTCAGTATCCGTGCCACCTAAGCCAGCAGAAATCACCATGCCAAATTCTCGTGTTCTGCGAAGGCCTACTATAAGTTCATTGCCAAAAGCAGAAGAATCTGGAGGCATAAATTGCACTTGCAATATCCCACAAATATCTTTAGAAATGGCTTCTGTAAGATCATCATCTTTCAGGTTTTTATAAGTAATTGGTTTATGAGCAGGGTCTTTTTCTAAAATATCTGCATATCTTTCAGGTATTTCACTATACATTCTACGCATTGCTGAAAGAATTTTTTCAGGTGATTTTTCTAAAATTCGAACTCCACCAACTTCTGTTTTGTGCATAATTGTTGGAGAAACAATTTTCAAAACAGTCTTTTCGCCAGGTAAAGCCATTAATTCTTCTTTAGCCGCTTTAACGCTTTTAGGTATAAAAAAAGATTTAGGAACTGTTTCAGAGCCTGAAAGTTCTAATAAATGGTATACTTCATATTCGTAAAGATTAAAACGTTCTTCATTTGAAGCAGTTTTAAAAATTTCACTAATTTTTTCGTAATTTACTAATAAAGACATGTATTTATCCTTATGTTTAGAGATATGTATGTATATAAAATGAGGGAAAAATGTATATTTGTCAACAAAATAGATTTTAGAAAAATTACAATTATAAATAAAATAATTTATAGAGTGTTTTTTAGATAATAAATAGATTTGAGCTAAAAAGTAGGACTTTGTACAAAGTAAAATCATTTGACATGCTCTCAAAAGCACTTTAGTTTACTTAAAATTTAATGATTGATACAAGAATATAAAAATGCGTGTATAATACTTTTGTGTCAGGAGCAAAAATGTATCTAGGCTATTTATTTATTTTTATTGCAGCACTTTGCTGGGGCTTTTTAGGCGTGTTTGGACGTATTGCCATGTCAGCTGGTGTTGAACCTTTAGATGTTGCTTTTTGTCGTGCCTTTTTTGGTTCACTTTTTATGTTTTTACACGCTATGTATTTAAAAGATGCGCGTGTGCGTTCTATGAAAGATTTGTCAGCCTTTTTTATATTTGGTCTATTTTCGATTGCTGTGTTTTTTGCTTCTTATCAATATGCTGTTCTTGACGCGGGTGTAGCTCTTGCAAGCGTATTGCTTTATACTGCACCAGCATGGGTAGCACTGTTTTTAAGGATTTTTTATTCAACTTCATTATCAAAAATGAGTGCTTTGGCTATTGTTTTAGCATTATGCGGTGTATTTTTAATTAGTTATTCATCTGGAAGTCCAGCCGTAGAAGAAGGATCATCACTTGCAGAAAATGCAAAAAATACTCTGCCATTACTTGGTATTTCTTGTGGTTTATTAGCTGGCTTTTTATACGCAACACATTTTATATTTACAAAAAAATATTTAACAATATATAGTTCATTCACTATATATGCATATGGATCGATTTTTGCGGCTTTTGCATTACTTCCATTTACTTCGCTCACTTCATTTAATTTTAACCTCTCGATTGAAGTATGGTTGTCTTTATTCGCAACAGCTTTTGTGAGCACTTATTTAGCTTATTGGGCATATTGCGAAGGAATTAAAAGACTAAATCCTACTAAGGCAGCCGTTATTGCAAATTTAGAACCAGTAATAGCAGGCGTTGCAGCTTTTGCTATATGGGGTGAAAGCTTTACATTTATGGCCTATATTGGGATTTTACTTATTTTATCAACTGTTTTTCTATTACTTTATGACGATAAAAAAAGAGCAACTATCGAAAATAATTTAGATTAATTTTTTGATGTAGATTTTCTTATAATATAAATAATTTAAAGTTTATTTTATATGATAAATGTTTATCGATGAGGTTTTTATGAAAACAATTGGTTTAATAGGTGGAATGAGTTTTGAAAGCACAGCTTTATACTACCAAATTATTAATGAATGTATAAGAAAAGAGCTTGGCGGATTACATTCGGCAAAAATCTTGCTCTATAGCGTGAACTTTGCTGAAATAGAAGAATGTCAAGCTAGTGGAAATTGGACTAAAAGTGCTCAAATTTTATCTGAAGTAGCAGTAAACTTAGAAAAAGCTGGTGCAGATTGTATTGTTTTATGCACTAATACAATGCATAAAATAGCAGATAGTATTGAAAATGCGATTGAAATTCCTTTTATACACATTGCAAAAGAGACAGCTAAAGAAATCAACAAAAACAATATCAAAAAAATATCCTTGTTAGGCACAAAATATACTATGCTTGAAGCATTTTATAAAGAAAAATTAGAAGAATTTGGTATAGAACTTGTTATACCCGATGATGAAGATATTGAAATCATAAATGATATTATTTATGAAGAATTATGCCAAGGCATTGTTAAAGATTCTTCAAGAGAAAAATACAAAGAAATCATTGAAAAATTATCTAAAAAGGATATAGAAGGTATTGTGCTTGCTTGCACAGAAATAGGGATTTTATTGAAGCAAGAAGATGTAAATCTTCCTTTTTTTGACACAACTTTTATACATGCAAGACAAGCAGCTTTATCTAGCCTGAAATAAGAAGTAAAAATATTCAACTATTTGAATTAACAATTATAAATATTTCTTTTTATTTTAAAATATTTATGCTATACATACTAGAGTTTAATAAATAACTTTTACTTGTGAGGAAAAAATGGTTTTAGCTTTATCAGCCTTAATAGTTGGATTGATTTTACTGGTTTGGAGTGCGGATAAATTTGTTGAAGGTGCAGCAGAAACTGCAAAATATATTGGCATGTCACCTCTTATTATTGGTATGGTTATAGTTGGATTTGGAACATCAGCACCAGAAATGCTTGTTTCCGCTTTAGCTGCTGTAAATGGAAATAGCGGCATAGCCCTAGGTAATGCTTATGGTTCAAATATTGCAAATATTGCTCTTATTCTTGGTGTATCAGCCCTCATCGCACCTATTGCTGTTAATGGAAAAGTTTTAAAAAAAGAACTTCCTACCTTACTCTTAATAACAGCACTTTCATTTATCTTGCTTTATGATCTAGAACTTTCAAGATTAGATGGATTTATCTTATTAGTTGTTTTCTTTGGTATTATGGGAAACACTATTTATAAAGGTATGAAAGCAAAAGATGTGGTATCTCAAGTAATAAAAGCAAAAGATACTGAAACAGAGATAGAAACAGAAGAAGTTGAAAATGAAGAGATAAACATCAAAAAATCAATACTTTGGTTAATTGTTGGTTTAGTAATACTTATTATAAGTTCACGCATGCTTGTTTGGGGTGCTGTTGAAATTGCACATATGTATAATGTAAGTGATATCATTATTGGTTTAACAGTAGTTGCAATTGGAACATCCTTACCAGAACTTGCCTCTTCTATCGCAGCAGCAAGAAAAAATGAACATGAAATAGCTCTGGGTAATGTGTTAGGTTCAAATTTATTTAATACATTAGCTGTAGTTGGTATTGCAGGTACTATACACCCATTTGCTGTTCCTTTTGAAATACTCACACGTGATATGTCTATAATGACATTACTCACACTTTCACTCTTTTTATTTGGCTATGCAAAGAAAGGCAAGATGGGATGTATAACAAGATTTAAAGGTGCTATCCTCCTTGGTATTTATCTTGTATATACAATTTGGTTAATTTCTTTAGTTGTATAAAGATTTTTCTAATATAAATTGAATTTTATAAATAGCATACCCAAATAAATTTCATATGAAATAAAGAGGGTATGCTATTTTTAATCATGCCTAAAATTGTGCGGATCTTAGGCAATCTTAAAGGGTGTTATTTATCAAATCTTTTTACAGGAAAATGGCAAGCACCTCTGCCTGTTCTTGCTGTAAAATCTTGATGGTAATCTTCAGCAGAGAAAAATGCTGGAGCAGGAGAAAGCTCTGTAACAACATCATAATTATTTGCAATAAGTATATTAATTAATTTATCTGCTATCTCTTCTTGTTCTTTGTTAGTATAGAAAATAACACTTCTATACTGTGTTCCAATGTCTGGGCCTTGTCTATTGAGTTGGGTTGGATCGTGTATTTCAAAAAAGAATTTTGCTAATGTTTCGAAATTTACAATATTAGGATCGTAAAGTACTTTCACTACTTCTGCATGGCCTGTATTTCCTTTGCTTACTTGTTCGTAAGTAGGGAAGATAGTATTTCCACCCATATATCCAGATTCTACGTCAATAACTCCTTCAATCTTTGAAAAACCGTCTTCCACGCCCCAGAAACAACCACCACCAAAGAAGGCAGTTGCAGGAAATGGTTTATCTGGATTAGTATATGGTATAAACTTCATTGAAATTGAATTTACGCAATGACGTACATTTTTTTCTGTAAAACCTTCATTTTCAAAAACATGTCCTAAATGTCCTGCACAATTAGCACAAATGATTTCAGTTCTTCGTCCGTCACTGTCAGGAACTCGTAACACAGCACCAGCAACAGCATCGTCAAAGCTTGGCCATCCGCAATTTGAATCGAATTTATCGTGAGATAAATAAAGAGGAGCATCGCATTGACGACATGTATAGATACCTTCTAATTTATTATTTAAAAGCTCACCACTATAAGGCATTTCCGTGCCTTTATCTTTTATTATATAAGCTTCTTCGGGACTGAGTGAGTTTAATTTCATTTCTCTTCCTTTACCTACATTTTTTAATTGTTCTGTACTTTGTTCAATAATCTCATTTGATTGAGAAATTGCAGTAGCTTCTTCGAAAAAAATGAACATTGCATAAAAAGCAATAAAAATTAGTGTGCATAAACTAAAAACTTTAAATTTAAACTTCATGAATTCTCCTTTAATCCGACACACACTACTTCCTAATACTAATAGATATAATTATCAATAAAGATAGGTCAATATTAAAATTATATTTTATATGAGAATTGCAGAAATTTAATAGTGAAGAAATAAGATATAATTAAAAGCAAAACACAGAATATTGGTAAATATGATTTATAATTTATGCTGCATAGATTTCTTTTTCAATATTTTCTAATAATTCTATTAATTCTTTTTCGCTAGGAAAAGAATGAGTAACAAAAGATTTTGCGATAAAAGGACTTTTAGCTTCTATATTCCACATTCCGTCTTTTCTAGTGAGTGATATTTTAAGAGAATGTTGTTCCTTGATTAAACTTACTATAGCCATCTTTATCTCCTTATTATTTACCTTGACAAAAGTTTGAATAAAATATACTTTTTATTTGTCAGTGATTGAATATTTACATTGTTATTTTGTCAAATAGAATATACTTGACTTTTTTCTAAGAATTGTTAATTAAAAAGTAGAACATCTTCAACTTTTTGTCAAGAGATAAAATTAGTTTTTTTTAAAAATTTTTAAATTTAATATATAGACTTATTAAAATGTATAATGAAGGAGTATAGATATGAGCTTTGGTTCTAGATTAAAAGAAGAAAGAAAGTTAAAAAAAATGACTCAAGAAGAGCTAGCTAAGGCAACTTCACTTCATAAAACCTCTCTACTTTCATATGAAAAAGAAACGGTTTCTCCTCCAGCTTCTTTTTTAGAAAAATTAGTAAAGCTAGATTTTGATGTGAATTATATTATTTCAGGTTTTAGAAATTCAACGAATAGTAATGCAGCAGATATTGTATCTAATCATGCTTTTACCAGAGATAAAGAATCTGACATAGAAGAAACTAATGTTTATATTCCTTTAGTAGATGCAATGCTTTGTGCTGGGCATGGAAGTCTTGAAACACAAGATAATATTATAGAAAGCATTCCTTTTCCGCGTTCTTTTATTGAACAAAAGGGTAATCCTAAGAATATGGTTTTGTTTAGAGTTTCTGGGGATTCTATGTCTCCAACAATACACGATAAAGATATGGTACTTATTGACGAATCAAAAAAGAATCTAGAAATAGGAAAGATTTATGCAGTAGGTTTTGAAGATGTTATCTATTTAAAGCAAGTTGATTTCTTGCCTAAAACCCTTGTTCTAAAATCTCATAATAAAGATTATAAAGATATTGAATTAAAAATGAGTGAATATAATGAAGAACATTTTCGTGTTATTGGTAAACTGCTTTGGGTGAGCAGAGAATTTTAACTAAACTTTTATAAATAAAGAGAGTTTTTTTATTAATGTTAAATAAAAAACGCTTTCATAACAAATTGTCATGAAAGCGTTGATAGTAATTTAAATTATGATTAAACAGCTTTTGCTTCTAAGCTTTCATCTTTTTTGTTTGGAAAAAGAGATTGTTTAGCAACGATTAATCCAAGTGCTAATAATAAAACAGCAAAGGTTAATTGTAATACGTTTGCAGAGAGTGAACCTGTATTATTCATAATCTTTGTGATATTACCATTGATAAGCAAGCAAAGTGAAGTCACAGTAATGAGTAGCATGCTATACATTGGAATGATAAGCATGAAGTTTTTCTTGCCAGTTCTTTGTAAAAAGACAGAAACAGCGATCAATGCAAGTGCAGCAAGGAGTTGGTTTGCTGAACCAAAGAGTGGCCAAATGCTTTGATAACCGCCAAGTGCTAGTAGAACGCCAAAGAAAAGTGTAATAAAGGTTGCAAAATAGTTTGAACTAATGAAGCCTAAAAAGCCACCCTCAGGTTTGTTACCGTTGACATGAAAAATTTCTTGGAAAGAAAGTCTGCCAACACGAGCAACGGAGTCAAGTGAAGTAAGAGCAAAAGCTGAAATTGCAAGTGTGATCAATGTAAATACAAGATTTGATGGCAATCCAATTTGTGATAAGAAAGAAGCAAGTGCATTTGCAAAAATAGTTGGCGGTGTGCCTTGTGGCATACTTGTAGAGGTTGCAAGTGCGCCAACAGCAACAAGTGCGATAACAGCTAAGAAACACTCTAGAAGCATCCCGCCAAAGCTGATAAGTTTCATATCTTTTTCATTGTTGACTTGTTTTGAAGATGTTCCAGATGAAACAAGTGAGTGGAAACCAGAAATAGCACCACATGCTATTGTTACAAAGAGCATTGGGAACATATATTGTCCCTTTACTGTGAAAGAGGTGAATGCTGGTAAGTTCATTTCAGGCTGTGCAACTAAGACACCTACAAAGGCTGCTAAAAGCATTGCAAGTAGGAGGAAAGAATTGAGAAAGTCTCTTGGTTGTAATAAAAGCCATACAGGGAGAACAGAAGCTACAAAGATATAAGCAAATGTAAAATAGAACCAAGTTTGCTTTGTTGCAAATATTGGAAAAGTGAGACCTAAATAGAGTGCTACTACTAAGGTTGCAATACCAACTATACATTGCATTGTAGAAGAAAGTTGTGCTTTTCTAAAGTAAACACCCATAAGAACAGCAAAAACTATGAAAATTATTGAAGTAGATGCAGTAGATGCTCCTGATGGATTTGCTTGATTATTTGTAAAGCCGTTAAATGTTCCAGCAACGATATCAGCAAAAGCAGCTATAACTAAAATACAAAAAAGCCATACAAATACTAAAAAGAAAACTTTACCGCTTTTACCAATGTATTTTTCAATTAAAACAGAAATTGTTTTACCTTGATTTCTTACTGATGCGTACATAGAAGAAAAATCTTGAACAGCTCCAAAGAAAATACCACCAACTAAAATCCATGCAAGAACTGGAACCCAGCCAAACATAGCCGCAATGATAGGGCCATTTATAGGGCCAGCACCAGCAATTGATGCAAATTGATGGCCAAATAAAACAGCCTTAGAAGCAGGAACATAGTCAATTCCGTCCTTGTGCTCATGGGCTGGTGTACGGCGATTGCTATCAACGCCCCACAATTTTTCTAAATAGGTTCCATAGACAAAATAGGCTATCAATAAGATAGCTCCGGAAATTGCTAAAAGGGCTGCTCCATTCATAATTAATCCTTTAACTAGTTAAATAAAAAATAAGGTATTTATTTATAGTTAAAAATAACAAAAGTCAAGAAAAGATATCGTTCTAAAAGAGATACAGCAAGGATTAACTCTATAAAAGCAGTGTGCTTTAAAAATTTAAGTTTTAGAAGTTTTAGTAATTATTTTAAATAAATACTATTGCTTTGCATTTTTAATTTCTCTAAAAATTCTGTCAGCCGCAGAAAGTAATTCAAAAGAAAGATTCCAATTAATATCAAGAGCCATTTTTATGTTAAGAGCGAAAGTATATTTTGGGTTAACTTCTTTGTTTATTTGAGTAAAATTCTTTTCATCGATTAGATCTTTTATCACTTGTGCTTTTAGATTTGCATCTTCAGCTATACTTGAAGATAAAGCAAAGAGCGCGCCATGTTCAACATCGCTTAAACCATTTTGTGAAAATGTTGGAGTTTTAGAGGATAAAAATGGAGTAAGGAGCTCTTTATAATGTGTATAATCGTTTCCAAGACCGCTTGTGAGATAGAAAGCATCTGCTTTTTGTGAAATCTCTTGATGGCAATCAAGACGTTTTTCTACATTTTCTTGAATGTCATTTGTGAAATTTTTTATTTTTCCTTCAATTAAAGTAAAATTATACAATTGTGCTGCTTGTTTTATTTCTTGATAATTTATATCAGTTCGTCCACGAGCACTATCTTCATAGCAAATTCCTAAAGAATTGAAATCTATTATATTTTTGAATAATTCTAATTTCTTTAATGTATCATTATTTACTTTGTGAGCAAAGAGAGAAGGATTTGCTTGATAGGTGTTTTTTTGGGATAATTCTGTTAATAAAGCGTCGGGAAGAGAAAAAGCGATTATATTAACATTTTGTATTTGTTGAGAAACTTCTAAAGCTGCAGCTGAACCAAATGCAAAGATAAGATCTATATCTTTTTTTTCTTCAATTCTTTTTTTAAGTGAAGCAATATCTTGGCTTAGTAAATTTGCATCCCAAGCAGATGAATAATAGGCGTCTTGAACGAAACTTAGATATTCCCCGCCTGCTCTTGTAGCAAGCCAATTCCACAAATCTTTACTCGTGTAGCCTTTTTGTAAAAAAATTCGTGCATTGTCTATAAGTTTAATTTTATCAAGAGCTATAGCTGTAGAATCTAGAAGCTGAGTGTATTGTTGAAGATGCCCGCCTTCTACATAGGCTATTCTCATTTTTGCATGTGCTGTCGAGGAAAAAAACAAAGAAAGTGCGAATAATAAAGCAGATACAAAAGAAAAATATTTTAAACTTTTTTTAATAAAGAAATTTTTAAATAGAGATAAACTTGTATTCCAAGAAAGATTTTGAGTATTATTTGCATTTATTTTCATAATTTAGCCGAAGTTAGTATGTAGAAGATAGAAGATGTTTTAAAATATGTGATAGCAAAATGAGAAATGTGCGTAACTATTGTATTAATGAGAGATAAACTGGTTTTGAGCTTTAAAAAGAACTTTGAGATTAGAGATAGGAAAGAACTTTTTTAACAAAATTTTGAGTTTCTTTAAAAGGAGGAATACCATTATATTTTAGTACATTACCTGGCCCTGCATTATAAGCAGCAAGAGCTAATTTAACATCTTTAAAGCGAGTGATTTGCTCTTTGAGATACTTTGTTCCAGCATCTACATTTTTTGAGGCGTTAAAAGGTTCATCTAATCCAAGGTCTTGCGCAGTAGCGGGCATTATTTGCATGGCACCTTGTGCTCCAACATGCGAAACAGCATCAGCTATAAAGTTTGATTCAGTTTTGATGACAGCAGATATAAGGTTTTCAGGAATATTGTATTTTAAACTAGCACTTTTTATGATTTTCTTCCAATTTATGTTTTTATTATCCACTTCTTTATAGCTTGCAAAAGTAAGCATACGAGGATGAAGTAACATACGTGCATGGGGCGAAAGAGAATAAACGTCGATTTCGTCAATAAGATGTTCTTGTTTTAATTGCTTTGGCACAACTTGAACAATTCCTTGCCCAGATTTGTAGCTTGGAGTCAGTCTTTGTGCTTCTTTATATTCAACACTGCTTTCTTGCATTAAAATTTGAGCATGAGCATCAAAAGATACAAGAAAGCAAAGTGAAAAAATAAAGAAAAAGTTTATCATTCTGCTGCAAAGTATATTTCTACAACATTAGAACCATCATCATCGCTATAAAACTGATGATTAGAGATAGTTTTAACCAAGTGCACACCCAAACCGCCTATAGGCCTATCTTCAATGTCGAGATTGAGATCTGGTACAGTAGCATCGCCAAATGGGTCAAAACGTTTTCCCCAATCTTTTAACCAAATGGCTAAATATGGTTGTCCGTCGAAAGTAATTTTTCTTATGCCTAATTGTATAGGTTTTTCTTTGCTATCACTATCCTCATAGGCATAATTTATTACATTGATAATAATTTCTTCTAGTGCTAATTCAATCATTGAAAGTTTTGGATGAGTTTCGCCTATGTTTTTATTAATAAAATCAATGGCTAAACTCAGGTTTTCAATTTTAGCTTCAAAGGTGATATTTGGCATTATATAGTCCTTTGTATTTTGAGGGCTATTCTTTAATAGATAAAAGGGCTTCGTTTTGAGTTGGGAAGATAGAAAGCATGGAGGTAAAACCAGAAACTTTAAATACTTCACTTACCATAGATTGTAAGGCACAGAAACAAATTGTTCCATTTTGTTGTTTAATCAATTTTACTATAGTCAAAACACCTCTTAATCCAGCTGAACTAATATATTCTAATCCTTCAAGATTAATGAGTAATTTTGTTTTGCCTGATTGGATAAGAGTTTTGCATTCTGTTTCAAACTCTATATTGGTTGTAGCGTCCATTCTGCCAACAACAGTAACAATCATAACATTATTTTCTTCAACACTTGTAATTTGCATAATAAATCCTCAAATTGAAATAATAAATAATCTTGTATTAAACTATTAATATATCGTTTTATAACTAAGTAAAAGGCCTTGACTGATTTTTAACCAACCCTCTAGAGTTACAAACAAAAGTAGTTTAAAAGGTAGAGAAATAGTCATTGGAGAAACCATCATCATACCCATTGCTAACAAGATATTTGATATAATAAGGTCAATTGCAACAAAAGGCAAGTAAAGTAAAAAGCCAATTTGAAAAGCTTTTGTGAGTTCAGTTATACTAAAAGCAGGAATAAGGATAAATAAATTTTCTGCATTTATTGTTTCATGCTTGTCTACAGGCCAAATTCTTTGCGCTGTATTCATAAAAGCTTGTAAGGTGTTTTTATCTGTATTGGCAGTTAAAAATTCTCTTAAAGGTTGTGAAATATTTTGTGCAACTTCAACCATTTCTGGAATTGAGGGTTGGGTTGAAATTTTTTGTTCAGCCAAGAGTTCTAATGTATCACTAGCAATTGGAGCCATAATAAAGATAGTAAAGATGATGGCAAGACCATTTAAGGCCATTGCTGGAGGTATTTGCTGTACACCTAGTGCGTTTCTGATAAGGCTTGTGACAACAACAATTTTAACGTATGATGTTACCATCATAAGCATAAATGGTGCTAAGCCTAAAACAGCAAGACTACCAATGATTAAAAGAGGACTAATTTCTGACATAACTAATCTTTTTTAACTAAAATTTCAGTAAGTTGTAAGCCGTATCTTCCTTCTATTTCAATAATACGTGCTTTGGCAAAGGCTGTGTCTGAAATTACTAATGTTACAGGTTGTTCAGGATCTGATTCTAAGAGCATATTTGTTCCAACAGAAAGATTTTCAAGTTCTTCTATAGTCATATTACGTCTTTCTAGTTCAAAAGAAACTCTTACTTTAATATCATTAAAATGGGCAGGAGCTTTTTGTTCTACAGCTGCTGTTTCTGCAATTGTAGGTGGACTTTCTTGTTCGTTAATTTCAGTGATATTTTCTTGGTTTTGATTTGTAACTTCTTCGCTCATAGAGATTTCCTGTGTTAATCTATAGGTTTGAGTAAATGTTAATGTGCTTTTTTCTAAAGTGCAAATAAAAGCTGGAAGATTGTTGAAAGCATTGACACCTATAGGAAAGAAAAGAGCTGTTTTTTCCTCTGAAAGATGACTTAATGAATCAACTAAGAGTACATCGCCTTCTTCAAGATCTCTTAATTCTTCTAGAGAAAGTTCTGTAGAACCAACTTCGATTGAACAAGGCAGAATTGTGTTTGAAAAATTTGATTTTTCAGCTGGAAGCTTTGTCAAAAGAGGAAGTATTTGTTCAATACATTCTTTAGGAAGATAAAATACTACAGGTATTTGTAAAGAATCCACGGAGAAAGTGAAACTAAATGGATAGAGTGATTTTTTAATTCCTTGCAAGTCTTCATCGTTTGAAGTAGGTAAAAAGCTTATAGGCGTATTGAGTAGTTGAGAGAAATTTTTGAGAAGATCTTCAAAAATATATTGTGCTAAAGCTTGTTGTAGTTCTTGTGGTAAAGCTTTGTAATTTTTGATATCTTTTGTGTCTGCATGCAGGGATAAAAAAGAAAGATGAGAAAAATCTACTATTGCTATTTTATTTAATAGTTCGAGTTTTAGCGAAATAAGAGATTTGAAAGTTGGACTTTCAGGTAGATAATGCAAAGAACAAATAGTATTATTGATCTTAAATTCTAAAGATTTTAGATGCTTTATAAGACTATTATGTAAAACAGCTTCTATAGTAGAGTATTTTTTTTTCATGTATCTATATTTCTTTGTTTAAAGGTTGATGTAAAAAATTAAAATTATGCTTGTTCATTGTCTTCAAATGGATTGTAATTTTGTTTTCCTTTTGATTCGCCTTGCTGATCTCCGCTACTTTGCTGAGAAACTTCAACTTTTACCTCTGAATTTGAAGTGAGCAAATTAGATTTTAGAAGATCTTGAGCAGCAACAAGAGTTTGGAAAGAATTTGCATTAGTTGTTTCAAAACGTACGGTTAGAACATTGTCAAGAGATTTATTGACAATAACTTCAGTGCCTTGAAGGGCTTTGTCGCTTAAAAGAAGACGAACTTCATTTGAACCATCTTTATTTGTTGCTACTAAAATTCTATCGGCAATTTCTTGAACATTAATATTGCTTAAAGATTGTGAAGTATTTTGAGTTGAAGCAACATTTTGAGGCTGTTGGTTTTGGCCGAGATTTTGTTGTTGATTGAGTGAAGCAACAAGTTGATCAGCCGAAGGCATAGAATCATTTTTTTGATTCTCTTTATTTTGATTGATAAATTTATCTGTGCCTGTGTCAGTTGACGCAAAAGATTGTGGTTTTTGCATGTTATCATCTTTAGATGATTGTTTAAATAAGCTAGGATCTAAATCGCTTTGTTTTTGTGTAAAGGCTTTTTCTGAACTTTGTTCTACTTTAAGAAAACCAGCTTTATGTGAGAGCATTTTTTCACTTTTTTGAAAAAGGGCTAGGGTAGCAGGGTCTGTTTTTTTGCCATTGAGCAATTTATTAAAGTCTTGAATATTTTTATTATCAGCTGATGTAGCTTGTTGTGTCGCTTGAGTTTGTGAATTTTGCACATTATTTATTGCATTTTGTTGATTATTGTTTACTGTAGACATACTATTTCTCCTTAGTGACAATTTTGTTGGTAGTTAATAGTATTAAGCAAAATATGTGCCATAATTACTTATATAATTAAATTATATTAATTATAATTATTTTAGTCAAGCTCTTTTATTCCTGTAAATTCTTCCATTTCAAGATCTTCTAGTCTTTGAAGTTCTTTTTTTTGGATTTCTGTCCAAATTTCTTTGTGTTTTTCTATTTTTGCTGCTTCTTTTCTTGCAAAGGCAACAGCAAGTTTCGTTTTCTCGACATTTTCTTGGCATTGTGAAATTTCAATTTTTTGTTGCTCAACCTTTGCTTCGCGTAAAGTTAAGCCTTCTTCAATGACAGCTACTTGAGATTTTACCATATCTATATCATGTAAAGTACAGGGCTTTCCCATGATTTTATTGTATTCATCTTCTATGAGTTGTGGGATGGATACTTTGTATCTTTCTGCCTCTTCTTGTAGAGGAATTAGTCTTTCTTGTTCTTGCCTTAATTTTTTTTCTTCCTTGATTAATTGAGCTTTTGCATGTTCTTCACGGTATATGCGTAAAGTGAGAAGGGCAGTAAGTGGATAGAACATTATTGTACAACCTGAAGCAATGCAGCTAAAGCATCTTCAAAATTAGATCTTTCATCTAAACCTTGTTTAAGATATTCATTCACAGCTTGCACTTTATCAAGAGCAAAATCTGCTTCAGTGTCTGATCCTCTTTTGTATTCGCCTATTTGCACAAGAAGTTCGACTTCAGCATATTTTGCTAAAATCTTTCTCAATTTTTGAGCTGCTTGCTTATGCTCTTTTTGGGTAATAGCATTCATCACTCGGCTCACACTTGCTTGTATGTCTATAGCTGGATAATGGTTTGCAGAAGCAAGTTTACGTGAAAGAATAATATGTCCGTCAAGAATAGATCTTGTTTCGTCGGCAATAGGTTCTGTCATGTCATCGCCCTCAACCAAGACAGTATAAAGAGCGGTTATTGAACCTTTATCATTATTTCCAGCTCTTTCCATAAGTTTTGGAAGTTGTGAGAAAACAGATGGTGGAAAACCACGTCTTGTTGGTGGTTCGCCTGCGGCAAGGCCAATTTCTCTTTGTGCTCTACCAAAACGAGTAACACTGTCCATCATAAGAAGAACGCTTTTGCCTTGATCTCTAAAATATTCGGCAATTGCAGTTGAAGTGTAGGCAGCTTTTAATCTTTCCATTGAAGATCTATCTGAAGTTGACACCACTAAAACAGCTTTTTTTCTTCCTTCTTCGCCTAGATCATGTTCAATAAATTCACGTACTTCACGTCCACGTTCACCAATAAGGGCTAAAACACATATATCAGCGGAACAACCTTTAATAATTGATGAAAGTAATGTACTCTTACCACCGCCAGCAGCAGCAAAAATACCCATTCTTTGTCCTTCGCCGCAAGTAAGCAAGCCATCTAATGCTCTTAAACCAAGAGAAATTGGTTTTGAGATAATCTTTCTTGTCATTGGATTAGGTGCGTCGGCATAAACAGGATAACGAAGACGTGTTTTGAGAGCTGGGCCGTTGTCTAGCGGATTACCAATGCCATCCACAACTCTGCCAAGTAATTCTTCTCCAACAGGCACAGATAGAATTTCGCCTGTAGGAATAACTTCTGTAGAAGGTGAAATTCCTTGCATATCGCCTAAGGGAGTGAGTAGGGCAATATTCTTTATAAAACCAACAACTTCGGCATTGAGAGTCCAAGTATTGTTTGGATTTCTTAGAATACATAATTCGCCAACCTTAACACCAGGCACAACAGCACGAATGATAGTTCCTATCACTTGCTCCACTCTTCCTCGAACTTCAAGAGTTGAGGTGGTTCGAATGGTTTCTTCTAAGAGTTCTTCAATGTATTCAAATGCCATAATTAATTCGACTTTACTTTTTTAAGAAGAGCGTTTTCTAAAATTGCAAGCTGTGTTTCAATGCTTGCGTCCAAAAGGCCAAGTTCACTTTCTAAAATACAATTTCCTGTTGTCATTCTTGGATCTATTGCAATATCTACATAGCTAAGACTACCAGGTGCAGATTTGAGCATGAGATCTAGAGAGTCGCGAACAGCTTTTTCGTCTGCTGCTGAAATTTTGATTAAAACTTTTTGTTGCGAGTGAAGATTTGTGAGGGCTACTTGAATTATTTTCACTATAAGATCATTATTATCTATTTCGCCAATAACTTTTCTTACAGCAAGCATAACAGTTTTTACAAGGGCTTCTTCAAGATTTCCTAAATAATCAATAGCGGCCATAGCGGTATCGAGCATTTTTTCGCCGTATTCCATTCTGCCTTCTAAAAGCCCTTCTTCATAGCCTTGTTTCTTTAATTCTTCGTAGGCTTTTTGAGCATCTAGTTCTATTTGTTTTGCTTTTTCTTCAGCTTTAGCAACAATTTCTTCAGCTTGAAGAAATAAGGCATAATCTTTAGCTTTAAGAATTTTTGTTTCTGGCGCTATGCGTATATGATTTGAATTTAGTCTAAACATTGTTGCCACTCACTTGTAATATCTTTTATGAGAATCTTTTTCAATGTATTGATAAGATTAGATTTTTGCCTGTCGTTAAGATTTTGTATTTCAGGACATTTTGCTTGTGAAAGTTTTGGAAGTTTTGCTTTTTCTTCTTCTGTCCAATTTTCTGCTAATAAAGTAAGAGCTTCTTGTCCATGTAATTTTATTTTATCTAAAATACTCAAATCTTGACTAAAAGAAGAGACAATTTTTGCTAGATTT
Organism: uncultured Desulfovibrionaceae bacterium; assembly: GCA_964368455.1. Taxonomy (GTDB): domain Bacteria; phylum Desulfobacterota; class Desulfovibrionia; order Desulfovibrionales; family Desulfovibrionaceae; genus CAYJAZ01. The sequence goes on from CAYJAZ010000011.1 coordinate 49,371, forward strand.
TGTGCTCTGTATTGTCCTTTTTCTAAGGCATATACATAAAGCTTTTCAGAAATTTCTTGTTTTAAAAAATGAAGCTCTTCTTTTGTTATTATTAAAGAAATTTCATTTGCATGCATACAAGTTCCAAAATAGTAGGCAAGCATTGTTAATTCTTTTTTTGAAAGAAGAGTAAAGATTTTTTCATTTGTGGAATAATCCCATGAAAAATCAAAAGTGTTCAGATTTAGATAATCAAGGATATCAAAGTTTTGTGAAAGAAAATCAAAAGAATTATTTTCAAATTTGACTTCTATGTTTGCAGTATCTTTATGTGCGTGATTAAACTTAGCCACAAGCTTTTTAAAAAGCAAGGGTTTATATTTTAACATTTCATAAAAATACTCTTGGCGCATAGCATTCCTCTATAGAATTAGAAAATTAATTAACCGTCTTTATTGACTTTCTTTGAAAAATCTTTATAAGCATTTGAATTAAGGAAGAATTTTTTGAGAGGATAAATAAGGATATTGAGAAGAATTGCAAGTGCTAAGCCAATTCCAAGAAGAGAAAAATCAAAACCGCTGCTTTTTGCAGGAGGAACTGTGACATCGTCTCTAGCAGGGACAAGCATAACTGAAACTTTATCAGGAGTAAGGTCGGCAACAGCACCAGCTGTGAGTTCTTTGATCTTTGGTACAAAGTTTACAACAGAAGAATCAGGTGTATGACGCACGAAAACAGAAGCACTTGCTTCTGTGACTTTATTTGTTACTGTGTCGATTTCGTTGAGAACTATATGCACTCTTGCATTGAGAACGCCGTCTATTCTGGAAAAAGTGTCTGAAAGTTCTTGTGAAATAGCGTAAGCGAGGCGAGATTTTTCTTCATTTGCCGAAGCAATCATACTATCGCCACTAAAAACAGAACCTAAACTTTGGTATTCTTCTTGTGGAAGAGAATTTTCTTTTAATATTTCTAAGGCTTGCACCATCTGTTCTTTATTGACAGTTATGGCAAAGCCAGCCTTTCCTAAAGAAAGTTTTTCGGCATCAATACCACGTTTTAAAAGGGTAGAGAGCATGAGATTAGCTTGGTTTTCGCTTAAGGCTGAATAAAGTTCTACACTATTACAAGCAGTAAGTAGGAAGCATAGCATAATCAAGCATAGCTTTAATTTTTTCATAAAAACCTCTACCTTTATAGAAATATGAGTTAATCTTTTTGTTTGAGTAAGTTTTCTAAACCTTGTGAAACTGTTTGTGAAACTTTCATACCTGTTTGTGACTGTGAGTTGAGAATACCAAGAATGTATTGGATTCTAAACAATTCTACTTGTGTGATTTGAGCACCATGTTGTGAAAAATTTTCAGCAATTGTTGTCAATTCTTTAAGAAGATCTTCTTGTCTAGCAGGATTATTTGCTTCAAAATTATTTTGAGCTTCAGAAATATCTTTTCGAAAACTTGCTCTTGCGTCAAGGGATTGAGATTCTGAACTTTGGCTCACGTCATAGACTTTGCCAGTTTCAGAATCTATCCCTTGTGTTTTTTGATTTTGAGAATAGTTTTGATCGTGCTCAAACTGTACTTTTGAATAAGCATTTTGCTCATTCTCATTCATTGCATATTGACTTTGTTGGTCATTTGCTTGTGAATTTGAATTTTGCATAGCATCTTCAAAAGCTTGAATCAACTCCTTGCTAGGTGCGGCAGGAGCATCACTTTTTAGGCCAGTTCCTTGTGCATTACCTAGTTCTGATAGAGCTGTAAGCAGTTTTGATTCGAGCATAGCCATAATACTATCCTAATTCTTTGAGAAGTCCTTGAGCTAAATCGAATGCTTCGGCTTGGCTTTCACTCACTTTTAATGCTTCTTCTTTAGCTTTGAACGATTGTTCAGATAAATAATAGCATAAGGCAAGCAAAGCACGGGCTTCTTCGTCATTTTCATTTTTTTCTAAAACCTTTTTAAGGCCTTCTTCACTTTCTTCAAATTTGTCTAACATCATAGCTGTTAGAGCCTTACCAAGAAGAGCAGGAGTATTTTCCTTGTTCTCTAGAAGAATGGCGTCAAATATGCTATTAGCAGGGATAATGAATCCTTGATGAGCTATTGTGAAACCAATATCTAGAAGTCTTTGTATCTGTGATTGTTGTAAAACAGCCATAATTTACCTTTTATTGGTTATAGTTGAAAGACATTGAATAAGTAAAAATTAACCACTTCTTTGAGCTAAACTTTTAAGTGTGTCTTGAATAGACTTTGTTAAAGCTGAAAGAGCTTCGATTTTAGCGTTGTATTGACCCATTTGGTATTGAAGAGCTGTCAATTGTTCTTGGCTTACTTCAGCGCCATTAGCTAATGAAGTCATTTGAGCGTTGAGTTCCGTAGCTGTAGTGCTAAGGGAAGTTGTAGTATTGTCAACAAAGGTTTTAAGGTCTAAACCGTGTGTAGGTGATGACATAGTATTTCTCCTATTTTTTAAAATGTTAACATTTTTTATTGATTTATTCTTGCATGTACTAATTCAAGCACATCGTCGATATCGCTAATTGCTTGACGATAAGAATTTGCAATTGCCATTTCATCTAATGAAAGGCCCTTATCCATACTTTTTTTAATTTCTAAATTCATTTCAAAAAGTTCTTCTTTCAAAGACTTTAATCCTTGTCCATTAAAATCATTTGTAAGAATTTCGCTCGCAGAGTTCATATCTTTTATTCTCCTGTGTTAGAGTTTGCATTAGCGATCGAGACTTATTGTAACTCGCTGAGTTCCCTTACGTATAGAAATTTGCGAGCTTGCAATTGCTTCAAGAGTGAAACCATTTGGTAAAAATGCACCTACAAATAATCTTTGTCCTTCGCTCGTAGTGAGGAAAGGAATATTACCATTGTGTATAGAATTAATCTTCAAACCACTGATTGTTATTGGTTTGATTGGTACAACAGTATTTGATTTTTTTGTATTAGTGTAATTTACTCTTGCTTTATTGCTTAGTTTTAAATTACCGTTTGCAGTAATTTCTCTTTCATTTTGTAGTCTTTTAATTATTTGCTCTAAGGATTGAGCTTGATCTTGTGACATTGCATTAAGGCGGGATTGAATGTCTAGAAGTTCTTTCGATAAATTCTCTGGTTTTCCAGAAATTATACTTTGTATTTGATTTTGATTAAGTGCTTTTATACTAGAACTCAAGTTTTGAGCTTCTTGTCCATAGCTTTGCGTGAGAGAAACATTCTCTCCATACTCATTCACAAATTCAATACTTCCAATCTGATCACCAAAATTGATACTGTTTGGGCTGACCGAGATCAAGGAGCGAAGATCTTGATCGCCTTCCACTTGTTCAACTGTGGTGGTTACAGAATTGTTAGAACTTAAGTCATCAATACCCGTGCTTAATGAATTAGCCAACGATTGTGCTGCTACTGAATGAGAAAGAGAATAATGAAGTGGAATGCTTAATTTATCTATTATCTCATTCATGCTTGTGTGAATGTTCTTTTTATCTGTTGGAGTGAACACGCCTAAGATAGAAATAACGCCTTTGCCGTATTGAGTATCTGCATTGTGAATGCCATCTACTGTGAGTTTTTCATCAATAAGTTGAGAAAGCTCGATTTCGTGAATGACATTTCTTTTGATTGTTGGTAAATCCGTGATATCTTTATTCAGTGTAGCAAATGCAGCTTCTTCTAATAAGGAGTCTTGGATATAGGCATCAACATGCAACTCAGAGTCTTTAATATAAAGACTTGGATATATTCCAAAAAGTGCAAATGAATCTTGAACTGCACGTAAAAGATCGTTTTGAACTTCAACTGAAATATATACAGGGTATTGCAATCTTCGTGCCAAAGTTTGAATTTTTTGTCTTTCGCTTTCGTTGTTCACATAGCCTTGTATTAAAATGCTCTCTTTTCCATTGATTATTTGCTGGAAAAGTTCTACATTTTCTATTTTTTCTTCTGCTAATTGTGCTGTTAAGTAGTTGACTTCTAAGCCAATATTATCGTTTTGAGGTTCGTAAGCTATACTCAATGTCAAAAGGCCTATAGCAACTAATCCAGAAAGGGCAGCTTTACGAATAAATTTCTTTTTTTCTTGTTTTGCTTCTTCAATTGCCCTTGCTTTAGCAACTTCGTTGTCAGCATCTTCTAAAGTAGGTGCAACTTCGTTGTCGTTTTGTTTTGTTTCGTCTGTTTCTTGGCTATTTTCGTTTTCTTCACTATAAGAAACATTGCTCGCAAGTTTTGGAAGAATTGTTTCTTGTACTTGATCTGGAAGATTCCACACCATACAAGTAGACGCGATATAGAAAGCTTCTGATTTTTCTGCAACAAAACTTTCAAGAGCATCAGCACCTAATTCTTGATAGATAGAACCATCGATAGAAGATACTGTGACTGTAATGCTGATAATCTTGCCTTTTTCTTCTACAACTTCTTCGAAGATTTCATTAATATTTTCTTCTTTAATGTCGTCTAAGATTTCTGATGGCAATTCATTGAGGATTTCTTCTGGAATTTCTTCTAATTGTTCCTCAGGATTTTCATTGCTTTGCACTGTGAGCACTTCTCTTTCAATTTGAACATTGATAGAAGCATGTCTTGGGGCAATGGCAAAATCTTTACTAGAATTTTGGTTGAAGAAAACTATATCAGAGGAATCGTCAGAACCAATGATATGTTTGCCTTCAGAAAGTGCAATCTTTGCACCTAGATGAGGGCCCGAAAAGATATAGAGATAAAGAGCAGTTTCTTTCATAATTGCCTTTTATATTTCTTGTTCAGGGCTTGGTTGTTTCGAACAGCCTGAAGAATTATTGTTTTTATTTACAGGAACCATTTCGTTATAATCTGCTTGTGTAGCTGATCTTGTGAATTCTAATTCCTTTATTCTTTCTGGTACTTCATAATTTGCATTATGACGGACAATTCTAGGAGTGATGAGAATAAGTCTTTCTAGCATTGTTGATGATTTTTCAGAGGATTTGAAGAAATTGCCCAAGAAAGGGATATCTTTTAAGAAAGGCACACCGCTATCAGCTTCTGAAACTTGTTCATAAAAATAACCGCCAATAAGAAGACTTTGGCCTTCATTTACAATAGCTTGCGTGTTGATCTTTGTTTGTCTTATTGGAGGTAAAGCACCAACTGCTTGTCCGCTGTCGTCGCCTTGATTGTCTTGCACATTGACAACTAATTTAATGCTTTGACCATCAAAGCCATTGTCAATAATATGTGGTGTCACTTTGAGCACTGTGCCTGATTCAACTTTGAATAAATCGGCAACATCTGTACCTGCAACTTCAATATAATATGTGCTTGTATTTTCGAGAGTAGCTTGCACATTATCCATAGTAAGCACAGATGGCTTACCTAAAACTCTTGCATGATTGTTTGCTTGCAATGCTTCAACTTGTGCAATGAAAAATTCGGTGCCAAGTGAGTAGATGGTGGAACTAAGGCCACCAGTCAATATTTCGCCTGCAACAGGTGGAACTATAGTTGTTGTGGCATCGCCTGCAACACTACCGCCTATAGAATCACGTCCTGTGCTCATATTTCCTTGGAAATTGACACCAAGATTTCGGCTAAAGCCACTATCAATATCAACAATAGCTGCATGAATTTCAACAAGTTCAACTGGTTTGTCTAAATCAGCAATAACTTGTTTATAATAATTCATTCTATAGGCAGCATCTGTTATGATGACAGAGTTTACACGTGGATCAGCTATGATATTGACAGCTGTTTGCTCATCTTTATTAGCAGATTTTGCTGGCGTACTTGCGGGAGCTTGCCCTTGTGCGGCAAGTCCTGTTCCAAGTAATGGGGAAACAGAACTAGGAAGTTGAACTGTAGAAGATGGACTTATTTGACTGCCAGAAACCATTGCCCTAAGAATTGTTGCAACTCCGGGAATAGTGATTTGTGTGTCCATGCTTGTAATGGAAATATCGTCAGCCCAAGCGTATTTTAATGGGAAGACTTCCATAATGAAATTTGAAGTTTGTGCTTGTTCAAATGCTATAATAGCACTTTGTACTTGCTGGATGTAAGTGGCTGGGCCAGAAACAACAAGCATGTCTGTTTCAGGCATAAATTCAAGAGGAAGGTTTGGTGAAATAACAGCAGAATTTTCTAGCATAACAATGAGCTCATCTGCTGGAATGATCTTTGTGCTTATAAAGGCTCTTTGTGTTTCAGATTGGTTATAAAAATAAATGATGTCTGAAAGAGCATACCAACCAACACCAAAGGCTTCACGCATTGTTTCTAAAAAATGCCCAGCAGGCACATTGACAAACCTACCACTAATTGTTCCAACTACATTTGGAGTGAAGTGTGGTGCAAGATTTTGCTCTCGTGCAATAGCAGATAAAGGAGCTGTGATGTCTTGATTTTCAGCGTAAAAGCTAAAAGGCCTAGAAAAATCAAAAGCATAGGCATTCACGCTGTAGAGCAAGAGCATGAGTGTAAATATAATTTGTGTAATTTTTTTAAACTTTTTAATCTTTTTAATCAAGGTAGGTCTCTTTTATTATATTGTTATTTATTCCACGACATGGATAAAGAAAATGGACTTGTTGAATGACTTTCTTTTTGTAACCACCAATCTACATCTTTTAAAAAGGAAGAAAAAAAGTCAACTAATGTGTAAATACTTTGCATTCTAGTCTTTTTATATAATATAATCGAGTCTTTGTCAATCGAGACAACAGAAGGTCTTTGTTTACATGCACCCATTTGTTTTTTAGCAAATTCTTTAAGAAGATCTGTTCTTTCAAATTCTTCAAGAGGTATTTTTGCTAAAGAAGTTTTAACAATGAGATGTTCTTGATCAGGAGTGAAGAGTTCAACTTCTAAGATTTCATTATCTTTACTGTAAATTGTAAAAATAATGTGATCGTCAGAAAGTTTTTTTGGCTCTTTCCATTTAGTTTTTTCTTGTACTAAAGTGATAAAATTATGAAAAGTATGCATAAAGTTCTCTAAATGTTAAAGTTATATGATATTAAAAGTATTATTTTTTAGATAATAAATCAAGTAAATCTTTAGCTTGAGTATAAATATTTGCAAATTTTTCTTGATAATTGATTTTTGAAATGGCTTCTAAGAGGGCAATAGCTTCCTTTGTTTTATCAAGTTTAATATAACATAAAGCACAATGATAAAGAGGTCTTGGATCTTCTAAGGTAGAACCAATCATTGCATGTTTATAATAGGTGATTGCATTTTCGTATTCGTTTTGTTCTTGATAGCAAGCAGCTAATCCCATGCTAAAACGTGCGTCTAGATCGTCTAATTTGAAAAGATACATAAAAACTTGTTCAGCATTTTTATAATTTTTTGCACTATAATGAGAGTGAGCTAGTGCATAAGCAGTTTCAAGTTCATCTTTTTTTATATTTAATACAGTAGAAAGTTTAGCACCGCTTAATAAAGCTCCAACAACAGATGCGTAATCTTCAATTGTAAGTTCTGCATTTTCTGTACTCATACTAATACCCCGAAAAAAGATTCAAAAAGTCTTTTTAGTAAAAATTATACTAAAGCACGTGCTAATAAAATATTTGCCATGCTTTTTTCGCTTTCAATTCTATGGTTAGCAAGTTCTTGCATGGTGTTTAGCATTATGCTTGTAAAATCAAAGGTTTCTGCTATTATTCCTGCAATGGTTCTTTGTTGAACATAGAGATGAGCTTCTGCCCGCATAGCTTGTATTTCGTCATAAGAAGCACCAGAAGAACCAGAATATATCTTACGCAAGGCATCTCTTTCAGCATCAGTATCGATATATGTTCTGCTGTGAACATCATGATCAAAATCACGAAATTTCTCTGTGATAGCTGTAAACATAGCATTCATATCTTCATAAAACTTTTCCATAATTTTCTTGTATGTTTTATGATTATCGAAAGTAGAAAGAGTTTCTAAATCAATATCTAAGACAACAGAAGCAAATTCTAAATCTGAAAGAGTTGAAGAGCCTTTAAGAAGGGCTAAAGGAAGAAGTTTAGACATACTATCGCCAAATAAAGCAGCAAAGACTTCATCAGTTGAAGCATGTTCGCTATCGGCAAAGAATGAAGCAATTGTGCCTGTTGCTCTTGCTCCTGCTTCCATCATTAATTGCAGTAATTGCATGTTGGTGTCGGAAATATTATAAATTTCTGCAAAGACATTCATTGCAAGGGGAATATTCATTTCGCCTTCAAGATCTTCACCAAATATTTGTTGAAGTTTTTCAGCTTTAATATAGTAGGTTAATTCAGTAGAATAACCACGAAAGTTGCTATGAGCAGTAAATTCAGAATGTTTATTCTCGTCAACTACATTACCATTTTTATCTACTACTGTACCATCATCTAAGGTTTCTCCACCCATATGTACACGCATAGACGTAACAGCATTATTGTTTCTTTCAGAAACCCTGTCTGCCCATTCGACGTGATCTAGCATAGAAGACAGAGCTTGGGACATTATGTTTGCTTGATTTGCAATTTCCACAAGATTAATATCGTCTGGAAGGCCTAAAAATACTATTAAGTTGATAAGTTTGTGTATATTCTCTTCTCTGGCTTGGGCATCAATTTTTGCTTGTGCTTCTAGATTTTCTTTATTCTCTGCAACACTATTCTTTCTTATTTCAACATTTAAAGCACTTCGCATGCCCTCTAAGGAAGTGACACTTGCAGCAGCAAGGACTTGTAAGGCGGCAAGAGAAAAAAGCGGAGCATCAAGAAGAGGAGAAGAAAATAAGCTAGGAGGTAGATCATGAGTTTTGGGATTACTTAAACTCTCTAAACTTTGCTTAGAAACTTTTCCGTCTAGATTTTTACCTTGTTCAATAGGGGCATTGGGATCTGTATATAGTGGATTTTTTGTAAGATCATTATTTATTTGAGACATAGTTATACTCCTAAACGATATTTTATCTAGCCTATTAAATTGGCATTATAAAATAAAGAGTAGAAAAATTAAATAAGCTTCATAAACAGATTATAGTTTATGCTTCATTATCGATAGTTAAAATTTCTAATAAATCTTTTGCTTGCTTTAAAATATCACTATAACGATCACTTTTTGCATAATGGATAGTAAGCTCTAAAGCTTTAATGGCTTCTGAAACTTGATTTGTTTTTACATAGCAAAGAGCGGTAAAAAACATAGGAGTAGGATCTTTTAGAGCAGTTGCCATCATAGCACATTGATACATTTTAATGGCTTCTTCATATTTTTCAAGAGCTTGAAAACAACCAGCTAAACCCATAGAAAATCTAGAGTCAAAGGTGTTCATGAGGTTAAGATATTTGAATAAAGTTTCAGCATCTTTGTAGTTTTTTGCAACATAATGGCTATGAGCAACAGCATATAAAGTTTCTAAATCTTGTTCAGAAATATTGTCAGTAACTTCATGAAAAGGCAGTCCATAAAAGAGGCCTACTAATTTATCATCCACAGTTTCATTTATTGCACTAGTGTTTTCTGTTTTGTCTGGCATAAAAACCCCTTATAGCTTTAAGATTATATTAAGCAGGAATAATAGTTCTATTATTTGATTGAGCAGTGCTTTCCATTGTAGAGATAGCTTTATTGATGATTTCTTGAAGTGCTTGAGCTAGTTTTTGCACAGATTCTCTTGCATTTCTTGCAGCTTCAGCTTCAGCTTCTAATTCTTTAATACCAGCTTGTGTGAGTGTGACAAAATAGTTGCCAATAGACTCACTTATCTTTGAAAAACCAGAACCAACAGAGCCTAGAGCATTTGCTAAAGCTGAATTAGCACCAGAAGTAGCACAAGAAGCAATACCAAAGCCTACAGTAATAGCTCCAGTAATAATACCTGTAATCATGGCCTGATAGGCTTGTTTACGCATTTCTTCTGCTTGTTCGAGTGTGAGTTCAACTGCAAGTTGGCCATGTGTAAAAGCAACAACTCTATTTATCGCATTTTGTAATGAATTATTGTCTACAATTTCAGCTAATATCTCTGCACCAAAAGTGAGTACAGCAACAAAATCTTTGAAATGTGCGTCGCTTGAAGGCGGAGTTAAACCATATTTTTCACCTATTTGGAAAAGTCCGTGTAAAGAAAGAGGTGGAGCTGCTTGAATTTCTTTTAAAAAAAGATCAAGATTGTCATTAAGTTTTGCTAATTCAGAAGGTGTTAAATTATTGATATCAACGCCATACATTGCAAGAATATCGCTCTTGTCGTTAATTCCATTCATTGTCATGATATTTTCCTTTTATATAATAAATTAGATTGATTTTAGATAATTAAGCCTTAAGCCATTGAAGGGGCAGAAGCCAGAGCAATGCCTGTTTGATTTAAATTATCTATCAATTGGTTAACAGCGGCTAAAAGATCGTTAAATTGTTGCATAAGTGCATCAACCTTGTCTAAGTCCATTTCATCAGCAACTTTTAGACGATCCATCATAGCTTCTAATTCTTTCAAAAATGCTTTGTCCATATCTCTGTCGTATTGCACTCTTGATTGATAAATCTCGATTGAACCTGAGGCAATAGCTACTGCACCGCCAATAAATGCTGCAATACTCAAAATCTTAGTTGCCATTTTCTCTACTTTTTCAGCAACTGTTAAAGCCATTTCAGCAGCGTTTTTTGCTGTTGAAGCAGCAGCATTTGCAAATGAAGCACTAGCAGACATAGCCCCAGCTCCTAAAGTCAAAGCACAGCCAACAATAACATAAAGCATTTCATAAACCATTCCCATAATATCAGCTACATTATCTGGAATGCCAAAAAGTTTAAAGAATTCTGCATATCCAGCAGCAATACTTACTTTACCATCTGTGGCCTCTGACAGAATGGAGCTAATAGCAGTGGCTAGGAGTAGAGTGGAGCCAGCTACAAGCAAAACACCAGCACCACCAGCAACAGTTCCTACAGCGCCAGCAACAATACCAGCAATAGAACCTATTACAGCAAGTGCCATACCTATATATTTGAAGGCATCTTTTATTTTATCTAAGACAGAAGCATTTCTTGCTTCTTCAATAGACTCTTTGAGTTCTTCAATTTTTTCGGCTGCAAGAGCAAGTTTTTCAGCTGCTCTACCATCTATTGCACCAAACATTTCTTCAATAGCATTTCTTCTTTCTTGGAAGTTTAATGCCGCTAATAAAGCTTCAGGAGTGACACCAACGCTTGAGGCAAGATTTGTTAAAAGTCCTAAATCTACTTTTGGTGGCTCTAGTTTTGGATTTTGTTCTAAAATAGATTGTTGAAGTTCTTCTGTGTTTTCATGAAGCCTTTGTAACTCAACTATTTTTTTCTGCACTTCGGGATCAAAATTGATTTCTTGTTGTGCTTCTAGTTCGCTAATTTTAGCTTCTATAGCATATTGTTTTAATTCAAGTGTATTTAACATAGCTTGAGACATAGTTTACCTCTTTTGAATTATTCGAGAAAATATCGAAAAAAATTATTTTTCAGAATTTAACGTTTTAGCAAGTTCTCGTGAAATTGTTTTAATATTAAGAATTAAATCATTGTCTTCAATTTCTTCAATCTTAGATAAAACAAATTTTGCATTTTCTTTTTCGCCTAATTTGATATAACAGATTGCAGCATGATAAAGAGGAACAGGATCTTGTAATGCACTAAAAGCAGCAGAAGTATTATAGGCTGCAACAGCAGACTTATAGTCGTTTTGTTTTTCTTTGCAAAGTCCCAAGCCTAAAAAATAGCGTGGGTTTTCCATGTCGTAAATTGCAAGCATTTGGAAAAGAGGTTCTGCATCTTTATAATTTCCTGCTTGAAGATAAGAATAGGCTTGAGCATATCCACCTTCGATAGCAGATTTTGGAATTTCTAAAGCTTTTGCTAGGCTTACACCCTCTTTCATCGCTTTCATGATTGCTTCTTTTGCTTGTTCCTTATTGTCCATTAACATATGCTACTCCTAAAAAATTAAAATTGTTGGTATAATCTATGCTCTTATAGCATTGCGTCTATGACTTACTCGAGATTCTGTGGCAGCTTTTGTTTGTGCCTTGCTAGAATTTATTTGGCATTCACGAATAGCAGCTTCGGCATAAGCTTTTTCTTCGCCTGTAAGAGAATTAATATCAATATTAATGTCTTCGTCTTTTAAACCAGATTCACTCATAATCTGTTTTTGCTTGAGATTTAATCTTGAAAATTCTTCTTGTAATGCTTCAAATTCTGCCTTTTGGTTTTCCATATCTTTGAGCGTAAAAGCCATAGTATACTCCTTTTTTATTATAGCGAATCAATTAGCTAAAAATTGTCTGCATTACTGAGTTACGGTCGTTTATAGTGCTAGAAGCGGCTTGTAAATAGTTGTTATATTGTGTCATGAAGTCATTCACATTTACCATAATGGTTTGTGTGTCAGAACCTAGTTTTTCAAGTTCAGATGACAAAACTTCAATCATGAGATTGATTTCTTCTTTGTTAAATTCGTATGTTTTCCAGTCAACTGGCTTATCGTCTTTTAAAGGCATGTCGGGTAATTGTAGGCCTTTTTCAAGCATATATTCCCAAGCTTCTTTGAAAGCATCAGTTGGAACTTTTTTATCTTCGTCTTTGAAGTCTGTTAAAAACTTACGTATTTCGCTAAGATGATCTTGACAAACAGATTGTGCTGTTTGATTTTCTTGAATTGAATTCATCAAATTTTGTGCTTGCTCTTTTGCAGCTCCAGCTAATGCCATTTGAATTTTAGCAAAACGCATGAAAGTTCTTTCGTCTTCAGAAGAAAGCGTGAGAGATTTGATTTCCGATAAGGTAATACTTTTTGTCTCTGACATAATTTATTCCTTTATAAAATTTGAAAAATCTTAAATATCGCTATAAAAAATTTTTAAGGATTTTTCACATTTTTTTTACTAAATAATTAAGAATTGGTAAGTTAAATTCTCATAGAGTTTCGGCGAACAGAAGATACGCTAGATCTTGAAACTGTAGCTGCAGAAATTTTTGGTTCTTGACTTTGTCTGATGGCTTCAGCTTCTAAAAGTTTGATCAAGTTTTGATCTTCTTTGCTTAAGGCCTCTATGCCCATATTGATAATATCGTCTGAGATTCCAAATTGATCTTGGACTCTTTTCTTTTCTCTTTTAAGCTCTTCATATTTAGACTTTAGCTCAAGATAAACTTCTTCTTGTCTTGCTAATTCTTTTTCTGATAATGCCATAATACACTCCTTTGTATAGAGAATAAAATACTTTAAATTTTAGAAATAATGTTTTGTAATGTAGTTGCTAATGAACTATTTGTTGAAGCAGCACCTGTAATGTAGGTGTTGAGTAAACCAAGTTCAGCGGTAACAAGGCTTGAGAGATTGTTGAGGTTAACACCAATATCACTCACAGCAGATTCAAATTTTGCAATATATGCATCTAATTCTTCTTGAGTATTTAGACGAATACCATTCACACCGTTGTATGATCCAGTAGTGATAGATTCACCATTTGCTGTAGGGAATGGAATATCAAGCTTAGTAAAAAGATCTTTATAGCTTTCTGGTATAAAGCAATTTTCATTCTCTCCAAGCGGATTGTGTTCATTTAGAATTGCAAGATAGTTATTTGCTTCTGTTTGAAGCACTTTAGCCGCTTCTAAATTGTCTACAGCCTCATCAGCTTGTATTCCTTGTTTTTCAGCTAAAAGCAACATCAATATAGCAAAGCGTAGCTGAACTGAATCGCCCTCTTTAAACTGAAGTTCGGAAACATTATTAAGATCTTCTATACTGTTGATCTTTGTTCCACCAAGTGAAAGATTGAGATTTGACATACTATTTTCCTTTTAAATAGTTTGAGTTTTGAATTGAAATTGTTAAACAAAAATAAAGTAATTCTCTACTAGCATAAAGTGTGCCAATTTGTTTAACGTACTAATTTAACAGTATTTATTTTTCTAATTTTTCTTTTTTCAAAAGAAGAGGCAATAAAGTTGGCGTTTTAAACAAAGCTGAAATTGAAAGAAATATTAAAAAGCAAAGAAATAAGCATTCTGTAAAGCAGGATAAAAAAATATACAATGCTTCTTTCTTATTTATTAAATAGTTATCATTAATTATTATAATTAGCAAGCATTAATTTCTTCTTATATTACTCTTAATTAACTAAATTACCAGAAAAAAAGACTTGCCCTTTGCTTGAAAAAAGCATATATATAAAAATAAAGTTTATGTTAGGCAAGCTTTTTGCATAGAGTATATATGAATGCAAACAAAGTTGGAGAATAATTATGGCAGTTGATTTTCAAATCCAAAATCAGAACGTCCAGTCTCAGACAAGCACTACATACACAAGCTCGACAACTACAAGCCAAGCAAGTGGTACACTTGCAGGGCAAACAGTTCGTCAAGCAAATGATCCAATGTCACTTTTGGCTAAAATAGCTGAAGAGATGTCTTTTAGTGTTGATACTACTGATGAATTTGAATTAGAAGAACGTAAAGAGAAAGAAACTATAGATTTGAGAAATTCAGATCTAGTTAAACGTTATTCTGAAATTTTAAAAGACAGTGGAAAAAGTGATAAATTTCAAGAACTTAAAGAACAAATAATGACTTTAAAGTCAATGCAACAGACGCAAATGCTCTTGCAGATGACAAAAGAAGCAACTGACGATTCCGGACAAGCCTATGTTTTTATTAGGGCTACTCTCGAAGAATTTACAAAAGACGGTGTTGATCCTGCTATCTTAGCTCGATTACAAGAAGCTCTTGAAATTATGGAAAGAGAGGAAATGCCTCAAATCGTAGCTGATCTTCAAGTAGGTCTTACTGTCTTTAGTGATGGTTCTTATGGTGTTTTAGAAAATCCATCACAACTTTATCAAAAAGCAATTCACGAATTTTCAACACCACAGCAAGTCTATGCCTTTATTAGTGCAGATTATGCTGGCAATATTGATGTGGCACTTGATTTTCTTTATAAAACATTAGGAAATGATTTAGCTTCTGATATTAGCAGTGCTGATAAGATAAAGCTAGAAAATATAGGCACAAGTCTTGGTGAACTCAGGGCTTTTCAGTCTGCACATGCTCTTTGTGATAAATTTGTTGGCAGGCTTGTTAGTGTTCATCAAATAGAAACACTTCCATTTAACAGTTTTGAATTATTAGGCAAGATTTTAGATATGAGTAAGGAAGTGTATTTATCTTCTGCGTCAGTTGAAAGACTTGCTAAGGAAACAAGATTACGCGATCCAGAGCAAGAAGTTTTCTTCTTGCAAGAACTACAAAATGCAGCTCGCCAATTTTCGCCAACTTTATTTGAAGGCATGCAAGAAAGAACTAAGGTTTTAGACGCCATTCAAACAGCTGTTGATAGAGCTATTGAAAAAGAAGATGAATGGCTTGCTGAAATGTAGTTTATAGAGAATTTGAGAAAGTAAAAGGTATAAAATATGATAAACAATGCAATAGAAGAATTCGCACATAGAATGGATATGCCAAGTTTTTCTTTGAATGAGAATGGGCTTGCAACCTTAGAATTAGAGGACAGTTCTTTTTTTTCTTTTGAATTTGCAAATTCCGAACTTCTCATGTATTTAGTATTTCCAGCTAATCCACACGATGCCGAAGCTGCTGCAAAGGCTTTAGAATTAGCTCATTATAAGTATAACCATCCTGTACCACTTTTTACAGGACTTTATCGCGATCATTTTATGTTGCTCACTCGCTTTGAAGAAAACGATGTCACAGCAGCACAAATCGAAACTGCTTTTCAATTTTTGATGAGCATGAGAAATCGCTTAGAAAGGTAAGATTATGGATAAAATGAATATTTTAAGTTCAAATATAGGTATACAAGGTTTTGTAGAGCCTAAAATTGAATCAAATTTCCCCTCAGCAAAGCAATTACCTTCAACTGCAACTCATGAAATAGCAGTTGTCGAGCATTTTAACATACGTGATATGACAGCTCTTTGCGAGAAATTTCTTACACCGCATGTAGGAGATGGAACTGCGTTAAATCCTGATAAATTTATAAAAAATCTCTCTTCTTATGTGGATAAGAATAAAGACAGTAATAATCCAGTTATGCAAACATTTATTAAAGATGTTGCAAAGCCAATTATGGAAAATAAAGAATTACTTTATGCTTTTACAAATCTTTTAGTGGGAGCTTAAGATGGAAAACCTCACTCTACAGGAATACTATTCTATTTCTTCATTAGGCTATATGTTTATGCGTATGGGAAGAAATGAT
Organism: uncultured Desulfovibrionaceae bacterium; assembly: GCA_964368455.1. GTDB lineage: Bacteria > Desulfobacterota > Desulfovibrionia > Desulfovibrionales > Desulfovibrionaceae > CAYJAZ01. Next base: position 65,581 of record CAYJAZ010000011.1, read on the forward strand.
CAGGCTGAAAAAACATTTTTAGCCTTGCTTGAATCAGTGTCTATAGCAAAGCATAAGCTTTGGTTGTATAAAAATCTTTCTCTTATCTATATACGTAAAAAAGACTATAAGTCTTCTTTAGAATATATAAATAGGGCTATAGAAGAGAGTGAAATGAAATCTGAAGACGCTTTTTTATATATTTTAAAAGCTGAAACTTATTGGCAAACTTCACGCTTTACAGAAGCAGAAACTTTAGTAAAACAATACTTTAACTTTATATCCGAGTAAATATGAGCGTACTACATCAAGCGAAAAATATTGTGAAGGCATCTTCAAGAAAAAGTGATTTGGCATTAGTTGGTCTTGTTATCATGGTTATTGCCTTGATGATAATGCCTCTTCCAACTGCAATTATCGATACTTTAATTGGTATCAATATGGGCTTATCCTTTCTTATGCTTATGATGGCTATGTATGTTAAGACTGCACTTGATTTCTCAGCTTATCCTACAATGCTCTTATTTACCACTCTTTTTAGAGTTGGTTTGAATATTTCCACAACAAGACTCATACTCCTACAAGCTGATGCAGGGCAAATTATCTTTATATTTGGCGAATTTGCTCTTGGCGGAAACTTTGTTGTTGGTGCTGTTGTCTTCTTGATTCTCACAATAGTACAATTTCTAGTTATTTCAAAAGGTGCTGAACGTGTTGCTGAAGTAGGTGCACGTTTTACTCTTGATGCTATGCCAGGTAAGCAAATGTCTATTGACGCTGATATGCGTGCTGGTGTTATTGATCAAGACGAAGCACAGCAAAGACGTGAGCGAGTAAGCCAAGAAAGCAAGATGTATGGTGCTATGGATGGTGCTATGAAGTTCGTTAAGGGCGATAGTATTGCGGGTATGGTTATTGCTGTAGTCAACATTGTTGGCGGAACTGTTATTGGTATTACGCAAAATGGCCTTACAGCTGGCGAAGCTTTACAATTATACGGTATTCTTACTATTGGTGATGGTCTTGTTTCGCAAATACCATCCTTGATTATTGCTATTTCAGCGGGTATTTTGATCACACGTTCTGGCGATTCAGACGAAGACGTTGGTGCACAAGTTGGCGGACAATTCTTTGCACAGCCTAAGGCTATTATGATGTCTGGCTTTCTTGTGTTCTTATTTGGCCTTGTTCCAGGTTTTCCTAAGCCACAACTTTTTGGTTTAGCGGCTATTTTAATAGGCTTTGGTTATGTGTTAAAATCTTTAGCGAAAGTGCCTGAAGAACAAGACACAGACGCTGATTTGCAAAAAGCAATGGCGCCAACAGTACAAAACAAACAAAGTGCAAGACCAAAAGTAGGGCAGGACGAATTTTTACCTACTGTTCCTATCATTCTTGATGTTTCAGAAGGCTTAAGTACAAGCTTGAATTACAATTCTCTCAACGATGAATTAGCAAGTCTTAGACGTGTGCTTTATTATGATTTAGGCGTTCCTTTTCCTGGAATTAACTTGCGAGTCACTCCTTCTTCAGGCTTGTCGTATATGCTTTATATCAATGAAGTACCAATGTCTGGCGGTAATTTGGAGAAGAATAGCGTTATAGTGAATGAGAGTTTAGACAATCTTAAAATGCTTGGCGTTGAAGGGTATGAAACTGAAAAATTCCTTCCAGATTTAGACAGTATTTGGGTGCCAGAAAAAAATAAAGATTTATTGGTTAAAGCAGGCTTAAATTGTATGGATCATTCACGTATCTTAGCCTACCATCTTTCCTTAGTTCTTTCTCGTCATGCTTCACTTTTCTTGGGCATGCAAGAAACAAAATATTTATTAGATAAGATGGAAGAAAAAGCCCCAGATCTTGTACGTGAAGCAAGCCGATTATTGCCAGTGCAAAAAATTGCAGAAATATTCCAACGTCTTGTGCAAGAACAAGTCTCTATTCGTGATCTTCGATCTATTCTTGAAGCCTTGATTGAATGGGCTCAAAAAGAAAAAGATACAGTTATGCTCACTGAATATGTGCGTTCAGGTTTAAAACGCCAGATTTCTTATATGCATTCTAAGGGGCAAAATATGTTGCCTGCTTTCTTGCTTGATCCAGAACTAGAAGAAACCATAAGAAAGGCTATTAGACAAACTTCTGCTGGTGCTTTTCTTGCCTTAGATAATGAAGTTTCAAAAGCATTTTTAAGGGCTGTTTCAGAAGCAGCTGGAGATTATCTTAAACATTCACAAAAACCTGTACTTATGGCAAGTATGGATATTAGACGTTATGTAAGAAAATTGATAGAAACAGAACATTATAATTTAGCTGTGCTTTCTTATCAAGAATTGAGTTCTGAAATCACAGTGCAACCACTTTCAAGAATAAAGGTTTAAGCATGGATAGCACCCTCGAATTAGCTGTAAGGGCTTTGTATCTAGTCTTGATACTCTCATTGCCACCAATTATAGTTGCTTCTGTGGTTGGTTTATTTATCAGTCTTATTCAGGCTGTCACACAATTACAAGAGCAAACTCTGACCTTTGGTATTAAACTTATTGCAGTTGCGGCAACTATCTTTATGATGGGGGGCTGGATTGGAGCGGAGCTTATACGTTTTGGTTCGGATATTTTTGGTAGATTTTATCTTATTTGAATAAAAAAATTATATTTATGTAGATAAGAGAGAGATATGATTGAAGACTTTTTAAATCAACAAGATCAATATAGACATGCTTTAGCAATGCTCATTGGTATGCCACGCCTTTTTGTTATTGTTATGCTTGCACCTTTCTTAGGTACAGCTGTTGTCACTGGTCAACTTCGTATGGTTTTAGTCACTTCGATGTATCTTCTTTTACACAATTATATTGTTTCTACCTTGCCTGATATTTCTGCGGCTGAATTTGCTATTTCGCTCACTTATGGTGTTATAGTTATTAAAGAAATAGTTCTTGGCTTATTGATTGGTTATTTAGGTGCTTTATTATTTTGGGCTATACAAAGTGCTGGATTTTTTATAGATAACCAGCGTGGTGCGTCTTCAGCTGAAGGATCTGAAATTATTTCAGGTGATTCTATAAGCCCGACTGGTGGTTTATTCTTTCAAAGTGTTGTTTATCTTTTCTTTGCAGGCGGGGGATTTTTATCTTATTTGTCTATAATATACATGTCTTATGAGATTTTTCCTCCAGGGCAAATGCTCACAATTAATATTGATATGGCAGTGGCTTTATTTTATGCAGATAAATTAGGCTGGATTTTCTTACATATGCTCTTACTTGCTTCTCCAATAGCTGTTGCCTGTTTACTTACAGATGTTTCGCTTGGCTTAATCAATAGATTTGCTTCGCAATTAAACGTATATGTTTTAGCTATGCCGATAAAGAGTGGACTTGCTTCTTTATTATTAGTCTTCTATTTTGCGGTATTTGTCGGCTTAATGCCAAATCTTTATTCTGATATCAATGGCTTTGTCATTGATCTTGGAGGCATGTTGAAATAATGAGTGATGAAAAAACCGAACAGCCCTCGTCCAAGAAATTAAGTGACGTCAGAAAAAAAGGGCAAGTTGCTAAAAGTCAAGAAATACCGTCAGCACTTACGACAATCACAGTTGCTGTCTACTTGCTTTTTGCCTCTTCATCGATTTTATCTTCACTTTTAGAAATGGCTAACCTTCCTATTTCTGTGATGAACCTACCTTTTGATGAGGCACTTGCTATAGCATTTTTTGGTGTTATGGGTTATGTAGTCATTATTACCTTGCCTTTTGTCGCAATAACTATTATAACTTCCTTAGTTGCCAATCTTGGACAAGTTGGGATTTTGATTTCTTTTCACACGATAATGCCAAAACTCAGTAATCTTAGTCCTGCACAATGGTTTAAAAAAGTTTTTGCTATGAAAAATCTCATTGAATTACTCAAAAACTTTTTAAAAGTTTTTGTGGTAGGCTTTGTTGTTTTAGCTGTGTTTCAAGAAATTTTTCCTGTATTGTTTCAACTACCAAATGGAAATGTGAATTCAATTCTAGCTATTATTGGTGCCTCTGTTGGGGATATGCTTATTAATGCTTCTTCGGCTTTTTGTATTATTGCAGCCGCAGATTATGTGTATCAACGTTTCCAATTTACCAAACAAAATATGATGACAAAAGACGAAATTAAAAGAGAATACAAAGAAAGTGAAGGCGATCCATTGATTAAGGGTAAGCGTAAGCAATTACAACAAGAAATGGCTCAACAAAGTACACTTGGTAATACGAGAAAGGCTAAAGTTTTGGTCACTAACCCAACTCACTTTGCAATTGCACTTGATTATGAAAAAGATAAAACGCCTCTTCCTATAGTTTTAGCAAAAGGACAAGACGCTTTAGCTCAAAGAATGATAGAAGTTGCTAAAGAAGAGGGAATTCCTATTATGCGTAATGTCGATCTTGCTAGAGCTTTATACGAAACAGGAACTGAAAATGCTTATATTCCACAAGATCTTATTGGGCCTGTAGCAGAAGTTCTTAGATTTATTCAAAATCTCAGATAACTTATTCTTAGATAGTTTTAAGATGAATTTTTAAAGGAATAGAGCATGATATCAGATGAACTATTAGATGAAATAATTAGCCTTGTTGAAGATTTAGCATGGGGTAGACCGGCTAATGAAGACAGATTGTATACATTAACTCAAAGTAAGGATGTGTCTGAACAAGCAAATAAACTTGCAGAAGTTTTTGGGCTTATGCTTGTAAAAGTCTCTGCAAGAGAATACCACAAAGATCAGCTCATTGAAACCTTACAAAAGCAAAATATTATTTTAGAAGAAGCAAGAAAGCTTTTATTACAGCAAAAAATCCAATTAGAAGTGAGCATTCAGTCTGAATACAGCAAAAACACAATAATTGGGCAAGACGAAGATTTTAGAAAGCAAGTTGAATTGGCGCTAACAATCGCTAAAAGGCCAATAAATACTATGATTCTTGGCCCTACTGGATCAGGTAAAGAAGTTTTAGCTAAAGCTATTCATTACAATTCACTTCGTCGTGATGCTCCTTTTATTGCTATAAACTGTACTGCTATTCCAGAAGCTCTTTTTGAAAGCGAAATGTTTGGTATTGAAAAAAATGTTGCTACTGGCGTTAACGCACGTAAAGGTATTTTTGAAGAAGCTGACGGGGGCACACTCTTTCTTGATGAAATTGCAGATATGAGCTTAGTTAATCAAGCGAAACTCTTGCGTGTGCTTGAAGAAAGAAAGGTAACAAAGGTTGGAAGTGTAAAAGAAATTGATGTAGATTTTCTCTTGATAAGTGCCAGTCATAAAGACTTTAAGCAATTGATTAAAGAAGGAAAATTTAGAGAAGATCTTTATTATAGAATGAATGTTGTTGAAATAAAACTTCCGCCTCTTGCAGAAAGAAATAATGATATTTTAATTTTGGCAAATTATTTTCTCGCAAGGCATGCAAAGAATATGATGCGTGAAAATATGAAACTTTCTGCTTTTGTACAAAAAGCTTTGTTATTATATCCTTGGCCTGGAAATGTGCGTGAGCTCAACAATGAAATGGAAAGAGTAGCGGCATTATCAGTTAAAGATATAGTTGAATTTAGTGATTTATCTGCAAAAATTAAAGACACTGTATCAAAGGAAATCAAAGATTTTAATTTCGATAGTGCTGCAGAAAGTAGTGAATCAAACAGTGCACATGCCAAGCAAGAAAGTAATATCTCAAACCTACCTGTGAATTTAGATGAAGCAGAAAAACTTATTATAAAACACGTACTTGAAACCACTCAAAACAAAACAAAAGCCGCTGAAATACTTGGTATCACTCGCGAAGGCTTGAGAAAGAAATTATTGCGTTTTAATCTAGAAGATTAGGATATTTTATGAAATTAAGCCATAAGCTTATCACCCTACTTATAGCTACAAGTTTTGCTGTAGTGACGCCTGTATTGATGATTACATATAAAAATGTAAGTGATAACGCTTTGTTAAATGAAAAAGAACAATTCAATAATATATTAAATTTAGAATTTGAAATCATCAACAATGCCTATCTTGTGCATATGAATAGTAAGGTTGATGATGTAATAGCATTAAAAAGAAGTCTTGCTGAACAAACAAAGTCTACTGATGCAAATATCCGATCTTTTTTGCAAAATGAACTTTCATCTCCTATTGAAAGTGTCTTCTTTATAGATAGTCTTAATGCACGTTCTAGTGAGAATGGCGTTACTACCTATGTTGCATACGAAAGTCAAACTGTTTTTCCGCCTGTTCTTAAAAGAATTTTAGACAGTAATACTGCTGATATTAAAGGCAGAACTCTTAAAGATATGCTTCAAGTGAAGAATATCTCTGCCTATGGTGAATACGCTACTTTTAAATACAAATTCAACGATTATCAAGACGATGTTCTTTTTTATTTTCAAGTTTTAGACGATGTTGAATTTTTAGATCCTGCTGTTGTTATGTCTTATGTATCCTTGAGAAAATTCAAAGAACTCGAAGAACATACAACTTTAAGCATTATCAATCAAATGCAAGCTCGCTTTGATAAACTTTCATTGTATAATGCTGCATTTATTGCGTTAATTAATAAAGAAGATAAAATACTTGCGATAAAAGGTGTGCTTGAAGATATCAATAATGTGAAACCAGTATTAGAACATGCCCAGCAAAAAGGCTATATAGCTGAAACTATTGATGTATTAGGAAAAGGAAGTTATCTTGTTCAGTCTGGCTATCTCAAGGCTTTAGGCTGGTCTATTGTTTCTGCAGCCCCTTATTCAGCTTTGCAATACGAAACAAAACAATTGGTACAAAATTTACTTATCTATTGTCTACTTGCTATAGGTTTAGCTATTGTTGCTTGTTTATTCACTTTAAAAACAATATTTAATCCTCTAAGATCATTGATGCAGAAAGTGAATGTTTTACGTTCGATTCAATTGAGTCATACAGAAGAATTGAAAGAATTTTCTAATTCTTTGCCTAGTTATAGAAATGATGAAATTGGCCTTTTAGCAAATAATTTTAAATTACTTTCTAATGAGCTTGCAGACAAACTTTCGTCTTTATTTGAAACCACAAGAATCAAAGAAAGAATGCAGGGTGAATTACATGCTGCAAGAGAAATCCAATTAGATATTCTCAATTCACAAAGCAATTCACCAAATAATGAAGCTATGTCTACGGCATTTTTCTTAGAAGCAGCGAAAGAAGTTGGTGGAGATCTTTACGATTATATATTGCTTAAAAATGGTAAATACGCACTTATTATTGGCGATGTTTCTGGTAAAGGCGTTCCTGCTGCTTTATTTATGTCTATGACTGTGACTCTTATACGTTATGCTTTAAATACAAATGAAGATCTTAAAGAAGCTGTGATGAATGTGAACAATATGCTTGCTAGCCATAATGACGCAAATATGTTTGTTACCTTGCTTGTCTTGATCTACGATCCAATTACTTCTGAAATCGAATACCTCAATGGCGGTCATTGTCAGCCTTTAGTTGTGAATAGAGAAACTAAAGAAGTTCGTATGCTAGAAGGTTTGAGTGGGCCTATGGTGGGTGTTTTTGAAATGGTTGAATATTCTTCTTATTTTGATAAATTAGGAGAAAATGAAACCCTTGTAGCCTTTTCTGATGGCGTCACCGAAGCTATGAATGAAGAAAATGTTTTATATTCTGATGAAAGATTAGTGGAATTTTTATCACAAAATGCACATTGCAATACTCAAGATATGATAAATAATATCTTTACCTCTATACTTGACTTTAGAGGCGAAGCAGAAGCTTCAGATGATATAACTATTTTTTCTTTGTCTCATCCTTTTGAAATTGCTGATAAGATAGTATAAATTAATTATAAAGGAAGAGTTTTATGCAAAAATTTGCCATTTATTCAAGTATGTTTGGTCCATTGAAAATTGTAGAAGAGAATAATTGTGTGACTTTTATTGACACAGTGCATGAAGAAATAGAAGATTATGGGCAAAAAACTGAATTAATCGATAAAGTTTTCCAGCAATTAACAGAATATTTCAATGGCGAAAGAATGGTTTTTGATTTTCCAATGTCAATGAAAGGTACTGAATTTCAGAAAAAAGTTTGGAAAGCTCTCTGCGATATTCCCTATGGAGAAACAAGATCTTATAAAGAAATAGCAATTGCAGTTGGCAATGAAAAAGCATGCAGAGCTGTTGGTATGGCTAATAATAAGAATCCAATAGCTATAGCTGTTCCTTGTCATAGAGTTATAGGTTCGAATAAGTCTTTAGTTGGATATGCTGGAGGCTTAGAAATGAAAAAGAAATTACTTGATTTAGAAAAGACTAAAAAACTCAGCTAAAAGCAGTAAAAATAGCAAAAGATATATTATTATCTTTCTTAACTATTGGCTTTTGTATATTTTACTTGCAATTGTATACAAAAATTTGTACAATAGTATTGTGTTGTATTTTTATAATAAAAATTGTAATTTTTATAATCATTATAAAAAGATAGGTACGCTATGTCACAGGAAGACTTAACCAAGATAGCAATGGATTCTCAATCCTTTCTTTGCTATATTTCAGATTTTGAGAGCTATGAACTTCTCTATGCCAATAAAGCCGCTAAAAAAGCTTTTGGTTTTGAAAATGATGGAGATTTTATAGGGAAAAAATGCTATCAACTTCTTCAAAATTTAGAAAAACCTTGCGAAGATTGCAATAATATTTTGTTGGATTATGGCAAAAATGTTTCAAGAGAAACCTTTGTAAAAATTGCAGGTATTAAATATTCTATTTACGATACTCTTATTGACGTAGGCGATAGAAGAGCACGCCTTAGCGTTGCTATGGATAACACAAAACAAGACGCTTATATCGAAGATTTAACTAATAAATTAGAATTAGGCCAAACTCTTATCTCTTGTATACAGACTTTAGTTGAAGAAGACGAAGCAAATGCTATCAATAAACTTCTTGCTCTTGTAGGCTTATATTACGAAGCACAAAGAGCTTATGTGTATCAAATACAAACAGAAACAATGACAGCGAAAAACACGCATGAATGGTGTTTTGAACCTTCTTATTCTGTGATTGAAACCTTGCCCTATATATCTAAAGGCGAATTAGAAATTTTTCTTGAAGCTTTTAAAGAAAAAGGCGAATTTTCTATTGTAAAATTATCTGATTTAGAAAGAGATACGCCATTTTATCATATGCTCAAAGTAACAAATACAAAGTCACTTTTGATCACGCCTATGTATTTAGATGGTAAAGTATCTGCTTTCATCGGTGTTGATAATGCAAATAAAAATCTCAAAGATCTCTCTTTATTGCATTCTATTTCTGTCTTTATTCAAGAAGATTTAAGAAAAAATAAATTGATGAAACAATTAGAATACCTCTCCTATACTGATAATTTAACAGGCTTTTTTAATAGAAATAAATTTATTCTAAAAATAGATGAATTAGAACTTGAAAACTTAGATTCAATGGGTGTTATTACATTGAATGTAAATGGCTTGAAAAGAATCAATGATCTTTATGGTGTGCAATACGGTGATTATATTTTAAAACAATTTGCAGCCATTTTGAATAAATTTATACTCAAAGATGTCTACCGTTTAGCTGGCGATGAATTTGTTATTTTTTGTAAAAATATAAAATTCAATGAATTTGAACTTCTTGTTTCTGCTTTGCGTAAAGAAAATGGCTTAAATGAAGAAGTTTCATATGCCCTTGGTGAAATATGGCAAGAAGGTAGGGCAATTGATATAACACAGCAAGTTAAACAGTCTAATGAATTGATGTTTGCTGATAAACAAAAATATTATACGAAAAAGCCTTTAGGCGAAGTAAAAAGCCGTACAAATCATATAGATATACTTTTAGACGAAATCAGAAATGGTCTTTTTACCGTTCATTTACAGCCAAAAGTAGATTTATCCACAAATAAAATCATAGGTGCAGAGGCCTTGATTCGTAAGATAGATGCTCATGGAAAAATTATTCCTCCAGATAGATTTATTCCAATATACGAACACGAGGGCACTATTCGCCATATAGATTTTTATGTGCTTGAAAAAGTGTGTTACTATATTCAAAAATTGAAAGAAATGGGCAAACCATTAAAAATTGCAGTCAATTTTTCTCGTGTGACTTTTCTTTCTTCTGATTTGGTAGATGAAATAGTGCGTATTTGTAAAGAATATAATGTTGAACATGAATATGTTAAGATTGAAATAACTGAAAGTATTGACAAATTGGATTTTGAATTTTTCGCAAAAAAATTAAAATCTATTAAAGATGCAGGTTTTGATATATCTTTAGACGATTTTGGTGCTATGCATTCTAATTTATTAATGCTTGCAATGACAGATTTTTCTGAAGTAAAAATAGATAAAAGATTGGTTGATAATATAGTCCATAATAAACAAAATGCTATTGTGGTTCGAAATATTGTTAAAACAATTAAGGAAATTGGTTCTTCTGCTTGCGTTGCAGAAGGCATTGAAACTGTTGAACAAAAAGAAATGCTGCAAGAATTTGGTTGTTTTTATGGGCAGGGGTATTTTTTCAATAAGCCTCTAGATTTCGATACATTTATTGATTTATACGGCGAAAGTTTGTAATTTTTTCTTTGAAAAAGGGTGTTTTGTTTTTTTATGTTATTTGAAATATTTCTCTATGCTATTTCTGGTGTGCTCGCTGGTTTATTGTCTGGCATGTTAGGTGTTGGCGGTGGTTCTGTTATTGTGCCCATGTTACTTTTAGCTTTTAGTCAGCTTTCTGTTTCGCCAGAAATTTCTATACATTTAGCCCTTGGTACATCTCTAGCTAGTATTATTTTTACTTCTTTTTCAAGTGCTTACGCACAACATAAAAGAAAGGCTGTCGATTGGAGCATAGTGCGAAATATTGTTCTTGGAATTTGTGTAGGCACATATTTAGGTTCTATTGTAGTAGCTAAATTACCAGCAATTTATTTACAAATTATCTTTGCTCTTTTTCTTTTATTTGTGTCTTACAGAACTGTTATAAACAATAATCCTAAGGCAAATGCTTCAATTCCTTCGTTTAAAATTTTAAATCTCTTTGGCATTGCTATTGGCTTTATTTCCTCTCTTGTAGGCATTGGCGGGGGAACTCTTTCTGTGCCATTTATGCTTTGGCATAATGTTGAAATGAGAAAAGCTATAGCAACCTCTTCAGCTATTGGGATTTTTATTGCAATCTCAGGTGCTATAGGCTTTTATGTGAATGGACTTAATGCTGAAAATCTTCCCCCTTATTCCGCTGGCTTTATTTATTTACCTGCTTTAGCTTGCATAGTTGTTTTTAGTATGATTTTCGCACCTCTTGGAGTTCGTCTTGTACATAGCATGCCAGTGAAGCGTATAAAGCAAATGTTTGCTTTATTACTTTTTTTGCTTGCTCTTAAAATGTTGTTTGAAGCTTTTTAAAAAATATAGCACTTTCAATATGACTTTAAAGTGCTATAAATTTATCTTTCTTTATCTTTCTATCTTTTTGAAATATATAGAATTTTAATAAATCATTTTCTTTGTCATTCCGCCATCGACAATAATGTTGGCACCATTAATAAAATCACTTTCTCTATGGGCTAAAAACAAACAAGTCCTTGAAATGTCACATGCTTTTCCAACTCTATTTGATGGGTGTATAAGATGATCTCTTTTTTCTAGTTTTTCTTTGCCAACATGAATGTAGCCTGGTGAGATTGCATTGACTGTGATTGGACTTCCTAAAAGTGAAACGCAAAGAGTGTTGGTTAAAGAGATTAACCCTCCCTTACTCATTCCATAAAGTTCCCAATCTGCCATGTTTTGATGCCATCTTGTAGAAGCTATGTTGATAATTCTACCGTATTCTTCTCCTTGATTTACTTTGATAAAATATTTTGAACATAGAAAAGGTGCTTTAAGATTTGTGTTTAAAACTTTTTTATACACTTTGGCACTTGTTTTTTCTATAGGCAGTTCAAAATTCGAAATTGCGGCATTATTGATAAGAATATGGGCTTTTTCAAACTTTTCATGAATATGCTTAAATGCTTTTTTTATTTGTTTTTTCTTTGAAAGATCACAATGCATGAAATAAAAATTTTCTTCTTTGTTAGTATTTGATTTTATAGGCTTTAAAACATCAATTCCTATAACATAATAACCTTGTTCTAAGAAAGCTTTTTTCATTTCTAAGCCTAATCCTCTTGCTACGCCTGTGATGATACAAATGTCCATATGAATATCCTTTAATAGAAATTTTTTATATTTGCTTTTATCTTTTTGCATTAATGTTTTTGAAAGTATTTTAAGGATAAATTATAAAAAAAAATAGTCAAGAAAATTATCTTATTAACTAAAAGAAATAATATGTTTTTTTGCATTTTTTTTAATAATTATAATAATTAGATTTTTTTTAGAGAATTTTACTAAATTGTAATAATTGAGTAAAAATAAAAAAAGCTTGACAAGGAGTTTTTTAGGGTGTATGTTTTAATCATCTTTCCACTATATTCTTTTTTCTCAGTGGAAAAAGAGGAGATATTGCTCTCCGAAGATACTTGATTGAGTTTCAGTATCGACAAAACCTACACTTTCGTTTTGATTGTAGGTTTAAATAGTTATTTATATAGAAACAAGTTCGCATATTCAAAGCAAACCTTGTCTAGTATGTAATATTTATTGCAAATTAGAAAATGTTTGATTTGGAGCATTTGGAATTGTTTAAAGTTTTGAACGATTTTGTTAAACAAAAATAAAGTAAACGTAAGACAAAATAATAAAAATCTTTAAACTTGTGATTATTTTTTAATAATCATGCGAGGATGCAATTATGGCTGAATTATTATTACAAGCACCATTAAATGGTGAACAAATAACTATTGCAATTGATGATACTGTTACCTCATTAAATCTTGCCTTTGATTTAGGCGATGCTTTATTTGAAAAAGTAGACGATAATTTAGAAATCTACTTTGAAGAAAGTGACTCTACATTAGTTTTAGAAGACTTTTATACTACCTATGACAGCGAAAACATTCCTGACTTCATGGTGGATAATGGTTTTGTTAGTGGTGAAGATTTCTTTGCTGCCTTAGATGAAAATCTTATGCCTGCTGCTGGTCCTGCTGCGGCACCTACAGTTGCGAACGATGGTTTGCGTTTTGGAGCTGGTGCTGGCGATAGTCTTGCAACTGGTATAGATGCTTTAGGTAATGTTATTGGTGGTTCTGGTTATGGCAGAAATGGCTTCCAAGGCGAATTTAGATCTTCAGCAAGTATTGCTCCAGAACTAGCAGATATAGAAGTTTCTATGTTTGAAGATGGTGTAGGTAGAAATCCTGACACTTCTTTTGCTACAAGCAATCCTAACTTAACCTATCTTAATACAATACTTACAGGCAGCATTCAAGGCACAGACGCTGAAGGTGATATTTTAACCTACACAGTTTCTGGTGGTACAACTACTGGCCTTCCAGGTTCACAAGTTTCTACATTAGTAACAGAATTCGGAACTCTTACAATCACAAACTCTCCACTTGGTGCTACTTATACTTTTGAACTTAATGACCAAAATTCAACTATAAATTCTTTAGCACAAAATCAACCATTTGAAATTCCATTTACTGTTTTAGTCTCTGATGGAACAACTACTGTTCCTGCAAACTTTACTGTAAATCTAACAGGTTCTAACGATAGACCTTTTGAAGTTGTAGTAAATACTATTGAAGACAATGCTAAATTTGATTTAGCAGTTGTTGAAGATTCTGTATTAAATCCAAATGCTGGCGTTGATAAAGATTCAGAACTTTATAATGTATCAGATAATGACAACGGCGACACTCTTTCTTATTTTGTTGGTCCAGAAGTTGCTGGTGGAATTAACTTTGATCAAGTAATTCCAACTAATCTAACTTCTATAGATGGTACTAGAGGTGTTTTCTCAGTAGATGCTCAAGGTAATTTTAGTTTTGAACTCAATCAAGGCACCAATAAAGTCGAACGTTTAAGTGAAGGACAAGAAAAATTTGAAACCTTCACAGTTTATGCAAAAGATAGTAATGGTGCTTGGATTGCAAAAGAAGTGACTGTAAAAATTACTGGTACTAACGATGCTCCTGAAATTAAATTTATGGATGTTGAAGGCAAAACTCTTTCAGAAAAGGTTTTAGATACACCAGATAACAGCGATAATATTCGTACAGGTAAAATCAAGGTTAAAGATATTGACAATGATGGAGAAATTCAAACACTTGAAATTACATCAAAGCATACAAATGATTTAGAAACTATTGATAATTTTATTGAAGTTGATAATGGTTCTTACACTATTGAAGGTTTATACGGTAATTTGACTATCAACAGTTCAACTGGCGAATATTCTTACCAACTTGGTGTCACAGAAGCTCAAATAAAAGCTACTCAAGCCTTGAATAAAGGGCAATTAGTTCAAGAAAGTTTTAATGTTAAAACAACTGATAAGCATAATGCTACAGACGAAAAAGAATTAAGTTTTGACATTAAAGGCACTAATGATAAGCCAACTATCACAAGTCATGAAGATTTGACTCTCTTTGAATCAGGGCATGGCCGTGATGCTGATGGTACAGATATCCATGCTACATCACCAAACAATCCGTATACTGGAGCTGTTACAGTTAAAGGTACAATAAAAGCTGAAGATGTAGATTCATTAGATACAGATCTTAGTTTTAATTTCTTGGATAGCAATAAAGATCCGCAAACATCAATCACTAATGAATTTGGTACAATTAAAATTGTTACTGACGGTTTGAAAGAAGCGACTTATGAATTTGAATTAAATGAAACAAGTCCACAAGTGCAAGCTTTGAAACATGGCGAAGTAGAAAAAGTTAAATTTACTCTTCAAGTTTCTGATGGTAATGGTGGTACTGTCAAGGAAACTATTACAATCACAATCACTGGCACAAACGATAGACCAACTCTTTCATTAAATGCTCCTTCTGATGTTTCTGTGACAGACGCTTCTGACTTGACTGTAGTTGGAAAGCTTTCTGTTTTAGATGTCGATTCAGACGGTGGCACAAATGATTTATCTGGCCAAACTATCAGTGCTAAATCTGTAACAACTAACGGAAGCGTATTTACAGAAGATGCAAATGTAAATTCTGGCACAATCACAATTGAAGGTAAGTACGGTACATTAGTTATCGAAGCTGATGGCGATTATACTTATACTCTTTATACAGAAGCTGATGGCGATAAATACAATGCATTGAATGCTCTTACAGGTTCAAATGATTCTCAACAAGAAGTATTCGAAATCACAACAACAGATAAATGGGGTGCTAATCATAGCCAAACTCTTACTCTTA
>CAYJAZ010000011.1:81025-86854 GCA_964368455.1 uncultured Desulfovibrionaceae bacterium
TATACAGAAGCTGATGGCGATAAATACAATGCATTGAATGCTCTTACAGGTTCAAGTGCTCCTCAACAAGAAGTATTTGAAATCACAACAACAGATGCTCATGGTGCTAATCATAGCCAAAACCTTACAATCACAGTAAATGGTGCTGATGAAGCTCCAGTTTTAGACGCAGATGAAAATACTGTAAGTGAAGGTGCATTATTGACTGTAAGTGCTGCTGAAGGTTTACTTGGCGATAGCAATAATGATGGTAGTAATGGCGATATTCCAAATGATGCTTGGCATGCAGATGGTGGCATAACAGACGTGAATGCTGATGGTAATACTGGTAATGTTGTATGGACAAAAGAAATTGTTGGCTCTAGCATTAAGCTTTCTTCTAGCTTAGGAACCCTCATAGTAAATGCTGATGGTTCATATACCTTCAAGTCAAATCCAGATTCAATAACTGCGAATGTGAATGATTTAGTCTTTAAATACGAAGCAACTAATGATAAAGGCCTTACTGCTGAATCTACATTAACAATTGATATTACTGATGTAACTCATGCAAATAAAACAGCTAGCGTTACAACTGACGATGCTGCTCTCAACACTCTTACAACAGTTCTTACTCTTTCTGCTGATGAAGGCACTTTTGATCAAAATGATTTACCAACATCAAATAACGGAACTTTCTCAGTTTCTGCTGATGGTAAAACACTTTATTTCACACAAACAAAAGCATTTGATGGACATACAGTTCAAGGTGCTGACGATATTGCTTCGTTGGCAAATAATCCATTTGAAGTAAGTGTTATTGGTCCAAATGGTAATACTTATACAGTAGAAGTTACTGTAAAGATTGTTGATGATGCCCCTGTAGTTTCTACTTCAGTAAACAATTATCTCCCAGAAACTGACGGCAATTTAAACACTTCTCTTGCAGAAGTTGATGAAAATGGTGTTGCTAGAGCTCTCATAGAATTTAATCATGGTGCTGATGCTGATGGTTCTACAATAGTAATTTCAGCTGGTGGAACAAAAAATCTTGGTGTTGAATGGGATGCTGATAACCAAACTTGGGATGTAATTACTGGTGATGATTGGTTAACTAATGCTGAGGTAAAAGGTAATGCTACAGAGGGCTTTACTATTAGACTTGGCGATGTAACCTACACTCAGCAAATTGGTGCAGATGGTAAACCAACAGACACTTGGGAAGTTTCTTATGAAGTTTCAGGAAGAACAGATATAGAAACTACTTTTACTGATGGCGATAAAGATGAAGTGAAACATACTGTTGAAGCTGGAAATAGCCCTCCAACCGTAGCATCTACAGACACTCATGTATCTGAAGTTTATCTTGCTGACGGCACAGGAGCAGGCAAAGCAGGTCAAAATATTGATGGTGTAGAAAGCTTCCCAGATCAAACAAAAGCAACAGGCTCCATCACAGCAAAAGATCTTAATGGCGATGACTTAAGCTTTGAATGGGATTTAACTGCTGGAAAACAACCTGATCTTTGGACTTCAGAAGGCGATAAAGTTGAATGGTCAATCGACAAAGATAATAGCAATAAGCTTATAGGTACAGCTGATGGCAAAGAAATAATCACTATTACCGTAACTGAAAGTACTACAACTAATGGTGAATTTACTTATGAAGTTGAACTGAAAGAATCTGTTCACCATGATGACCCTGATAACTCAGCTTCAGATCATAATACTGACTTTGAAGGTGATCCATCTGAACCTATTGAGCCAACAGAAGGTAAAGATAATAGCGACCTCAACTTTGGTTTCAATATTTCTGATGGAAGCACGAGTACTGAAGGTTCTATCAATGTTCAAATTCAAGATGATATTCTTGAAATAAAGCATTCCAATTTCACTACAAAAGTAAATACTGTGGAAACTAACTTTGCTGAACTTCTTACTGATGATTTTAGCAGTGGCCTAAGTGCTGATAAATCAGAACTAGTAATAAATGGTTTAACATTTACTGCTGGCATTCTCGATAATGGCGAATTTGGATCACCTGGCAAGTCTAAGCTCTTAACTCATTACGAAAAGAATGAAGACGTAAAAGGACTTGGCATCTCTAACAAAAATGGTGGAGATGGTGGTGCCCAAATTGACAAGACAGGTAATGAATATGAAGCAGTTCAAATTGAACTCTCAGAGGGGCAAACAAGCAGTAGTCTTACTTTCACGCTTGTAGAATGGAACGGTGGAGCTAGCCCAACTGTTATACTCTATAAAGATGGAGTAGCATTAGATATTAATCTTTATGAACTTGATAACTTCAACGCAAATGAATTTAAAGTAATTGTAAGTGATGGTGCTTCTTTTGATAAAATTGTCATTGCTACTAACGGCAATGGTGCCGATGACTTTGTTGTGGAAAGCGTTAATTTTATCACTAACACTACTACAACAAGTAGTACTCTTGACATTAAAACTGCTGATGGTTTGGCTGATCTTGACGTGAGCATTAATGGACAAACATTAGATTCTACAATTGATGGAGAAACAACAACTTATACATACAAGGATGATAAAGGCACTGTATTAGGCACACTTATCGTTGATCAAAGCAAAACTCCTATTGAATGGAAGTTTACACCAAGTACAGGATATGATGCTGAAACAGAGATTACATTCACAGCAACTGACAAAGACGGTGATATGACAAGCACAAAGTTTGTGCTTGATGCTAAGACACTTACTGTAGATGAAAGTGAAATGGCAGAGGGTACAACTCCTAATGCTGACGGTTCAACAGCAAGTGGAACCCTTGATATTGCTAATGCCAAAACTATCACTATTGATGGTACAGAGTATACAGTTAAAGAAGTAAACGGAGAAACTATTGATGTAGATAATGGCACATTGTCTTTCAAAGTTTCTGGTAATACGCTTACATACACTTATAAGCAAGACGAAGCTGTAAAACATACAAATCCAAATAGTGATAATGAAAGTGTAAACTTGCCGGGCAAAGTCGTAGTAACCGTTACAGATAATAGCGGTAACGCAAACATGACAACAATAGGTTTTGAAGTAAAGGACGATGGCCCTGTAGCAGATGCAAAGGGAACAGGCGAACTTGACATGGTACTTGTTGATGGTGCAGAAGTTGCTAAAGGCTTAATTACTTTAGAAACTGGTGCTGATTCAACAAATGCAACCATTACTCTTCAAGAATACGATGAAAACAATAATCCAATTGGCGAACCAATTACTTTAAACATTGCTGATGCTGTTGATGGTAAATTGACTTTTGGTGATGTGACATTGACAAAATCTAATGTTGAAGGTGATTGGAACGTAACTATCAATAATATCCCTGATGGTAAAACAGAAAATTATAAATTTACTATTACTGATGGCGATAATGATACTGCTTCATTAGATGTTTTTGCAACAAATACAGAAAATGAAAACGACATTATCACAAATCCAAATGTTGGTGTTATTGGTACTCTTGAACCAGGCACAGACTATAATCTCTGTATTCTTTTAGATGCGTCGCAAAGTATGGGTGCAAAAGATACAAATGGTATTACTCGCTTTGAAAATGCTCTTAATGCTTTAGATGGCTATCTTGATACTCTTGGCGATTACAGCCAAAATACTTTAGGTGGTGAAATTAATCTTAATATTATCACTTTTGGTAAGAGTGCAATAGAATATGATGTGAAATATGGTGAATATACTAACGAAGCAAATGAAACTGTTACAGGTTGGTATGTTGAAAATGATGTAGATGGCGATGGCAAAACAGATTCTTATACAGATGCGATCGAAGCTATTAGAAATGACGGCACTACTTGGGGTACAAACTATGAAGAAGCTTTAGAAAAAGCTAATGCATGGTATGATACAGAAGAAGGTAATGGCTATACAAATAAATTTATCTTTGTAGCTGATGGTGCTTCAACATATTATGATGTTGATAATGGCTATAATTTAAATGACAAAAATATCAATATCGATGATGACGGAAAAAATAGTAAGGTTACCTTTGAGCTAGATAAAATATTTGGTATCGAAGGCAAGGCACTTTATGATGACTATTTAGAAAGTAATGGTTTGATACCTGATGGAGCAAACTATGCGATATTAGAAGACACTATTCTTGGTAAATATTTTACTACAACTATAAATGGTGTTGAATATATCCTTACAGTCTATGATACTAATAAAGGCTCAACTCCTGATGATCCAACTAGATATCAACTCCTTATTCAAGTTAAAAAAGATGGCGTTAATTATGAAGATCCAAACGCATTTGAAACAAACTGGGGCACAGTAACAAACAAAGGTGTATTTGTTGGAGCTGATGCAGTCCACAATTCAAACTTCTTCTTTAGCAATAATAAAAATCTTGTATCCGAAGAAATTATTGATCATGTAGATAATATCTTAGGACATATTGTAGATCAAGATAATGACTTCACTGCAGTAGGTATCGATCCAGAATTTGCTGAAAATCCTGAAAATAGTGATCTTATCGATAAAGATGGTTTATTTGATAAAGATAATTATGACGGCAATGATTTAGTAGTGACTGAAGGTTCATATTGGGGCGTTGTTGGCGATTTAGGCGAAATGCAAGCAGATGGTAAGTTGAGCTTAAAGCCGATAACTATTGGTGTAAGAGATGCTGGTGCTGGTGATGACTTGATGCTTGGCGGAACATCTATGGATGAACTTAAAAAAGCAGCTGGTTATGGTGCTGACGATTACTTAAGTGCACAAAACATCTTGAATTATATCGAAAAGAATGAAGCTTTAATTGCTGAACAAACTAAAACTGAAAATCCTCTTGAAGATACAGATCATGATGCTCTTCTTGGCGGTTTAGGCGATGATAAAATCTTTGGACAAGGTGGCAAGGACTTACTTATTGGCGATGGTTCACTAGGTAATGGCGTTGTTATTGAATACGAAAAAGATGAAAATGGTTTAGATACTGAAACTATTAAATCTGTGACTGATACAGATCAAAGTAATGATGATTTATATAATCTTGCAAAAGAACTTGGTATTGTAAATCCTGAAAGATATACTGAAGCTGGCTTGATTAATCCAAATAATGAATGGGTTGAGCTTGATGAAGACGGTAAGATAAATCTTGAAGTTTATACAGCTGAATTAGTAGAAGAATTAGTGGATAGCTTAAAAGATGATAGTGGTGACATTATTGGAACACAGCTTGATAAACTTATTATTGCTACAAATGCAATGCAAGGTGCCGTTGATGGTGGTGATGATTTAATCTATGGCGGTTACGGTGATGATATTGTTATTGGTTTAGGCGGTAATGATACATTATATGGTAATGATGGTGATGATATCTTAATCGGCGGTAATGGTAACGATACATTAATCGGTGGTGCTGGCAATGATATCCTCTTTGCTGGCTCTGGTGAGAATGTTCTTACTGGTGGCGAAGGCGCCGATGTCTTTGTATTTACAGTAGATAGTTTCAAGAATGGATCTGATACAATAACAGACTTAGACAGCCTTGATAAAATTGATTTATCTGCTTTTGAAAATGATGATTATACAGTTACTTTAAGAGATGATAGTATTATTATCACTAAAGACGCAGAAACTGATGAATTCACAATCGTTGTTGAAAGCCCAATGGAAGGATTCAAGCTTGAAGATTATATCGATTATGATGGAGATAATTTGATTATTTCATAATAACTTTTCCAAACAACTAAAGAGTATTTTTCTTACTTTGCAAAGAAAAATACTCTTAAGAAAAGAAAGATACAAAAAATCATGACCGCCCCTTCAAGGGGCGGTTTGTTCTGCCCTATAAGGGCATGG
>CAYJAZ010000012.1:0-76468 GCA_964368455.1 uncultured Desulfovibrionaceae bacterium
ATCTCATGGTCTATTAGTATAGGTATCGATTGTATGTAGTTTATTAGTTGATATTTCATTTAAATGTATAGAAATATTCATCCCATTTAAAAGTATTACCAACTCGTCATTGCGAGGAATGAACAAAGTGAATGACGTGGCAATCTATTATATACTATGATATATTCATATCTCTTATTTCTCTATTTACTGCTTCAAACACCTTGTCAGTTTTAACCCCTGCTGGTGGCGAAGGGCGAAGCATAAGTTTAAATATTATACTAAAATGAAAAGCAAAAAAAATTATAAAGCATGGATTGCCACAATCGCATTTTGAGAAAATGCTCATTCGCAATGACGAGTCAAAAATAGTTCATTCACGACTTATAATAAAAATACAAAAAATTTTATAATAGAAATATTCATCCTATTACAAACATTCAACCAACTCGTCATCAAGCCACTTGCGAGGAATGAACAAAGTGAATGACGTGGCAATCTATTTTAATCTTGAGCTATTTCTTCTAGTGCATTTGAATTAACAATTGTTATTTCTTTTTTATTGAGTGTAAGTATACCTTCTTCTTTGAAGTTTTGCATACTTTTTAGAAAAGTGACTCTGTGCATTTTTAGTAAGTTTGCGACTTCTTCTTGTTTGAGAGGCAAGCAGAATGTCAGTGATTTTTTTTCAAAGGAATAAGCAAGTAAAAATCTAGCTAATTTTGTATTTGGCGATGAGTTGACCATAAAGCTATTATAGACTGAATGTATGAGAGCATTTTTTGCTAATTGTCGGAAGGCTTCCATTACTTGTTGCGGATGATTAGATAAAAAATTTGCATCTTGTAATAAATTTCCATTAAATCTGTACACCAAGGCTTTTTTTACACAATAAAGGCCAACTTCGCTATAGTCTAATTGGAGGCAAGAAGAGGATATATTACAAAGGCTTCCTTCGGCAAAACAAAGTCCGTGTGAAACTTTGCCAGAATATAAATAGTCTTGAATTTGTACAAGGCCATTACTAACATAAAAAAAGTCATGCCTATTATATTTATAGCCTTCTAAGGGGGCATTTTTCTCTAAGTGAATTGGATGTGCTAAAGATAAGATTTCTTTCCAAGAGGGGCAAGTATTGCTTAGAATAGGAATATGATATGAATAAGGATGAACTAATTCACTATTTTTTGAATCATAAACTACCATACTTGCCCCTTTTGTCGACTTAATGTTGATTTTTATTTCTTATCAAAACGCCAAACGCCATCCCAATTCTTAGGATGATCTTCTAATAAAGCTGTACATCTTTCTGTGTATATAGAATAAATCTTTGTTTCAGGGAATTTAAGTTGAAGCTTTTTAAACATAGGTAAGGCGTCAGCAAAACGGGCATTTTTATAATATTCTCTGCCTCTTGCAAAATAGTTTAATTCTTCAGATCGCATTTGAGCTTCTTCTGCAAGTATTGGAAGCATAATGTCAACTGGCTCTTCTTTACCCTTTACACGAATTGTATCTAGAGCAACAAAGCGTATTGGTAATTGATCTTCTGAAACTGATGAAGTATTATTGATATTTCTTGCACTTGTTTTAATAAGTTCTTCTTTTAGTGATTCTTTACAACGATTTGCAGTTATTGAGCTGACAACAATTCCAACGCCGTAATGTGAACACATACCTTCAAGTCTTGAAGAAAGGTTTACAGTATCGCCTATACATGTATAGTCGAGTAATTCCTCAGAACCCATGTTTCCAACATAAACCTTACCTGTATGAATGCCAGCACCCATACGGAGTTTGATATTAAATTCTTCTTCTAGTTCAACATTGAGATTATCTAATGCTTTATGCATGCCTAAAGCTGTTTTGACAGCTTTTAGCTCATGTCCAACAACATCAAGAGGAGCATTCCAAAAAGCCATAATAGCATCGCCAATAAATTTATCAACAGTACCTTGAGTTTCTTGGATAAGCCCTGTCATAGGTGTGAAATATCTATTGAGAACTCCTACCATATCAGCAGGTGCTAATTGTTCGGCAATTGAAGTAAAACCACGAATATCCGTAAAAATTAGTGTTACTTCACGTTCTTCGCCTGCAAGAACAACTTCGCCTCTGTCTGCTATTCTATTTACCATTTCAGGAGATACATAACGGCTAAACGCTTTACGTAATTGTCTTTTTTGCTGTGCTTCATAAACAAAACGCACACCTAAAAGAATAATCATAATTGAAATTACTGTAAGAAGTGCGTATTGAGGTGAAATAAATAAATTTTGTCCAAAGGCATACCATGATGAATAGGCACTGCCACCAGCAAAAAGCAAGAAAGATGGAATATAGACAAGTGCAGGTGCAAAGCCAAAGAGTATGGTTGAGAGTAAGCCCATAAAAAGAATGAAAGAAACTTGAATAAATGGTGTCCAAGTTGGAATGATTATGCTTCTTTCTGAAAGAATTGCGTCTACTACTGCTGCATGGCTTTCAACCCCTGGAAAAATAGGATCAAAAGGTGTAGCTCGAATATCAAGTAAGCCAGAAGCAGAAGTTCCAACTAATAAAACTCTGCCAGCTAATTCTTCAGCAGGAACTTTACCGTCTAAAATATCCTTTGCACTATAGTAAGGATATGTGCCACGTGGGCCTTGGAAAGGTATTTGAAATAAGCCATTTGGAGAAACAGGAATGCGATATTTACCAACATAGATTGCATTCAAGCCATAAGGGCCACCTTCAAGTGCGATATTTTTAAGATTCAAAGCACGCATAAGTGCTCTTAATCCTAAAGAAATAAATATTCTATCCTCAACTTTTAAAACTAAAGGAATAGATCTTACAATACCATCAGGATCTGGTGCAACATTTAGTGAAGCAAGCGGAGCTTCTGGAATGAGAACAGGCAAAGGTAAAACAGCACCAGCCCCCTTTGTGATAGTTTCAAGTGGGGAAAGTGCATTTGGCGGAATACGCTCCATAACGCCTTCATAACGAGGTAGATTGTCAGGTAAGGCTGAAATTTCCTTACTTGCTACTGCACTTGAAGCATTTTGTTCTGCAAGTTCACCGTCAAATTGTACATAAGTTCCAAGAACTGTTGGAGTTTGTCTCACAACAGAAGCAAAAAGCTTGTCATTGTCTTCTAAATAACGTGGTAAACCTTGAAAACTCAAATCAACATTGAAAGAATCTTTGAGAGATTTTTGTAGAATTAATGGCGAAGATCTGTCTGCTTCTGCAAACATTATATCGAGACCAATAGAAGCGGCATTGCTTTCAGTAAGAATTTTTAGCAATTGTGCTAATAGATGTCTTGGCCAAGGCCATTGGCCATAAGCTTCTAAACTTTCTTCATCAATATCAACTATAGCAGGTGTTGGCGAAATTTTACCATCTGCAGTATTTCTTAACAATGTGTCGTACACAATACGATCTAATTGTCGCATTGCATACGGTTGGTATATGTAGAGTGTTGTGATTAAAACACTCATAAATAAACCTATACCTAGTATAACAAACTTTTGGTTTGAAAATATACCTTTTTTCATCTTTACTCCATCTATATATATAAGAAAAATTAATTTCTATTGTTCTCTAAAAGCTCTATTTGTTACTTTCAAAATTGGTTTAAGTATATAATCTAATATAGTTTTCTTGCCCGTCACAATATCTACTTCTGCCTGCATTCCTGCAATAATAGGCAATTCTCTGCCTTGCGTTTTAAATACCGTGTCCTTAGTTTTGATTTTTACTATATAGAAAATCATACCATTATTATCTTGTAAGGTGTCGGCACTGATTGTGTCAACACTTGCGTCCATAGATCCATAGACTGAAAAATCATAGGCTGAAAAACGCACAATAGCAGGTAGATTTGGCGATAAAAAGGCAATGTCAGCGGGGCTAAAACGTGCTTCTATGATGAGATTATCGTCAAGCGGCACTATGTCCATAAGTGTTGCACCTGGTGCAAGAACTCCGCCAACAGTTGTTTGGTAGATTCTTTTCACTACTCCACGTACAGGTGTTCTTAATTCAGTTCTTGAAACTTTATCGCTTCCAGCTTTGAGTAATTCTTGCAAAGAAATAAGT
This sequence comes from uncultured Desulfovibrionaceae bacterium, assembly GCA_964368455.1. Taxonomy (GTDB): domain Bacteria; phylum Desulfobacterota; class Desulfovibrionia; order Desulfovibrionales; family Desulfovibrionaceae; genus CAYJAZ01. Next base: position 4,069 of record CAYJAZ010000012.1, read on the forward strand.
TGTGATTCATTCAATCCTATTTCTTGATTATGTTTTAGTCTTCTTTCAGCATCATAGCTTTTTTGCCTTTCCTGCATTTCCCTTGCTTTGATTTCAACACGTGGAATAGAATGCTCTAAAGCTATTAAATCTGATTTTATTTTTTGTACATTTTGTTCAATACCCAAAAATTCTAATTCAGAATAGGCCCCTTGTCGCATAGCAACTTCGGCTAATTGTCTTTGCTTTGTGACAAGTTCTAGACTCGTTTTTAATTCTTTTTCCTTTGCTTTAAGTTCTGAAGCTTCTTTTAACTGTGCTTCCGCTTGTGAAATAAGAATGTCAAGTTCGGCTTGTTCTTGTTCTTTCATAGCCTTAAAAATATTATTGTGCCTATTTACAAGTTCTTGATTTTCTAAAACTTCTTCTGGGTAAAGCGGATCTGTGTTCTCGATAAGAGCTTTTAGTCGTGCAATAGTTGCTTGCAGATCAAGTGAGCGTATAAGTGCTTCTCTGTATTGGCTACCGGCAGAAACATTTTCAATTCGAGCAAGAAGTTGATTTTCTTCTACTATTTCACCTTCTTTGACAAGAATTTCTTCAAGGATACCACCTTCAAGATTTTGAATTAATTGTATTCTTTGTGATGGAACAACTTGTCCCATACCACGCACAATTACGTCTAAATTTGAAAATCCAGCCCAAAGAAGAAGAAGAAATACTGAGATAAAAACTATCCAAACCAAGCGTATAGACGAAGTCGAAACATTTTTTTGCATAGCTTTTTGTCTTGCAGAAAGATGTAAATTATCTTCTTTATAGTCATGCATTATATTAATTATTTTATCATACAAAGTAAAAGACTTGGCTTCTTTATTAAGATTTTCAGCCTTTTTCTTTGTCATATTTTTTTCTTTAGTTACTAAATCTTTATTATTGTGCATTTTCAGTAACCTTTTTGACTTGTAGAAGATTTGTGATTCTTCCATCTTCTAGGGTAACAACCTTGTCTACAAGGTGGAGCATCGAATTTCTATGCGTTGCAATAATAAGAGTTTTACCAATTAAATAAGGTTGTAAACGTTGAATAAGTAATTTTTCGCTTTCGGCATCAAGATTGCTTGATGGTTCGTCTAAGACAATGATATCAGGATTGCCAGCTAAAGCCCTTGCTAAAGCAACTGCTTGTGCTTGACCGCCAGAAAGGCCAATGCCGTGTTCGCCTATAGGCATATCAAGTCCTAAGGGATGCTTTGAAGCAAAGTCCATTATTCCGCATAAAGTTGCTAATTCAAGTAAAGCATTTTCAGTAAATTCAACATCATCTGGCCATGCATCACAGATATTTGAACGTATTGTTCCACTAAAAAGAACAACTTGTTGAGGCAAAACACCTATATTTTTGCGTATGGTTCGCATTGGTGCAAGTCCCATTTCTACTGCACCATAAAAAGTTTTGCCACTTGTTGGCAAGAAAAGTCCGGCGGCTAGTCGAGTAAGGGTAGATTTTCCTGATCCAGTTTTGCCGACAAGTGCAATATGCTCGCCCTTTGCAATGCGTAAATTCACGTTTGAAAGTGAATAAGTCATTGTGTCCATAGATGGGGCAGATGGATAACGAAAACTCACATTATCGAAAAGAATATCTACATGCAATGCTCTACGACTAAGAAGTAATCTTTCTTTTGAAATATTTGCGACAGTATTATTCATCGCAGGTTCGTCTTCTATAGTGCTTTTTTCAAGTCCAAAAAGATTTTTCTCTTCTTTGATTTTTTCTCTTTCAAAAAGAGAGTCTATTTCATTTCTATTTTGTTCGTGTGGATTTTCTCTTGGCATTTGCATTAAATTATTCAAGGATTCTAATCCTAGTTTTGCTTTATGCAAATTACTCAAAACATTTACTAAAGAAGTAAGCGGAGCTATGCAACGGCCTAAAAGTATGACACAAGCAATAAGACTGCCCATACTCATCGCACCAGAAGCTATAGTATAAACTCCAAAGAAAACCAATAAAACTGAAGAAAGTGAAGAAAGAAAGAGATTGCAATGAGCTGTAAAAACTCCAAGTAATTTTGCTTTTATAGTGCTGTCAGCAGATGTATCGACTAAGGTATCCCATCTTTGAGAAAGAGCATTTTCAAGTCTTGTCGCACGCATCGTTTCAAAACCAGCGGCAATTTCGCCTAAAAGTGCGTTCTTTTTTACACTGTCCTGTAGTTGAACTTGCGTAGCTCTTTTAAATGAATTTTGTACAATAAAAGTAGAAAAAAGCATAATTGGCACAAAACAAAGAGGCACTAAAACAAGCCAACCACCAAGCAAGCCAATTAAGAGAATATAGAGCAAGATAAAAGGAAGATCGAGAAAAGCAATAAGAGTTGTCGAACCCATAAATTCGCGTATGTATTCAAATTCTCGCACTTTAGCTAAAAGCCCACCCACAGAAGTATTTGGCATGACATCAAGTCTGATATCTGAAATAATGTCCATGAATTTACCCATGAGCAAAACATCAGTATTTCTGCCAGCTGTGTCTACAAAATAAGCTCTCGCATTTCTGAGAACAAAGTCAAGTATAAGCGTGAGAACAATACCAAAAGTGAGAACCCAAAGGCTTTCAAAAGCATTGTTTGGGACGATTCTATCGTAAACATTCATCACAAATAAAGGCATAGCTAAAGCAAAAAGATTCACCATAAGAGACGCAATGCCCACATGCAGATAAAGAGGGGCAAAATGTCTTATGATTTGCCAAAACCATGAAGATTTATTATTTTTTTGATTTGATAGAATGTTATTTTCCACAAAGCTACCTTTAGCTATAATATTTTTCTATGTATTTAATATGTATTCAATTTACATTAAAATTGAGATTAAGTCTATTAATGTTATCTGGCTGAAAATAAAGAGGATTTATCTAGAAATATATTTGAAATATGCAATGATAAAATGCTTTAAATTTCTTTATTGATTTAAGTCATACACATTTAGAAACACATCCTAGTTGAAATACAAAAGTCTAAAAAAAGAAAATGTGCTCTGTGTAGGAAAACATAGAGCACATAAAATTAAAGTATTAATTGTGAAGCTTATTGTACTTTTGGTGTGATTTGTAATTCGTCAAATAAAGTAGCAGCTAAAGAATGGAGTTGGTATTGAGCTAAAAGAGCTTCAGAAGAAGCTAAAACAGCTTCTATGCTAGAAGCAAAAGCTTCAGTTTCAGCATCTAAAACACTGAGTAAATCTCTTTTACCAACTTTGAATTGAGCATTGTAGTTGTTTTTTGCAGCAATACTTGCTTTGCGTGCTTTCACGTAAAAAGCTTCTTGTTCTTTTGCAGTTTTTGCACGGTTAAAAACTCTTCTTACTTGTTCTTCAAGCATATCTTTTGAATCGTGTAGGCTGAGTTTTGCTTGTCTGATATTTGCATTGCTTGCTTCAACAATTGCAACATCTTCGCCACCGCTATACAAGTTCCATTTAAGGTTTATCATAGCATCCCAAGCAACAATGTCTTTGTCGCCAGAAGTGTCTTTAGATGTGTAAGATGGGCCAGCATCAAATGAAATATTTGGTAAATAAGCACTTCTTGCTGCGTCTTTTTCATGAGTGATTTCATCAATTTGAGCGAAAAGGGAACGGATTTGGTAATTGTTTGCTAGGCAAAGAGTATTTACTTCTTCTAAATTTGTATAAATAGTTTTTGGCATTGCAAGAGGAACAAGATTTTCAGGAGCATTTTGACCTGTTAATCTTTTATAATTGATTTGAGCCGCTTCTAGAGCTTCTTCATGCGATAATAATGTTGCTTTTGCAATATTTAATCTGCCTACAACTTGATCTACTTCGCCTGTGCTTGAAAGACCTTGTGCAACACGACTTCTCAATAAAGAAAGAGTGTGATTATGGGCATTTACATGGCCTTTTGCAAGTTTTACTAATTCTTTGCGACGAATAAGATCTACGTATGTAGTAATAGTCTCAAAAGCTATGGTATTTGAGGTGTTTAGAGCATCTAGATTAGATGCTTCTAAAGCAGATTTACGGCCTTTTACAAGAGCTGTTGTTCTTCCGCCTGACCATAAAGAAAGACTTAAAGTCATGCCTATTTCTGCTGTTTCTATAACATCATCAAATGTATTGTTATTTTTACTTAATGTAGACTCTTCTTGTGCAAATCCTGCTCCAGCCCATGCATCAATTGATGGCAAATGGCCAGCTTGTGCTTGGCGAACTGTTTGCTTTACTTTAGAAGTATTTTCTAATGAAGCTTTTATTTTTGGGCTATACTCAAAAGCATTCTGCAAGCTTTGCATGAGATCTACTTTTTCTTGAGTAGCAGCAAATGCTGGCATGGAAAAAAGCGAAAGCATGATTAAGAGAGTTGAAGTTTTGAATAGTTTAAATGGTCCTTGCATGTTAATACCCCGATGATATAATTTTGATATATACATTTTTTTGGTTAAAATTTAAATAGATATTAATTATGAGCTACGCTTTTTTATTCCTTTTGTCAAGACAAGGATTTTAATAGGAAAACATTGGTTTTATTTATATTTAATTTTAGCAAGATTTAAATCTATCTTGAAATTTAGAATAAATATTTTAATTATAGTTAGATTCGTCTGCGTAACGTTGTGAAATAACGAGAAGTATTTCTTTGATTTCTAGTAAGCATTCTACCATTTCTGGATCGAAATGCTGCCCAGCTTCTCTTACAATAATTTCCAATGCTTTTTCTTGTGTCATAGGTTCTTTGTAGCATCTTTTTGAAATGAGAGCGTCGTAAACGTCAGCAAGAGCTGTTATTCTTGCTTCCCATGGTATTGAATTGCCAGAAAGAATTTCTATTGATGGATCGCCTGAATAGCCTTTGCCATTCCATTTTTGGTGGTGATGGAGGGCAATATTTAATGCCATTTTATCTAGATTTGAAGTTGGATTTTTGAATAAGGTTGCACCAAGAAAAGTGTGTTTCTTCATTTCATCAAATTCAAAATCTGTGAGTTTGCCAGGTTTTTTTAATATGTTATCAGGAATGCCAACCTTGCCAACATCGTGTAACATGGCGGCATGTTTAATAGTATCTTTTGTAGTGCGTATTTCTTCTGTAGGTGTATTTCTTTTTTCTGCCCAGCGTTGATAGAGTTCGGAAGAAACAGAGCCTACACGCATAACGTGGCCAGCAGTTTCAGCTGGATCGCGTAAGCTTGAAGTTTCAAGCATGCGGACAATCAGTTCAGTTGCAGTACGGTTTCTTTCAATGGTGTCAGCCGCTAAGAGTGCTATTTGTTCAACTTGAGCTTGAATCAAGGAGCTAAAAGGCTGTGCTTTACCGTATTCGTCAAGACTATTAATAAGTTGCAAGACGCCTATAACATTATTATTAATACCTATAAGAGGAACAGCAAGAATAGAAACAGTGCTATAGCCTGTTGTTTTGTCAAAATCGCTATTGAATTTATAGGGCACATTATTGGGTAATGAATAAACATTTGGAATGTTAAGACTTATTTTTCTCAAAGCCACATAACCAGCAATAGAACTTTTATCTAAAGGAATTGTAGAATTGAGATAAATCATTTTATTCGCAGCAGAGCCGGGAAAGAGGGTTTCATTTTGTGCGTAAGAAAAAGCTAATCTATTGGATTTATCTAATAAATAGATAGTTCCAGCATCTGAATGTCCAAAAGAACGGGCTTCAGATAAAATTCTTTCTAAAACAAGGCCATAATCAGCATATTTAGATACTTTACGGCTAAAAGCGCACATAGGACAAGCAAATTGTGCTCTTGGATCTTCTGCAATATCTATTTGCATTTCGTGATTAACAACCATGCCATCATAGGCTAAAGCCATACTATAAGGAACAATTGAATGTTTTTTATACATGGAAAGCAAATACTGATCTAATTCTTCATCTGAATGTTCAGGATGATGATGTGTAAATAAAAGAAGTTTTGCACCTGTTCTTTGAGTGTGTTCTATCCATTGATCCATAGTGCTATGTCCCCAGCCTACATGACGTGGGTATTCATCTTCAAAGAAATGGCTGTCAGCTAATATGACATCAGAACCTTTCATGAAATTTTCTATTTTTTCTATTTCTTCAGGACTGCTTGTTCCCCATTCATGATCGCCTGAAAAAAAGAAAGTCCAGCCATCGGCAGTAATTTTATAGGCGATACAACCGCCAGGGTGGCTTGTAGTACAAGTTTCAATGAGGGCAGAACCAACTGTAAAGCTAGAATCAGGGTCAAATTCAGTGATTGTGTGTCTTTTTCCAATTTGTTCCCAAACAACAGGAAAATAAGATGTAGTGAAAATAGTTTCAAATGTTTGCTGCCAATTATGCGTGCCAAAAGTAGGGCCATAAAGATTTATGTTCCAATCTTTTTTAAAAAGAGGAGTAAAAGCAGTTATGCCATACATATGATCCCAATGGCTATGCGTGAAGCAAATAGTACAATTTTGAGTTCTCTTGCTTTCTATAAGTTTTGAACCAAGATCTCTAATGCCAGTTCCAGCATCTAAAATTATACAATCACCAGCGTCTGTAACAAGTTCAATACAAGTAGTGTTGCCACCGTATCTAATTTTGTCCGCATTGGCATTAGGTGCAGAACCACGAGTGCCCCATATAGTAACTTTCATAAATACTCCAAAAAAGAAGTTGTGAAATATAATTTCTAAATTTTTTTTGCACAGTAGGCAAATTTTTTGTACTTTTAACACTGAAAGTGCATATTTGTCAAATTTCTTTTGATAAAAAAGCTTTTTTAGGAGAATATAAAAAAGGTATACTCAATGATATTAGGGAATTATCTAAATGCGTACTTTATTTGTTGACATATTCTAGATACTTTATTAATGTTAAGAAAAAATTTCTCTCAAGTGTGAGGCTCTGTGAAAACATTTTTAAGCGTATTATTTATTGCATTTGTTGCTCTTTCAATAGAAATAAATTTTGATAGCTTTAATAGCGATGAAGATAAAGATAAAGATTTTATTGCAAGATTAGCTTTTTGGTTACCAGAAGAAAAAAGTGAAGATCAAATGCAACAAGAACAAGATGAGTATTTAAAAAATGCTGAAACTCTTGATTTGAGTGCTATAGAAAAAGCAGCAAAAGAAATCGAAGCCCAAAAGCAAAAAACCGAAGAACTTGTTGCTATTGACGAAAGATTCAAAGAAATTATTGATGAACCAAGCAAATCACAAAGCGAAGCTAAAGAATTGAGTCAACCTTTATTTGGCGATGCAAGCACAAAGAATGAACCTCTTTCATCTAGTCAGGCTAATAAGACACAAGAAAGTTCTATTGCTTCTACACAAAGTACATCTTCAAGTGCAGCATCAACTATAGAAACAAGCTCGAATATAAGCACAGCTGTAAGTCAAACACCGGAAGTTCAAGCTCAAGTAGAAAAAGCTTCTGTTAATATTGAAGAAGTAGATTCAGAAAACATAGCCTTTGAAGGCTTTGCTGTGACAAAAAGTCCGTCTTTTCTTATCACTAACTTCACTTTGAGAAATAGAATAGATACAAGACATAGAGGCGTTTTTTCTTTCGCTCTTGTTTTGGAAAATGGAGAAAAAAAATACATAGACTTCTCGCCTGCTACCTACAATTTCTTAAGATTGGTTGCTAAAAATTATGAAATACCAATCCCAAGCGAGCTTAAAGCTGATGCAGTAAATGCAGTAGGCTTTTTAGTGGAAGTGAAAAATCAAAGCAATAAACTACTATTAAGTAGATTTTATACATTCTAATTAAGAGGTTTTTATGAGTACACCTGAAAATAATGCGGATTCATCGCAAGCAAAACAAGGCTTTATCTTACCAAAAAAGAAAAGAAAGCAAGTATCAAGCAGCGTTTTGGCGGGTATAGTTTTACTTGTTATCATGGTTGGATCGCTCTATTGGTTTCAACATCAAGCACAATTGAAAAAAGAAATGGATGGCCTTATTGAAGCAAATAAAGCTATGTCTTCTTCAGAAAGTGATATGCCTGTTCAAGAAAATGAAAAAGTTGAAGAACTTGTAATACTTGAAGAAAAGTCTGCTGAGCCTGTTGTAGAAGAAAAAACTGAAATTGTTTTAGAGCCTGAACAAGAAGAAAATCTTGCAATTTCTGAAGAAAAAGCTCTTGATCAAGTTGAAACAGCTCAATCCACTGTTCTTTTAGATGAAACAAGTCAAGAAGATGCAAGCACACAAGACAGTGTAAGTGTGAGTTTGAGAGATAGTCAGCCTTTATTTGAAAATATTCTTGCAACACAAGAACCTGAAGAAAGCGAAGAAAAAAAGAAAGTTGTTGTTGAATTTGATATAGAAGAAAGTAAAGAAGCTGTAGTTGAACCAGAACTCAAAGAAGTAAGTTCAAAAATAATGGCTTTTGAAAGCTTAAAAGCTGAAGAAAATAATAATGCCATTAATGTAGCTTTTGCATTAAAGAATTTAAATAATGTGAAACACAGAGGCGTAATTTCCTTTGCAATTCTTCAAGCAGACGGCACAAGAACTGAAATAGCACAACCACAAGGCACATACAGCTTTAGAATGCGTGTAGATAAGAAGTATACTCTTCCTATTACTGCCCAAAACAAAGATTTATATGACAAAGCTTTTGCCATTATCGTTGATATAAAAGATGGAAATGGGGCAATAATTCTTTCTAAACCTTATAAACTCTAGTAAGGCTTTTCTATGAATACACAAAATTCAAATTCGCAAGATCCAGCTCCAGCCGTTATTGGCAAAAAACCATCTAATACATTGGCAAAGCTTGTTGGCGTTTTGATGCTTGTGGCCGTAGCAGGTGGTGGGTATTATTATTATCAAATGCAAGATAAAGAAAAAATGCGAGAAGAACTTCTTGAAACTTCTGAATTGATTGGTAATAATGAAAATCAAACTCAAGAAAAGCAAGAAGAAGGCTTTTATGACAATGCACTTGATGATGCAAGTACAAAGATAGGCCAAGAAAAATCTGCTTCACAAAGTCAACAATCTTCACAAACAAAAAGTGCAGCTTCACAAGATGGAGATGTTTTGAATGCTGGCGAAGAAGAAATTGATCAATACCTTGGCTTTAAAATAGTCACAGAAGCAGATCCTGAAGCTCAAGCTCAAAAAGATGAAGCAGATAGACAAAAAGCTTTAGCATCTTTTGAAAGTGAAATATTAGCTGAAGACGGCTCAGCACAAATGACTCCTTCTGATGCAAATCAAGCTGATGGAAATTCTGAAAATAGTATCACAGCACAAAGTTATGACAAAGTCATTTCTGCTCGTTTTGTAGACGGTTTTGCCCAATATCTTGTTGAAAACTATACAACATTAAGTAAATCTTCACCTTTAAATGTGAATACTTTTTATGGTTCGCATCTAAAAGATCTTCCTCAGTCTGCGGGTATTTCTCAATCAAGAGAATTTATTATGAATTATCTTTATAAAGCTGAAACTTTATCAAGACTTTATACAGATTATGAAGATCAATTTTTAGCGGCTTATAAAAAATACGCACTTTCGCCTTTAAATAATGGTTCGAAATACACTGAAGCACAAGTGAAAAGAATGAATGCGTTTTATGCTAATTATGCTGGTTCTTTAGCACAAGCCTTGCTTGCTATTTCTTCTATGGCTAATTTTGATGAGCAATTAGCACATGTGTATACAGCCGAGCAAGAATTGAAAGCTGTGAAAGATGCATTTGCAAAAACTCAAGTTGAATTTGATGAAGCAAGATACGCAAAAAATTCTACTAAGAAATTGAGCCAAGACTTAAAAGATTATGCAGCACAAATCCAAAAAGCAAGCACTGCACTTAAATCTAAAGAACAAGATCTTGTGAGCAAGATTATGCAAGGAAATAATGTTTCCTTATCTACTCAAGATTTAGTTTATGTTTCTAAATGGTTATCAAGAAGAAAGGCACAAATTGCAAACACAGCTGCATGGCAAGCAACAAATAGAGAATTAGCTGGAATTTTTTCCAATATTTCTGTAAAACTCAAACAATAATAAAATTAAAAAAACAAATAAAAACAATATCTTATTTGAGTTTTAAAAAAAATATTATTTTTTGAAAAAAACGCTTGACTTTTAGTCTTCATTTGTCTATAAAAAACAAGTCGGAAGCTTAGCTCAATTGGTAGAGCGCTGCCCTTACAAGGCAGATGTTACAGGTTCAAGTCCTGTAGTTTCCACCACTAAAAAATATAAACCCTCTTTGGTCTCAAAGAGGGTTTTTTCGTTTTTAATCATTTATATAAATTGATGTAAACTACATCAAAGGCCAACAAAGCCTGTCTGTCAGCAAGGGCCTACATCTTCGGCTAATGTATCCTCATACATAGGTATGGGCTTTGCTTCTTGATGTTTCGGCGCACACGCTGTGATAAACGATAGTGAAGCTATTAACATCAGTAAAAGTATTTTATTCATTAAAGTTCTCCTTTTCCTTTTGCCAAGTATCTATCATATTAAAAGTTAAGATCTAAAGGCTTAAAGTCAAGAAGAACTATGTGAAAAATACCACTAGTTCATTGATAATATTAATAGTGTATTAATAGGCAGATAGGAGATGAACCTATTTAAAAGTCAATAATATAAATATATTGTCTTATGTTGCATTTTTTTTTATTTTATGTCATACTAATTTTTTTGATAGAGATAATCAAAAAAATGGTTTTAAGATAAAAGATATAGATTTTTACCAGTTGGGTGGATAATTTCTGATCTTTTGAGACGATAAACAATGAGCTTTTTGCTCTTGTTTTGAGGAGTTTAGTATGGGAATGAGCGAAGAATTTAATGGCGATTTTTTGCAATGGTTAAGAGGTTTTTATTACGTTGTCCAGACAGGTTCTTTTTCTCGAGCTGGCGAAGTAATGAATAGAAAGCAAAGTTCTATCACATATCAAGTGAAGAAATTAGAAGACACTTTAGGCGTAAGTTTATTACACAGAAAATCAAATCCTTTGAGACTCACACCAGAAGGAGCACAACTTTACCCTATAGCTATGAAGATTTTTTCTTTATTGCAACAAATCAGAACAGAAATAGCTCATAACGATGAACTGCACGGACAAATTAGTATTATAGCTTCTTATGGTATTGCGGCTCACTATTTGCCACCAAAGATCAAAGAATACCGTAAATTATATCCAAACATAGAAATAGACGTATTACCTGAAAGGGCAGCCTTTATACAACAAGCTTATGTGGCTGAAAAAAGTAACTTTGTTATTACTCAACAAGACTTACTCCCACCAGACGCACTTTTCTTCCCTATTTTCTCTACAAACCTTTCGCTTGTGACACCTAAGAATTGGCCAAACCCACCTTCAAATCCAGTCACACTTGAATATATTGCTTCACAACCTATTATAGGCCTTGTTCGTGAACAACCGCTCGACTATTGCGTTATGACAGAACTTCGCAAAAGACATCTTTCTATCAAAGTAGAGCAATACACAGGCTTCTTCCTCACAGTTTTACAATATGTTTCACTTGGATTAGGTATTTCTATTGTGGATCAAATTCAAGCGGAAACACCAGGCTTTGATATTGAATGCCATTCATTATCTCATCTATTCCCGCCGCGTGTTTATGGCGTTGCTTATAGACCGCATCAATACATTCCACCGCATGTACGTAGCTTTATGAGCTTCTTACATGAGTCTTTCATAGATAAATAGGCAAATAGATAAATAGTCAAATAGACTAAAAAATCAAATAAAATTTTTTATAAAAATTTGAAAAAAATGAAAAAAACCTCCCCTTTAGAAATAAAGAGGAGGTTTTTTGTATTTAAGGAATTGAGAGTAGGTAAAGCTTAATTGATAAAGTGTATAAGAATGAATTTAGCCTAATCTAAATACCAAGCTTGCCCTTGAGCAGTATCTTTAATATTAACATGCATAGCAAGAAGAGTATCTCTTATTTCATCTGATTTAGCATAGTCTTTATCAGCTCTTGCTTGTTTTCTTTGTTCAAGTAATTCTTCTACTTTTGCTACGTCAATATTTAATCTTTTTGCATGCGAAAGTTTTAATTTTTCTAAAAACTCATGAGCGTCAGAATTGATAATACCTAGAATACTTGTCCAGTCTTGAGTAAATTCTAAAAAGTCTTTCAAGAGTTTTTCAGCTTCTGGTGCTGAAACAAGATTCTTTGTTTCAATAACTCTATTGAGTAGGCGAGTAGCTGAGAATATATGGCCTATCGCGGCTGCTGTATTGAAATCATCATACATAGCTGCAAAGAAAGATTGTTTAATAGCAGCGTATTCTGAATAGATGCTATCGTCCCAAGTTTTACTTTTCTTTTTAAGATTTGGTAAAGTTTGTTCTGTTAAAGCAATACATTCATAGATTTTCTTTAAGGATTTTTCAGCTTCGTCTAAAGCATCAAAAGAAAAATCAATTGGACTTCTATAATGCTTTGTGAGCAAGAAAAAGCGTAGGCATTCAGGAAGACGATTTTCTAAAATATCTCTAATGGTTTTAAAATTGTTTAAACTTTTAGACATTTTTTCAGAATTAATCTGCACAAAGCCGTTATGCATCCAATAATTAGCAAAAGTATGGCCTAGAGCTGCTTCTGATTGTGCTATTTCGTTTTCATGATGTGGGAAGATTAAATCTTGTCCGCCACCATGTATATCAAGTGGTAATTCTAAATTTCTTTCGCTCATAGCAGAACATTCAATATGCCAACCAGGACGCCCTTTGCCCCAAGGAGATTCCCAATAAGGTTCATTTGCTTTAGCTGCTTTCCAAAGAACAAAGTCAAATGGATTTTCTTTGTTTTCATCCACTTCAACTCTTGCTCCAGCTTGCATATCTTCTAAAGTTCTGCCAGACAATTTGCCGTATTCTTTAAAAGAATTCACCCTAAAGTTGACATCGCCAGTATTTGTAGGATAGGCATGGCCTTTTGCTATAAGTCTTTCAATAATATCAATCATTTCAGGAATATATTCAGTTGCTTTTGGTTCAATATCTGCTCTTTGAACATAGAGAGCGTCCATATCTTCATGGAAAGCCTTGATATATTTTTCTGCAATTTCTTCAGAACTTACATTTTCTTGATTTGCTCTATTGATGATTTTATCGTCTATGTCAGTGAAATTACGAACAAATGTGACATTGTAATTCAAAAAACGTAAAAAACGTGAAATCACATCAAAGACAACAGAAGAGCGAGCATGCCCAATATGTGAATAATCATAAGCAGTTATACCACAAGCATACATGCTTACAGCACCAGGTTTATGTGTTTTGAATTCTTCTTTTTTTCTTGTTATTGTATTATAAACTTGCATTTTGAACCCTATATATTGTAATTAATTGCTGTATTTATGCGAGTAAGAACTTTTTCTTTGCCAACAATAGAAGCAATAAGAGCAAGTGATGGGCCACTTGTCTGACCTGTTAAAGCACAACGCAAAGCAGGGCCGATATTTTTGAATTTAAGATTATTTTCTTCCACAAAGGAATGTATCACTTTGTCTAATTCTTCTGCATCAAAAACAGTGGCCGCAGAAAACTTCTCTGCAATCTTCGTGAGAAGTGCTTTGCTTTCTTCATTTAAAGATTTTAATGCTTTTTCTTCGTATTGCAAGCTTTCAGTATTGAGAACATTTTGAGCAAAATTTTGAATTTGTTCTGAAAGTTGTGCTAAATTTGCAGCTTTTTCTTTGAATAATGGGAGCAATTGAGTAGAATATGGTGAAATTTCTGTAGAACAAGAATTGTGATAGGCTTGTAAAAATTCTATAAGTTCTGCTTCTGTGCATTGTTTAATATAGTGTGAATTGAGCCATTCAAGTTTTGCTGGATCTATTCTTGATGGCGATGCATTTAAGCTTGTCCCATCAAAAATTGAAATTAAATCTTTGAGAGTGAATATTTCATTATCGCCATTAGACCAACCTAAGCGGACAAGATAATTCACTAAAGCTTGTGGAAGAAGGCCGTCTTGTTGGTATTCAATAACAGCTCTGGCGCCATTTCTTTTAGAAAGTTTTTGGCCATCTGGGCCTAAAATCATTGGAACATGTCCAAAAATAGGTTCTTCCCAGCCCATAGCTTTATATATTAAAATTTGCTTTGGTGTATTTGAAACGTGATCATCGCCGCGTAAAGCATGAGAAATTTCCATGTCGTGATCGTCTACTACAACAGCTAAATTGTAAGTTGGCATATTGCCGCTATTTTCAGGACGACGTATAATCATATCGTCTAATTCATCGATATTTGTAACAATTTTACCTTTAACCATATCATCAAATACAACAGCACCTTCGCTAGGTAATTTTAAGCGAACAACAGCGTCGGCAGAATGAGCGAGATTTAGATTTCTGCATTTTCCATTGTAGCGTGGTTTTTCGCCTTTTGCTTTTGCTTCTTCACGCATTTGATCTACTTCTTCGCTTGTACAAGTGCAATAGTAGGCAGAGCCATTTTTTAATAAGGCTTCAACGACTTCATTGTATCTTTCTTGTCTTTTGCTTTGGTAGACAAGTTCTCGATCCCAATCAAGGCCAAGCCATTTCATTGAAGCAAGAATTGAATCTGTGTATTCTTGTTTTGATCTTTCTGTGTCTGTGTCTTCAATGCGTAAGACAAATTCACCCTTTAAATGCCTTGCTAAAAGCCAGGAAAAAATAGCTGTTCTTGCACCGCCTATATGGAGATGTCCTGTTGGGCTTGGGGCAAATCTTGTGACTACTTTTTTACTTGATGACATATTTAATCCTATGAATGTGGTTTTATGCTTACAGTGAATTTTCTAAGAAAATCAACCGGATAATAGCTGTGTTTTGCTTGTCTTAAACCTTGCAGGCCTAAGTCTTGTTCTCTATTGATTAAAACAAAATCATTCACAGTATTGAGAATGAAATTTTTGTTAATTACTTGATACACGCCAAGATAGTTTGCATCTGCTTTTTCAAAATGCACTACAAAAGTCTTGTCGTCAAGTTTTTCTCCTAGGGTAAAGGCGATGAGTTTGGAATTATCGAAAAGAGCTCCGCCACGAAGAGAAGGGAATTTTTCAATATTTTCAAATAAATACTTAGTTCCTACAAATTCAGCAAAGAGAATTTCTTCGTATTTACAATCGTTTGCTTTACACCACTTTTCTTGTAAATCAAGAATTTGAGCTTTCATTTCATCTGAAAGGTTGTGGTCAAATTCTCTATAGTCTAATGTATAGGAATCGAGAAATTTATTTATATGATTTCTTTTCTTGCTGTATTTATTGCCTTTTAAATGGGCTAAATCCTCTCTATTGTAGAGATATTCATCATTTGAAGGATCTTCTTCAACTATACAATTTTCTTTAAATTGAGAGGATAAAATATCTTTTAATCTTTCTGGAACTCTGTGTAGACTCATGCCTTTTTTAAGGCAGTCAATCTTAGTAAAGTCTATGGAATTCCAATCGCCTAATGGAGCATACTGTGTGTTTTCTTTGTTTTTAAGCCAAAGCAAATTATCCTTTTCAAGAAAAGAATAGTTGAAAAGATTATTCCATACAAGAAGATTAATAAAGGTGAAGTCAGCAGTTTTTTGCGGACAAGCATCAATATATTTAGTGAATAGTTCTCTGTCGTTATAAGAAAGTTCTTTATAGTTCATTTTTATCTCAAGCAGCGTTTTTACAATCTTTGTTCATAGCATGTTTATACCAAGGACGACGATAAAAGACATAGAGCATAGTAGAGCATTGGTATAAGGTTGAAATAAGCATAGCGAGATATACGCCTTTAGATCCCATGTCAAAAGAGTGTGCAAGTAAGTAGGCAAGTGGCAAGCGAATAAGCCATACACCGCTTGTGTTAAATATAAGCGAATAAATGGTAGCGCCTGCACCTGTCATTATACCAGATAATACCATTGTGCCAATTGTAAATGGGGTAGAGAAAATATTAAAGATAAGATACCATCTAATGTTATAGATAACTTTTTCATCTTGTGTGAAGAGTTCGGCTAATTCTTGGATAAATGGTAACATGATAAAACCAACACTACTCATAAGCGTGACGCCAATAAAGCAAACTGTGATACCAATTTTCTTTGCTTCTTCTACCTTTCCAGCACCAAGTGAATGGCCAACTAAGATAGCGGCAGTTGCATTAAAAGCTACGGCAGGCATAAATAGAATAGATTCAATACGCATGCCAGCAGTAAGGCCAGCAAGAACTGCAGTGCTGTCTTGCACAGAAGCGGCAACGCCAAAAAGCACAAGATAACCTGTTTGCCATAAAGCTTGTGTAGCAAGGGCAGGGAGTGCAACCTTCATCAAATAAGGGCCAGCTTTTCTGATCCACTTAAAAGAAAGAATGAATAAGGACGTGAGGAGTTTTTCTTTTATCAATATAAGTAGAGATAAAAAAGCACCTGTAAAAACAGAAAAAACCGTCGTCCACGCAACTCCAGCAATGCCATAGGATTCAAAGCCAAAATAGCCAAGCCCAAAAGCTAAATCACCAAATAAATTACAAAGACAAACAATAGAGCCAATCAATAATGGCCTTTTTACAAGTTTTGAAGCTCTAAAAAGCACATTAGAAACAAAATAAATATAATGAAAAGGCAGAGCAAGAAGCAGCAAATCCCAAAAATAAAGGGCTATTGGCTGTATGTCTGCGGGAATATTGAGAGTTGATAAAATAAATGAACCAAGCGAAAAACCAAGCAAAGAAAAAAGCAAGGCTAGAAAAAAAGCAATCAATAAAACAAGAAGTGTGTATCTTTTTGCTCGCATTGCTCTTTTTGAACCTAATGATTGCGAAATAACAGCCATAGCGCCAGAGCCTAAGCCCATAGCAAGAACCATAACAAAGGCTTGAATTTGGCCAATAACACCTATAGACGCTTGTGCTGGTGCAGAGATTTTACCCGCTACCCATGTGTCAGTAAGGCTGACAAAAAGCGTAGTGAACATGAGCAATACTTGAGGAATGACTAGAGATGAAATTTCTTTCCAGTCTATACTTTGTAAAAATGATTTAGTTTTTTCTCTTTTTGTCATTGTGTATTGTTCTGTTAGGGTGAGCTATTATTAAATATAAAATATGTATCAAGATATAATATACATTTTTCTCCTTGAAATAAAGTATATTTTAAAAATAAAAAAACATGTAAATACAAGAGATTATGTGATTTTGTAGAGAGGGTTGAAAAAAATAAAATAAAAGCTCTCGTTTTTTGCGAGAGCTTTTGAAGGAAGTTTTCTTTATATAGACTAGAATGAATTTAGAAAGATAGCCTAGATTCCCATTGGTCCCCAATAGAAGAGTGTGTTTAGGTATACTAAAATAGCACCGATAACAATACGTGGGATCATCATAATAAGAATGTGTTTCAATTTGAGGTAGCCAGTAGCATAGATGAAGATAGCTGGAGCTAATTCATAAGGGAAGAGCCATTGATCAAGTCCAAGGAAGAAGGAATAAATCATTGGTTTGATATTAAAGCCCATTTCTATAGCTAGATCAGCCATTGGCAAGGTGAGAGTTGAAGAAGCAGCAACTGGTGTGAGAACAAAGTTTGCTAAAACACCTGCAAAATATCCAAAGAGAGAAGCCATTTCAAGTGTCTTGATTTGTTCAAGAATTGGCAACATTTTATCTGAAAGCCAGCCTGGAATTCCTAGTGAACCAGCAACAATACCAATAGACATACAGCCAGCAATAAAGATTGGAATAGAGAAATTTAATTTTGTGATATCTTCTTTTTTCAAGAGATTTATTGGTGGGAAGAAAGCAAGAAGAATAACAGCAGAAATACAGAAAAGCCCGTTCAATCCGTGGTATGGTTCTAAAACCAAAGAAGCAACCGCAGTAATAAATAATGCAACAGCAAGAATTTCTTTACGTGTTACGCCACCCATTTTGACAAGTTCTGTTTTTGCAAGTTTTGATGCTTCTTCAATTTGTAAAGCAACTTCTTTGCGACCATAAAAATAAGCTATCATAATAGATGCAAAACCAGATACGACAAAGAGACTAAAGTTTTCAATAAAGAATTGAAGCCATGTCACTGTGAAGCCGTCTTCTTTGAGCATTTGGATACCAATGATACCAAGTCCGTTTGGTAGGAAGTTGTAACCAACACCCATACCAGCAAAATAAGAAGTAAGCATGATAGCAGAAGCAGCCTTTGAACCTGGATCAAGCTTTAATGCAGCACAAATACTAAGACCAAGCATAGCAAATACAATAGTTGTGGTGAAACCATCTGGTACTATTGCGTTGAGGATATAACCTGCAAAAAAGAATGAGAGGAATAAAAGAAATGGAGTTTTTGCAATCTTACTAATGATAATGAGGGAAATACGTTGTGCAAAGCCCGTTTCGTCAACAATAATGCCAATACAAAGACCAGCAACCATATACCAAGGAACAAAAGTTGTCCAACCAGCAAAAACAATGTCTGGCGTTGCTACCTTAAAGATAACAAAACTAAACATAAGCATAATAGCTGTGATTGCATTTGGGATAGGCTCAAAAGCGAAAAAAGAAATAGCTAAAAAAGTGATAAACCAAAATGTACTGACTTGTACATTTTCTGGATTATACATTAAAAATGCACCTATTGCGGCAATGATAAAACTATATAACATGCCCTTAAGGTTTTGGTTGGAAGAAAGAACTGCTTTCATAACGTTTCTCCTGATGAATTATTACTTTGTACATAATATAACAAGCTCAATTTTATATATGTAGCCACCACTACATATTGCGAAGAAATATTAAAAACTTGCAAAAAAGTTCATATCAATTTAGTATATACTTAATAAAAAAAAAGAGAAAAAAATAGAAGAAATAGAGTAAGTTAAAGAGAAAAATAATGGAAGCACTGGCATGAATGTCTTTAATATAAGAAAAGAGAAAATCTTATGTTTTTGTCGAGGCTTTATCAATTTTATTGATTGTGTATTTTTTCGCAAGCTTTCTTTTTTGAAGAAGAGATAATGCATAAATAGAGAAGAGTTGCTTCTTGTTTAGCTTGATTTTTTATAATTGTGAGTTTTATTTTAATAGATTAAATCTTGCTAATATTGTAGCTTCTTTGTTCTTTTCACTATTTTTTAATGATATTATTATAAAAAATAATTAAATTTTTTTAAAAAATAATTGAAATTTTGATGTATAACTAGTTGAATGTATGTATGAATGTTGTTTTCTTTAAACTTTCTTTTATTTTTCTTTCAAAAAAAATCTTTTAATACTAAGGAAAACTTAAGAAATATTAGCTATAGTACAATTCATAGAGCAAGAAAAAGTATTGCTTTTTCATATTCATAAAAAAGGAGAAATCTTATGAAATTATTATCTTTACTCGTGTTAACAACTTTTATTTCCACAACTTCTTATGCAGCTTACACAGGGCCAAATTCAACAAAAAATAGTGTTAAAGGTTCTGCAAAAGCAGTTTTATCCGCACCAGACGATACAAAGATGCATCTTGAAGGCAAGGTTATCAATAGAATCAAAAAGGATAAATACACCTTCCAAGACAGCACAGGCACAATTATTGTTGAAATCGACAATGATAAAATGCGTAATATTACTTTTGATGAAAACACAAATGTTATTCTCTATGGTGAAGTTGACGATAACTTCAATAAAGACAATGAATTTGAAGTCGATTTTATTGAAATAGTGAAATAGTCTTGCTAAGACATTAACTTGAAAGCTCTTTACTTTTTATTGTAAAGAGCTTTTTTTATACATTAATGTTATTATTTTTCTGTTCCAAATAATCTATCGCCAGCATCGCCAAGCCCTGGTAATATATAGCCATTATCATTAAGTTTTTCGTCAATAGCAGAGGTATAGATTTCAATATCAGGATGTTTTTCTAATACTTTTTCTATACCTATAGGTGCACAAACAAGATGTAGGCTGTATATTTTTAGTGCATTTTTTTCTTTGAGTATATCTATAGCAGCATTGAGTGAACCGCCTGTTGCAAGCATTGGATCAAGAATGATGGCACTTCTTTGATCAACATCATGAATAATATTGCTATAGTATTGCACAGCTTGCAAGCTTTCTTCATCTCTATAAAGGCCTACTACACTGATTGGACTATCGTTTATAATATCAAGCACACCCTCAACTAAACCTAATCCAGCTCTTAATATAGGTACAAGAGTAGGGCTTTTATTTGCGAGTGTTTCAACTTCGATTTCTCCTGCCCAGCTTTGCGTCTTAGTTTTTTTTAGCGACAGCTCTTTGCAAAGTTCATACATTAAATAACGCGTAAGCTCTCTAGTATAAGCTCTAAAAAGAGTTTGCTTTGTTTGCGTGTTTCGTAAAAGTCCTATAGTGTGTCGTACAAGCGGATGATCAACAAGATGTATAGCCATGTGTCTTCCTTAAAATTTATTATTTTCTGAGCTTTATTGAAGCATTGCAATTACTTCTTTTAATAAATCATTGTGATCAAGCCTTACTTTATAGTCAGGATTTACATAGCTAAAGAAAATTTTCTTATCTTTATCAACAATAAATACTGATGGAACTGGTAAATGATGATGTTTTTCTCCTGAATCTCTTTCAATATCTATTTTATATTCATTGAGATATTGACTTACTGTTGCATCATCAAGACGAAAAGCAACACCAAAAGATTCTATCATCTTAGCTTTAGAATCTGAATAAAGAGGGTAAGCCAGCTTCTTGCTTTTAATGCTTTCATTTAAATATACAGGAAGATCGGGCGAAACTGCCACAATAGCAACATCTAATTCATTGAGCTTGTCTATGATTTTATTAATTCCTACTAACTGTAGAAGGCAAAAAGGTCACCAATTACCGCGATAAAAAACAATTACCGCAGCTTTTCCGTCTATTAGTTTAAACAAACTTGTGCTTTCATCATTGCTAGAAATAAGACTAGAATCGGCGATAGTGTCGCCTTTTAACAAGGGTTTAATCGTTTCTGCTGAATTTGCAATAGTCATAAAAATTCTCCTTCATAATAAAGTTTTAATTATTCTTTGAAGCTATGAAATTATCTAGAATTTTAAAAAAAGACTTATAATGCTATAATCTACAAATACCACACTTTAGAAAAAAATAAAAGACTTTTTGAGTGGCTTGTAGAGCAGGCAATAGAGATTAGGCTTTGTAAGTCTAACTAATGAATGAAATAAATGTAACAGTTTGAAGGTTTTTTTGTCTTGTTTATGATTTGACTTTGTGAGTTTTTTAGAGCAAATCTTTTTGCAAAATGCTTAATTTTTATGAATCACAAAATTGTTCTTGCCATTTCTTTTTGCTAAATAGAGAGCTTTATCTGCGGCTTCAAAGAGTTTTTCATAAGTGTTGATTTCATTAGTATAGTTAGCAATACCTAAAGAAATTGATATTATGACTTTCTCTCCATTTTCTGTGATATATGTGTCTTCTAGATTATCTTTTAAACCTTGAAAAATCTCTGCAATTCTTTTCTCTGAGCATTTATGTCTTAAGAAAATAACAAATTCATCCCCACCAAAACGTCCTAGTACATCTAATGGTCTCAGTTGCGATTCTAGCAATTCCGCGAATGTATGCAGAATTTCATCGCCTTTTAGATGGCCAAAGTTATCATTAATTGCCTTAAAATTGTCAAGATCTATAACAATCATTGCGCCATTTTGATGCGTGTCAAGATGCAGTGAAACTTTCTTTACAAAGCCTGCCTTATTATAGAGGCCAGTTAAGGTGTCGGTGTCAACTTTTTTCTCTAGCTCCAGTATAAGGGTTTCGTAAGCTTCGTTGGAAACCAAGAAGAGAAGAAATATCGCTGTGACATAAAAAATTAATAATAAGTACAATCCAATTGATACAGCATTAATAATAAAGCTAGTATTATCAATAGGTAAGGATAATATATGTGAATTATAAAGCATGTATATGAGCAATAAAAGCATAAGAGAATTTAACGATTTAATTAAAAAGCTGTTTTTGACAATTTTCTTTGTTTCGTTCACAGGAAAAAAGAGCATGAATAATACCAAGATCACGAGGTGTACAAGAAAGGAAAGTTGTGCTTCTATTCTCATTAAAACAGGATTGCTGTAAATTTCATAAAGTGGTGTTCCGAGGTATAAAGAGTATGCTCCAGATGTTGCCGCATGTAATACAAAAAAATGTAACATCGCTCCAAGGGTAACTGCAACAATTCCCATGAATCTATCTTTAAAGAGGATTTGTACTTCTAACAAAAAAACAAAAGCGAATATAATATAAACAAGTATTGAATGAGTATAGAAGTATTGAATACCAAGATTCATCAAAAATACATTGAATATTGGTATGATAAATTTTACGCTTTGATGGAAGCGTTCTTCTTGTAAATATCTTTTCCCCAACATTAAACATGCAAAAGAATGTATATATGCTAATATAATAAATGAAATTGAATGCATAGAATTACATTCCTTTTAAAATTACTAGTTTTGAAGTAATAGCATGAAAAATTGGACAATAAGGCGATATTTTTCTGTTTCGTTTAAGGAGTTTGCACAATATATAAAACAATACATAAAATAAATACAAAAGTAAAATAACATAAATAGAAAAAAAATGCAAATTGCCTAATTCTATAATTTGATGTTTGTATTATAAGTGTAGTGCAGAAACTAAGCGATACTATAAGTTTATTACAAATTTTTTGAAAAAAAAATTGTCTAATTAAAAAGAATTCAAATTTAAACAAAAAAAGCTATATTGCTATAGCTCTGAAAATTTTTATAAATGGCGGAGAGTGAGAGATTCGAACTCCCGGAGGGCTCTCACCCTCAACGGTTTTCAAGACCGCCGTAATCAACCGCTCTACCAACTCTCCGCGTTAGAAATAAATGCCATAGGCATAGATAAATGTCAAGTTTTTTATTAAAATTTTTTAAGAAATTGTTTTTTGTTGTAAATTCAATGTTTTATATTGCTTGCACTCTTGAAAAATAAATCTAATTATTCGTGATTTTCTTCTTTTTAAAATAAAGAGATGCAAATTGTAAAGACCAAGCAATGTGCATAACAAGTTGTAAATTCATCATTAATTACTTCACAAGAAAAGAAATGTCTTGATTCGTAGCAATTATGCTCGCACCAGAAGCAGTAAGAACAATAAAAAGTATAAAGACAATAGCAGCAACAGTATTAGAAAATTGCCATTTTTTTAATATATTTTTATAGTTTTTATTTGAATTATATATAGAAAAATTCTGTTCTTGTGTTTTCATTGTATTTCTCGATTTTTTTTGATGTTTAAATTTGTGAGAGATAGATAATGCCAAATAAAGTTGTCTGTTTTGAAGTGTGTGACAACAAAGTTGCCGTACTAAATGCGAATCCATTCATCTGAAGTTTTAGGGCAATTTTCTTTACTGTATTGTATAAGAGCTCTAATAAATAAATGTTCATTATTTCCTGTATGTAGAACATTTCCATCCTCATCAAGTATTTCCCAAGCACATTGTCTTGCATTAAGAATAAGACGTACTTGTTTGTTCTTTAGTGCATATTGTGAACACGCTTCAAGAAGCATATAAGCAACTTCTAGCTTACTTTTATCATAATTGGAATTACTAAAACAATCAGGACTAGGTATAGCTATAGCAAGTTGAAGCTCTTTTGCATCAAGTAAATAACAAAATTGTAGATTCTGAGCATTTCTACCATATAAACCACAGGCAAAGTAATTAATGTTTTTAGACGAATCTGAAGATACAGGAAAAAGAAAATCTAAATTATTCAAATCTAATGTTGAAAAAGAAGTGTTAATACTTCTGGCTTCTGTAGAAAAAAGGTTTGGATAGAATTCTTCAAGATTCTTATAAGCTTCTTTAGGAATTGGAGGTACAGCAAGAGCATTTTCTTCAAGAAAATGCATGAAAGTTCTTTCTTCTAAAGCTAAATTGCAAGACATAAATAACTCCTTGTTGTTTGCCAACTATGTTGGCTGTTTTATGTTGCTATATATAAATATGCATTAAGCGTGCCAAAATTCGGATAAAGAAGAAAAAGAATTTAAAATTAGCAAAAGAAAAAACTTGCATGTATTTATATCTTGATTTATATTTTCTTTATCAGAAACAATTACTAATAAGGAGTAGGCATATGTCTAACGAAGATAAGATTTTAGATGCAATGAAAAAAGCAGGCGAGCCATTAAACAATGGGAAAATCGCAGAACTCACAGGTATTGAAAAAAAAGATGTTGAAAAAGCAATGAAAAGTTTGAAAAACGATGAAAAAATCGTTTCACCAAAAAGATGTTATTGGGAACCAAAATAAAGATTTGTTTTGTCTCCGACGGCCAAAGGGAATAATTCCCTTTGGAAACCCTAGCATGCAAGGTGAGTGCGTAGGGAGATGGCTAAAGAAGAATATTTATTTTTTGTATGCGAAAAAGTTTTAAGGCTAAAATGCTATGCATTTTAGCCTTAAATACTGTTTCGCTTTAAAATTTTAATGCAAGTAGAGTCTTTGCAATCAAGTTAACATTTGTCACTATGTTCCAAATGTGAGTAGGAAAGCTTTAATCTTTAAAAAACATGGATTGCCGCGTCGTAACACTCCTCGCAATGACGAGTCTAGAGCATTACATTTCTTGCTGACGATAAAATTTTGTTCGCTATTCACGACTTTCTTATTTACACAAGAGGATGAAGTCACATTTGGAACGCAGTGACAAATGACAACTTAATTTTCAGCTATAGCTACTTTTTAAAATTTTAAAGCGAAACAGTATTTAAGGGTGAGAAGCAAAGCGTCTCACCCTTAAAACTTTTTCGCAAATAAAAAATAAATCTTCTTCTTTAGCTAGCTCCCTACGAACTCACCTTGCCTTATTCGGGTTTGCAAAGGGGCATTGCTCCTTTGCCCGCCGGAGGCAAAAAAACAAAAAAAATAAAAAAGAAAGCTATACAAAATACTGTGCTAGATCTTCTAAAGTTTCGGCACGTCTGATAAGTCTGACATTTCCGTTTTCTTCTATGAGTATTTCAGCTGGTCTTGGACGTTGATTATAGCTTGAAGCCATTGAGAAGCCGTATGCACCTGCGTCTAAAGCTGCTACTAAATCGCCAACTTCAGCAAGTGGGAGATCGCGATTTTTTGCGAGTATATCGCCGGATTCACAGATATTTCCGACAACTGTCTGCACTTTTCTTTCTGTGCTTGGATTTTTTTTGATAACTTCCATATCGTGGTGTGAATCATACATAGCAGGTCTTAATAAGACATTGAAACCTATGTCTGTTCCTATGTAGTGTGTGCCAGCATTTTCTTTTGTGGCGTGTACTGTGCCAAGTATGAGGGCAGATTCAGCAACAACATACCTACCTGGCTCGATGTAGAACTTACCTTTGTATGAATTTTTAGTAACAAAATCGGTAATAGTTTTGTCTAAGAGCTTAGAAAGTTTTGCTAGATCTAGTCTTTCTTGCTTTTCGTATTTCTTGTATGGAATTCCGAAACCGCCGCCAAAGTCAATGATTTCGATATCGCTGAAAGTTGGCAATGTGAGAACAAAGTCGAGCATGATTTGCATGGCGTCTATGTAGTCTTGAGCTTCCATGAAGAGCGAGCCTATATGCTGATTTATACCTACGATTTTGAGATTGTATTTATCTGCAATGGCGTAGACTTTGTCTAAATCTTCCATATTTATGCCGAATTTTGTTTCTTTACCAGCTGTGATTACTTTTTGATGGTGACCAGCGCCTTTACCTGGATTTATGCGTATCATGGCTTTGTTTGAATATGTATAGCCTTGATTTTCTTGCATAATTTGCCCAAGTGACTCTAGTTGTGAGAGTGAATCTACGCTGATGAGTAAATTATTTACTACAGCATTTTTTAATTCTTCTTTTGAGACATTGTTGCAGACATAGAGAATTTCTTTTTCAGTAAAGCCGGCTTTTTTATTCATAAAAAGTTCGCCAGGACTCATTGCGTCTACGTGTAAACCTTCGGAACGGATGATTTTTAATAATTCAATATTATTATTTGCTTTTGTGGAATAGTCTACGTGGAATTGCGGAGAAGTTGAGAGTGATTTTAAATCCTTACAACATTGTCTTAATATTTTTTCATTATAGACATAGAGTGGTGAGCCGAATTTTTCGACTAGATCGTGTGGATTATTGTTTCCAAAAAAGTTGACATCTTGTGTGTAATTCATTTTATAGCCTTTTTTTTATACTGGAATTAAAACAAGGCAAATATGCGTGCATACTTGCCTTATAGTTCATTTTAGAAAAAGAAAAGTATTATTATTTTTTAAGCCAAGGCATCATAGCACGAAGTTCTTTACCAACGTTTTCGATTTGGTGTTCTGCTTCTAATCTACGAGTTGCTTTGAAGAAAGCGCTGCCTGTCATTGATTCAGTGATAAAGTCACGTGCGAAAGTTCCGTTTTGGATTTCAGCAAGAACTTTTTTCATTTCTTTCTTTGTTTCAGCTGTGATGATACGTTTGCCTATTCTGTAGTCGCCAAATTCAGCTGTGTCAGAAATAGAATAACGCATACGGCTAAGGCCACCTTCATAAAGGAGGTCAACGATTAATTTCATTTCGTGTAAGCATTCGAAATAAGCGATTTCTGGTTGGTAACCAGCTTCAACTAAAGTTTCGAAGCCACATTTAATGAGTTCTGAACAGCCGCCACATAATACAGCTTGTTCACCGAAGAGGTCGGTTTCTGTTTCTTCGCGGAAAGTTGTTTCGATAACGCCAGAACGTGTGCCGCCGTTACCTGATGCGTAAGCTAAAGCTTTTTGTAAAGCTTGGCCAGAAGCGTCTTGGTAGATAGCAACTAATGATGGAACGCCGCCGCCTTCTGTGTATGTACGACGAACTAAGTGGCCAGGGCCTTTAGGTGCGATTAAGAAAACGTCTACATCTTTTGGTGGGACGATTTGTTCGAAATGAATATTGAAACCGTGAGCAAAAAGTAATGATTTGCTTGAATTTAGATGTGGTTCGATTTCTTCTTTGTATACTTTTGCTTGGAATTGATCAGGTAGAAGAATCATAATGAGATCAGCTTGTTTTGCTGCGTCAGAAACTGAAAGTGGGTTGAAGCCGTGCTCTTTAGCGAGTTCGTAGTTTGCTCCACCAGGACGTTGTGCAACAATAACATTGAGGCCAGAATCGCGAAGATTTTGAGCGTGTGCGTGGCCTTGTGAACCATAACCAACTATAGCAATGGTTTTTCCTTTGAGAACATTGATGTCTGCATCTTTTTCGTAATAGGTTTTCATTATTCAATCCTTATAGTGTATTAAATTCCAAATTATTTATGCAAAAGATAAATAAAATTTCTTGTCGACAAGCTAGAAGAATAAAAGTATTTTCTGCTACTGTCAAGCTTTGTAGAGAGGTTAAATTAAAATTGTACACAAAAAAAGGGAAATTTTATCTTTCCCTTTTGATGTGTTGTTTGGATTTTAATTTTATACTTTTGCTGCTGTGAGCAAGTCTGATACCATATCGATTTTTTCCCATGTGAAATCAGGGAGTTCGCGTCCAAAATGGCCGTAGCAGGAAGTTTTAGAGTAGATAGGGCGTTTGAGATCTAATTTTTCTGTGATGAAATATGGACGTAGATCGAAAACGTCTTTTACTGCTTTTGTCAAGATTGAATCAGGAATTTCGCTAGTGCCTAAAGATGAAACAAGCACTGAAACAGGATTTGCAACACCTATGCAATAGGCGATTTGCACTTCACATTTAGGAGCAAGGCCTGAAGCAACAACGTTTTTAGCTACATAACGAGCCATATAAGCAGCTGAACGATCTACTTTTGACGGATCTTTACCAGAAAAAGCACCACCACCGTGATTACCCATACCGCCATAAGTGTCGTTGATGATTTTACGGCCTGTTAAACCGCAATCGCCCATAGGGCCGCCAACAACGAATCTGCCAGTTGTATTGATGAAGATTTCGCAATCTTTTGCATCGAAATAGCCTGTTGGTTCGAGAGTTGGGATGATAACTTCATTTTTAATGCCTTCAATAATGTCTTCTTGTGAAACATTTTCAGCATGTTGTGAAGAAACAACAACATTGTTAATGCGAACTGGTTTGCCGTCTTGGTATTCAAAAGAAACTTGTGTTTTTCCGTCTGGACGTAAGAAATCTAAAACGCCGTCTTTACGCACTCTTGAAAGTTGTAAAGAAAGCTGATGTGCCCAATAGATTGGAGCAGGCATTAAAGTGTCTGTTTCTTTGGATGCAAAACCAAACATCATACCTTGATCGCCAGCACCTTGTTCTTCAGGGCTTTTTCTGTCAACGCCTTGAGCGATGTCAGGTGATTGCTTATCAATAGATGAAAGCACGGCACATGTTTGGTAGTCAAAACCCATTTCAGAAGAATTGTATCCAATTTTTTTGATTGTTTCACGCACTACTTGTGGAAAATCAGCATAGCCTTTAGTGGTGATTTCACCAGCAATAACAGCCATACCTGTAGTAACCAAAGTTTCACAAGCAACACGAGAATCAGGATCTTGTGCTAATAAAGTGTCGAGGATTGCATCTGAAATTTGATCTGCAATTTTGTCTGGATGGCCTTCTGTTACGGATTCAGAAGTAAAGAAATAATTTCCTTTGCTTGGTATCATAAGTGTATCTCCATTTTTTATTGTCTTTTTAACTTGACTATTGCTCATTTTCCACAAAATAAAATATTTGATGAAAGAATGTATGACAATATCAAGTTTTAGTGATATAGTTTTTCTTTCGTAAATATATATTAAAATGAAAAAAATGTCTAGTTTCTTTTTTTTTAAAATTAATGTATGTTTTTTTATACTCAAACAAAGGAATAAAAAATGATGCGTCCGTTTTTTCAAGGTACTGTAGACACATTTTGTGCTGCCTATGCAGTTTTGAATGCTTTACAGATAACACATGGTATAAAAGCATATCAAGGCAGAGAGCTTTTGACAAAATTGTTGTTGGCTCTTTCAAAAGACGAAATTATTTTCACGCGCATACTTTGTTTAAAAACTGATTATATTGCTATGACAGATGCATTTATGGATTGTTGTGTGAAGGATTATCCTTTAAAAATCACAAAGCCATTTCAAGACAGAAATCCAAGCATGGACGAATTTTGGCAAGAAATGAAAGAACAGCTTGATGCAGAAGCACATAAAACAGCTATTTTTCAATTTGAAAAAAGAATAGCAACTTCTGACAGTCCGCTTTTTGCACATTGGTCGACAGCGTGGGAAATCAGAGACGATGAATTTCGTTTATTTGATTCAAGCCCTGAACTAAATGCTATGAATGTTTTGTATAGAAATAAATGTTCTTTTGACATTCTTAAAGATATTGATGGCGAATACGCTCGAATAAATGTGAAAAGCGTGCGTTTTATAGAAAAACTTGCCTAAAAAAACCTTCTAGCAAAGCATAAATTTTTCAGCTTAAAATAAAAAGCCCTTGTTTATAGCAAGGGCTTTGATTTTTTACAACTATAGAAGAAATACTACTTAATTGTTTCTTTTAAGAGTTTACCAGGAGTAAACTTAACTACTTTAGTAGCTGGGATTTCAATAACTTCTTTAGTGCGTGGGTTACAGCCTTTACGAGCTGCACGTTGAGCAACTTTGAAGCTACCAAAACCTGTTAAAGTGATTGAATCTCCACCTTTTAGGCATGATGTAATAGCTTCGATTGTAGCATTTAAAACTTCTTCAGTTTTAGCTTTGCTAGGAAGGTCTGCTTTCTTTTGAATTGCATCAATTAATTCTGCTTTAGTCATGTTTCAACTTCTCCTTGAAATGAAAAATATACTAAAGGCTATATTGAAATCAAATAGATGTCAAGCAATAATCGCCTGTATCTGATAATTATTTAGCTTTCTTAGTGCAAAATAGAGCGAAAAAGACAGAAAAAAAGAAAGCCCTTTATATAATGTTAACCTATCAACAAAGAAAGCCTTTCAAATGATGAGTTATAAACATTGTTTTGTTGTGCGAACTTGTGTTTTTTTCAACACTATTTAGTGCGAAATTTTTATTTCCTTATAAAATAATTCTCTTGGCCTATGAGGAAAGCTTGACTATTTAACGAAAAAAAGACAAGGTAATGCCCATAAACTATTTTAAATGTTTTGGAGTAAAAGCTATGATGTTTCAACCAGAATTAGAAACTTTACCAAAGGACGAATTAGAAAAATTACAACTAACTCGCTTGCAGTATCAACTTGAAAGAGTTTATGCAAATGTACCATTTTATAAGAAAAAATTCGATGAAAAAGGTATTAAGCCTCAAGATATTAAAAGTCTTGCAGACATAAAGCATTTGCCATTCACAGAAAAACAAGACATGAGAAATAACTATCCTTTTGGTCTTTTTGCAACTCCAAGAGAAAATATAGTACGCTTACATGCATCAAGTGGAACAACAGGTAAGGCTACAGTTGTTGGCTATACAAAAAGAGATCTTGATAATTGGGCTGATATGGTAGCCCGTTGTTTGGCTATGGCTGGCGTAAAACCAGGCGATATATTGCACAATGCTTTTGGCTATGGCCTTTTTACAGGCGGACTTGGCATTCATGATGGTTGCGAAAGACTAGGTGCTACAGTTATTCCAATGTCTGGCGGTGCAACAAAGCGTCAAGTACAAGTTTTGAAAGATTATGGTGCAACAGCTATTTGTGCAACTCCTTCCTATATGCAATATCTTTACGAAGCAATTCTAGAAGCTGGGCATAGTGTAGAAGATTTGAAATTGCGTATTGGTATCTTTGGTGCTGAACCTTGGACTGAAAATATGCGTAGAGATATGGAAAAGAAATTAAATATCAAAGCAATGGATATTTATGGACTTTCTGAAATCATGGGGCCTGGTGTTGCTATGGAATGTCATACAGCACAAAAAGGCATGCATGTTATGGAAGATCATTTCTATGTAGAAACAATCGATTCTATCACAGGCGAAGTTTTACCATATGGTGAAAAAGGCGAGCTTGTTATCACAACAATCACAAAAGAAGGCATTCCTCTTATTCGTTACAGAACAAGAGATCTAACCGTAATTGATCCAACCCCTTGTGCCTGCGGCAGAACATCTAAGCGTTTACAGCGTTTCCAAGGCAGAAGCGATGACATGCTTATTATTCGCGGTGTGAACGTTTATCCACAACACATTGAACAAATTCTCATGGAAGCAGAGGGCACAAGTGCTCATTATCAAATCATTGTCACACGTGATAATTCTCTAGATAATTTAGAAGTACAAGTAGAAATCGATGAAGCAAACTTCTCTGACGAAGTGCGTAAACTCCAAAAAATCGAATCAAATATACAAAAAACTATTAAAGAATTCTTAGGCGTAACTGCAAAAGTTCGTCTTGTTGATCCAAAAACAATCACACGTTCTGAAGGAAAGGCTGTTCGTGTTGTTGATTTGAGACCAAAAGAAATTTAGTAAATTCATTCTTTTGTGTTTTTTCTGCCCAAAATGATTTTTTTTCTTCGGTCATGTATGTCTTGATACATTCCACTCAGCAAAAAAATAATTTTAGTTGAAAATTCCACAAAATCTCTGAATTTACTTGGTAAGGTGTGAAAACATAAATATTAATTCATTCTTTTGTGTTTTGACTTTTTATAAAATGCCAAAAATGATTTTTTTTCTTCGGTCATGTATGTCTTGATACATTCCACTCAGCAAAAAAATAATTTTAGTTGAAAATTCCACAAACAAAAAATAACAATTACACACAAATAAGGTTAAAAAAATGACATTTCCAGATTACAGAGCAGATATGCAATACCATTGTCTAGGTTGCGATTCTTATTTTTCTATTGACGAATTACTCTATACTTGCCCAAGTTGTGGCGAAGTGCTTTTATTGGAAAATACAGAATTTGAAACATTAAAAGCAAAATCTGGCGAAGAATGGCGAAAGATCTTTGACGAAAGAAAGCTTTCAAATGACACTTCTTTGCGTGGTATATTTAGATTCTACGAATTGATGGCACCTGTTTTAGAACAAGGCGACATTGTTTATCTTGGCGAAGCAAATACCCCTATTGTTGAAGCGGCTGCACATGTTCGCAAGGCTTTAGGCGTGAACTTTGCGATTAAAAATGATGGGCAAAATCCATCTGCTTCTTTCAAAGATAGAGGTATGGCAGGGGCTTATTCTTATCTCAAATCTCTAGTGAGAAAGCATAATTGGACTGAAGTTCTTACTATTTGTGCTTCAACAGGAGACACTTCTGCAGCAGCAGCTCTTTACGGTTCTTATGTTGGCGAACCTATTAGAACTGTGGTTTTATTGCCGCATGGCAAGGTTACTCCACAGCAATTAGCACAGCCGCTTGGCTCTGGTGCAACTGTGTTGGAAGTGCCTGGTGTTTTTGATGATTGCATGAAAGTTGTTGAAAACTTAGCAGAAAATTATAGGGTTGCTTTACTTAATTCAAAGAATGCATGGCGTATATTAGGCCAAGAGTCCTATGCTTATGAAGTTGCACAATGGTATAATTGGGATTTAAAAAATAAATGTGTCTTTGTGCCTATTGGTAATGCCGGCAATATCACTGCTATTATGTCTGGCTTTTTAAAGATGTATGAGCTTGGAATTATTGAAGCATTACCGCGTTTATTCGGTGTTCAATCTCACCATGCTGATCCAGTATATAAATATTATCAAGACAGATCAAAAGCCTACACTCCTGTGAAAGTTCAAGCTTCTGTTGCACAAGCTGCAATGATAGGCAATCCTGTTTCTTTCCCAAGAGTGAAATTTTTAGCTGATAAATACATGAAAATTGCAGGCGAAAAAGCTTTTAATGTTGTGCAAGTTTCTGAACAAGAAATCATGGATTACATGCTTTTAGCTAATAGAAATGGCCATATTGTTTGTACGCAAGGTGGCGAATCTTTAGCTGGACTTATGAAAGCAAAAGAATTAGGCCTTATTTCAGAAAATGAATACGCTGTGCTTGATTCTACTGCACATGCAATCAAATTCTCTGGTTTCCAAGATATGTATTTTGAAAATTCTTTCCCAAGTGAATATGGAATTTCACCAAAGAAAGAACTTGCAAATATGCCAGAACTGCTTATTTCTACAGAAGTGAAGGAAAAACTTTCTGAAGACGATTTCACACAAGCAGCAGCAAATGCAATTGCTGAAAAATTGCAATTGACTAAAAAAGATTAATTATAAATTTGTATAGCTTGCATGTTTTTGTAAGCTATACTCTATTCTTTATTTCTTAGGGGAAAGGCATGAGAAAGAAAATTGTTCAACCAGTAGCTCCTACGAGTATGCAAATAGTGCTCAATTATGTATGCCCTGAATGCGAAGAAGATATCCCTACTATTGCACCAACAACGCCAGTAAAAATGCTCTGTCCTTTGTGCAATACAGAATACCCAATCATCCCAGCAGATGCTATGACTTTGAAATATTTAACTCTTATGTACGCTAATGGAGCGGCCTTGGTGAATGCAGATTTTCTCTAAAATTCTGCTAGGAGAATACCCTGAATAATTCTAAAAAAATCACACAACACAGAATAAAAAGCGTAGAAGACAGATATTTTGCACAAGCTTGGGAAATCTATACAGATTCTTTTCCGCTTGTAGAACAACGTTCTTATTCTGATCATAAAGCAGCTTTAAAAGAAGAAGCTTTTTATTCAACGCTTTTTTTAGATGAAGAAAATAAAGTTCTTGCAATACTTTTTTATTGGGAATTAGAAAATTCTTATTTTGTTGAATTTTTTGCTATAGCAAAAGAATGTAGATCTAATGGTTTAGGAAAGTTCATACTTGAAAAATATGTCCTCACCTTGCCAAAGATCGTATTGCTTGAAATTGAAAAAATAGTAGATGAGCAAAGTCAAAGAAGATGGAAATTTTATGAAAAATTGAATTTCTGCTTCAATGAGGGCATTTACACACATCCACCCTATCAAGAGGGTTTTGAAAGTTTTGAACTACACATACTAAGTCATAAAAGAAAACTCAATACGCAGGAATACGCGTTGTTTATAAAAGAAAAAGAAAAAGCATTAACCTATACTCAAAACAAAGGAGAACTACATAATGTGTAGTAAAATTTATTTTTGAAGAATAGAAAAAAATAAAATTTACAAGCATTTTTAGCAAGATATCATGAGTACATGTCTTGCAGTAGAAAAAATTATGGAAAATTATTTAACCATCACACCCTTAGGTGGATTGGGCGAAATCGGCTTGAATTGTCAATTGTGGGAAACAGGCAAGGGCATGATTATGATTGATTGTGGCCTTATGTTTCCAGACGACTATCATCTTGGTATAGACGTTGTTATACCACGATTTGAAAAAGTTGTAGAAGCAAAAGAAGACTTGCTTGCTGTTGTTATCACGCATGGACACGAAGATCATATAGGTGCTTTGCCTTGGCTAGTGCCACATTTTAAGAAATTGAAAATCTATGCAACACCCTTTTCACTTGCTCTTATTGAACATAAACTCACAGAAAGAGATTTGATAGACAGAGTAGAACTTTGTCCTGTAAATCCATACGATAAAATTAAAGAAGGCGATTTTAACATCACTTTTTATCCTGTCTGCCATTCTATTCCTCAGGCTTCAGCACTTGGCATTGAAACACCGCTTGGAAAAATCTTCCATACAGGTGATTTCAAATTCGATTACGCAACTAATTCATGCCCAGCTGTGACCTATAACGAATTGAGAGAATTTGCAAAAGACGGTGTAAGACTTTTATTATCAGACTCTACAAATGTTGAGAGTGAAGGCTATTCAAGGCCTGAAATTGATGTAAAAGATGGATTGACAAAGGTATTTGAAGATACAAAGGGTAGAATTATAATCACTCTTTTCTCTAGTAATATCGATAGAATACGCACAGTTTTTGAGCTTGCTGAACAATTTGGCAAGAATGTAGTTGTGAGCGGAAGAAGCTTAAATGCAAATATTGAAAAAGCTTGTAATTTAGATATGCTTGAATTGCCAAAAAATATCTATAGTGATTACGAAGCTTTACCTTATTTAGATCCGGAAAATACTGTGATAATTGCAACTGGTTCGCAAGGCGAGCCTCTTTCAGCTTTAAACAGAATCGCAAATGGCTATCATAAACAACTTTCTTTGCAAGAGGGCGATTGTGTAATCATGTCTTCGCGTGTCATTCCTGGCAATGCAAAGGCTGTAGCAAGACTTATCAACCAAATTTATAAATTAGGTGCAAAAGTTTATGATAATAAAGATTATTGCGTTCATGCAACAGGCCACGCCTATAAAAATGAATTAGATGACTTGCTTAAAATCATGAAACCTGAACACTTTATTCCTGTGCATGGCGAATACAGGCATTTAGTAAAACATGCTGATTTGGCAAGAGAAAATGGTATTCCAAAAGAAAATATAGCCATATTAGAAGACGGTTCGCCTTTCACTTTACTTGAAGAAGGTTTTAGACTTGAAGAACCAATCTTAGCAGAACAAGTGCTTGTTGACGGCAAGGGCGTTGGCGATGTGGGCAGATCTGTTTTGAAGGAAAGACGCATACTTGGTGGCGAAGGCCTTGTAGTTGTTTTATTGATTATGTCTGAAGAAAGTGGCGAAGTTTTACATGGTCCAGAGATTTTCTCTCGCGGTTTTGTCTTTGAACAAAGATACGATCATGTTTTAGAAGATTCAAAATGCTTAGTCCTTGATGTTTTAGAGTCTTCAACAAATTATAATCTAAATAAATTAGAAGAGAAAATCCGTATACTTTTACGTTCTTTCTTTAGAGAAGTTTTACAAAGAGATCCTATTATTATTCCAATTATAACAATAGTTTAAAAAGGTGGGAGCAGTGTTTAAAAATCTTGTTTTATGTCTTTGCTTTTTTCTTACATGCTTTACACAATTAAGCCACGCACGTGAAATTGTTGATATGCGT
The DNA here is from genome assembly GCA_964368455.1 of uncultured Desulfovibrionaceae bacterium. Classification (GTDB taxonomy): domain Bacteria; phylum Desulfobacterota; class Desulfovibrionia; order Desulfovibrionales; family Desulfovibrionaceae; genus CAYJAZ01. Next base: position 40,015 of record CAYJAZ010000012.1, read on the forward strand.
GGAAAAAAAATACTTGTGCCTGATAATATCACGCGTATAGCAACTTTAAGCGATGGTTATATAGAAAATATACTCACTTTTTTAGGCAAGATAGATACTGTTGATGTTATTGGTTCATGGGGTTTGAAAAGAGATTATTCTTATACATTCCCAACTATGGATGGAAAAGAATACACAAAGGCTGGTCTCAATACCATGCGTTTTCTCCATCCGCACTTGGATGAACTTATTTGTGTGAATTCTCCTCAAGGCAATGTCATCAATTACGAAGCATTGACACAGGCAAAACCAGATTTAGTTCTTATGCGTGTGGGCGATTGCACAGTGAGAGCTGACAATATGGAAGCAACAAGAAGAACTATAGAAACTATTGAATCTCTAGGCTTTCCTCTTGTGGTACTGTATTCTCCGCAATTTGATAAAGAATACAATACTTCAAGCATGAAAAAAGAAGCAGAAGTAATAGCTTCTATTTTTGGCGATAAAGAAGTAGAAAAAGTGAAAGCATTTATGGCAGAAGCTTTTTCTGTTGAAGATATGATAAGGCAAAGAGTTCAAAATATTGAAGAAAAAGATAAAAAGACTGTACTTTATTTTGGCCTCAATCCAAATGTGCGTGCAGAGGGTGGAGCGGGCAATGTTCATGGTGTGAACACGCCGCAATCCTATATGATTGAAGATATAGTCAATGCAAAGAATGCCTATAAAGGTTTAGGTTCTAGCGTACCTGTAAGTGCTGAGCAAATTTATACTTTTGATGCAGATGTGCTTTTATTGCCTACAATGAATGGTTATCATCCAGCTGAAGAATTGTATACAGCACCTTATTATGCCTTGCTTAAAGATGTGCGTGCTGTGAAGAATAAACAAGTGTATCCACTTGGTTGGAATCCAATGAATTGTGCACCAAGATTGGAATATCCGCTTGAACTTTTGCTTATGGCAAAGGCTATCTATCCAGAAAAATTTGAAGATATAGTCTACCATGACTTTGCACTTGATTTTTACAAAAAAGCTTATCATGTGGACGATGCAACAGCCAAAGGCCTTTTGAAAACTCAGATACTTGATTGGACAGAAGAAAATAATTGGTAAAAAAGATTTTTTTAAAAAGAAACAAAACGCGGAAAAGACTTGTTTTATTAGTATAAATTGCATTTTAAGCAAATATGCTTTCTATTGACGTGAGAAGAAAATCAAGTTATTGTTCAAAGCAATGTTTAAAAAATTATAATAAATTTAAGAAAAAATTTCTGTAGGATATGGAGATAATAATGTCAAATTACATACTTTTTGGCTCACAATGGGGTGATGAAGGTAAGGGAAAGATAGTAGATTTACTTTCAAGTGAATTGGACTATGTTGCTCGCTATCAAGGCGGAAATAATGCTGGCCATACTGTTATAGTTGGCGAAGAAAAGCATGTTTTGCACATCATTCCTTCTGGTATACTACACAAAGGTACAAAATGCATTATTGGTAATGGCGTTGTGCTTGATCCTTTTGTATTTTTGGAAGAAGTGAAAAATCTTAAAAAACGTAATGTAGACGCAAGCCCTGAAAGAATTCGCATTTCGCATGCCGCTCATCTTATTTTAGAATACCATAAAATTCTTGATAAAGCTCGTGAAGGTTCTTTAGAAGATAAAATCGGTACAACAGGACGTGGAATAGGCCCTTGTTATGAAGACAAGAAAGCTCGTCTAGGTATACGTATTGCTGACTTACTTGATTTAAACTCTTTGCAAAAAAAGATAGAGCAAGCCTTAGTCGAAAAAAATGTGCTTTTCAAAAATCTTTATAATATTGAAGCTGTAGATGCAAAAGCTATCTACGATCAACTTGCAGCTATTGTTTCTGAGCTTGCACCTTATTTTGACGATACTAATGCTGTTTTACAAGATGCGATTAAAAACGGTAAATCAGTGATGTTTGAAGGCGCACAAGGCGTTATGCTTGATATTGATCATGGCACATATCCTTTTGTTACTTCATCAAATACAATTTCAGAAAATGCATCAGTAGGAACAGGTGTTCCGTCTTCTTATATAGACAAGAGATTAGCTGTTGTGAAAGCATATTCAACAAGAGTTGGCTCTGGTCCATTCCCTACTGAATTAACAGACAAAGTTGGTACTCATTTACAAACTATAGGTCATGAATTTGGTGCAACAACTGGCAGAACTCGCCGTTGCGGTTGGTTAGATGCTGTTGTTTTAGCTGAAACTTCACGCCTTTGCAGACCAACAGATATTGCTCTCACAAAATTAGACGTTCTTACAGGTTTAGATGAAATCAAGATCTGTACAAAATATCTTTACGATGGCAAAGAGTGGAGCTATCCACCACAAGTTCCAAATGCTTTAGCACATGTTGAGCCTGTGTATGAAACAATGCCAGGCTGGAGCGAAGACATCACAGCATGCGAAAATTATGCTGAATTGCCAGAAAATGCAAAGAAATATATCATGAAAATTGAAGAACTTACACAGTCAAAAGTAAGTATTATTTCAGTTGGCCCTGATAGAGATCAAACAATACGTTTAGGAATATAAGTGTTGGGGAGGCTCTGTGTCTCCCTTTTTCATTTTTTTAAACTAAGATATAAACAAGAATGCAATTCTTCATAGAATTATTCAATTTTTAAAACTCAACCATTTGTGAAAAACTATGTCATCATTATTAAAAGTATCCCTGCTTGGGCGTCCTAATGTGGGAAAATCGACACTATTCAATAGATTAATCCGTTCTAACAGAGCAATAACACACGATATGCCCGGTGTTACTCGAGACAGAATGGAAGGCACAGTGCGTTCAAAAACCGCCCCTGCTTTCACTCTTATAGATACTGGCGGTGTAACCCTTACTGAAAATGCACAAAGCGTTGAAGGGCCAGCGGGTATTCGTGGCTTTGAAAAGCAAATACTTGAACAAGCACAGATTTCTATAGACGAATCTGCTGTCTTAGTTTTTGTTGTTGACGGCCGTGAGGGGCTTACTCCTTTTGATCAGCACATTGCAACTTGGGTGCGTAAAAAAGACAAGCCTTGTCTTTTGGTTGTGAACAAGGTAGATGGCATAGAAAAAGAAGATATAATCTTAGCAGAATTTCATAAATTAGGTTTTCCTGTTATGGCTGTTTCTGCCGAACATGGACATAATATCAGAGCATTAGAAACAGAAATTCAAATCATGCTTGCCGAAATGCGTGGCGAAAGCTATAGCGAAGAAGATATGGATAGAGATTTGAAAATTTGCTTTGCTGGTAAACCAAATGCAGGCAAATCTTCATTAGTTAATGCTATGCTCAAAAGCGAACGTATGATTGTATCCGATATGGCTGGCACTACTCGTGACAGCGTGGATATACATTTTGAACACAAGGGCAAGAAATATGTTTTTGTGGATACTGCTGGTATTAGAAAGCCATCTAAGATTGTAGATTCTATTGAAAAATATAGTGTAAACTCTTCCATCAAGAGCACAACTAAGGCAGATATCACCTTGATGGTTATAGATGCAAGCGAAGGCCTCACCTCACAAGATAAAAGACTTATTGACTTACTTGACGAAAGAAAAACTCCTTTCATGGTGATTATAAATAAATTCGATCTCGTGCCTGCTTCAAAAAGAAAAGAAGTGAAGCAAATCTTCAAAGAAGCTCTTGCAATGTGTGGGCATATTCCTCTTATCTTTACTTCTGCACTCAAGAAAGAAGGCCTAAAAACAATACTTCCTCTTGCACATCAAATTTTTGAAGAATGCTCTGTACGTGTTGGTACAGGTATATTAAACCGTTCACTTGAACAAGTTTTAGAGAAGCATCAACCTCCTGTTGTCAAAAGAATAAGAGCAAAATTCTTCTATATGACACAAGCAGAGTCTTCTCCACCTACCTTTGTTTTCTTTGTTAACGATGCCGATAGAGTGACAACTCCATATAAACGTTATTTAGAAAAAGCTTTGAGAAGAATGTTTAACATTCAACACGCACCTATGCGTATGAACTTCAGATCATCACATAAGAAAAAAAGCGAAAAAAAGAAATAACTATTTAATTTAGCTCATTTATTCATCTGTCAAAGAAGCTATTTCTTTTTGGTATGCTTATTGCATAAAACAGTGTACGACTTTGTTTTAAGGAAAAAATGTCAAAAAACTGTTATTCAAAGCGAGGGGCGTATGAGAAAATACCTCTTAAAAAAAAGAAATATATTTTTATTGTTGATGCTCTTGCTCACTTGTTTCTTAGTTGTACGCTACGAAGCAAATGCTGCAACGAATGTGCAGTCTGCCTACAATAAATATAAGCTTGAATTAATTGCTTTACAAGACGATGAAAAAAAATCGCAGTTTAGGCATAATTGGCTCCGATTAGCTGATAGATTTTTTGAACTTTACGACAATAATAAAAAATGGCCAAACCGCCCTGCTGCTTTATTTAGAGCCGCAGAAGCTTACGATGGCCTTGCAAAAAAATCCTATGCAAAAATCGATAGGGATAAAGCAATTAAGCTTTATACACAAGTTATAAAAGACTTTCCTTCTTCTGTTTTAGCTGACGATGCATTATATAATTTGGCTGTTTTATACAATGAACAATTAAGAGATACTGCAAAAGCAAGCTCCTATCTCACTATTGTGACAAAGAAATACAAAAAAGCAGACCATTATGCTAAAGCTAAAGAATACGCAAAAAATATGGAATCTAGCCTCACAGCATCTATAGACATAGGTGTGGATAAAATTCCAAAAGTTCAAACAAATGACACGATTTATGAAGGCATGTTTGCCTATAAGAAAAAGAATTATATTGAATTAAAAGTTGAACTAGATAGTAAAAATAGACAAAGCAAGAGATTTGCTTGGAGTGTAGATTATATTTCACCTCAAAAGAAAACTAAATCTCCTGCTCGTCTCGTTCTCACCATGAACCAAACACGTTCTGCACCAAAAATTAGAGGTGGATATAAATACGAATCTATGGGCTTTGTGTCAAAATTTGTTGTAGATTTTTCAAAAAGAAATGCAACTGTAATCATCATAGATTTCAAAAAATTAGACGCTTATTATGCTTTTTATGATAAAGAAAACGATTGCATACGCATTCACGTCACAGATAAAGCAAAAAATCTTGAAAAAGGTATAAAAACAAAAGACTTAACCTCAACTTATGCCTTGCCAAAAGTTGTTATACCACGTGATTTTAGTAAGAAAATAGGTTTTAATGTTCGCACTATTGTCATAGATCCAGGGCATGGCGGTAAAGATCAAGGTTCAGCACATAATGGAATTATAGAAAAAGATTTAGTGCTTGAAGTTTCAAAAATGCTTGGCAGCGAATTGAGAAAACTTGGTTATAAAATTGTCTATACAAGAACTGAAGACGTTTTTTACACGCTTTCAAGAAGAGCAAAAATTGCAAAACAGAAAAAAGGCGATCTCTTTATCTCCGTACACGCAAATGGAGCCGAAAATAAAAAGCTAGCCGGAATTGAAACTTATTATCTCGATTATCGCAATGCTGCAAATCACAACAATGCCAATGAAGAATTTTCAAAAGCAAATGTTGATACTATAGTCGATGAATTAGCTCTAAAAGTAAGAAAATACGAATCTGAAAGATTAGCTGCCTTTGTGCATAGAGATGCATACGCATCAGCAAGTTCAAAAGGCTATACAGTCAAAAATGGTGGAACAAAAGGTGCCGCATTTGCTGTCTTGGATAAAACAACTATGCCAGCTATCCTCTTAGAAATTGGCTACCTTTCAAATGCATTAGATATAAAAAATCTCAAAAATAAAGGCTACTTAACCTCTGTAGCAAAAGGTGTGGCTAAAGGTATTCATTCCTACGCACAAGACTTGACTTTAGCTAAGAAATAAAGATATTCTTAAAAAAATAAAGCACATTTCACAAAAAAAATTCTGAATTTTTCATAATGTGAAATGTGCTTTTTTTATACTAGAATAAATAAAGAAGAATTTATGCAAGAAATAGAAAATAAAATTAATCCAATGGCAGCAAATATCGTCTCCATTGACTTTGAAACAGCAGACTATAAAGCTGATTCAGCTTGTGCTATAGGAATGGTGCGATACGAAAATGGTAAGGCTGTAGAATATTTCTCATCGCTTATAAGGCCGCCACGTCAAAATTTTGTGTTCACCTACATACATGGTATTAAATGGGAAGATGTTGTGCATGAAGACGATTTCGCTGGCATTTGGGAAAGAGCAAGAGATTTCCTAAAAGATGTAGACGCCTTTATAGCACACAATGCCTCCTTCGATAGAAAAGTATTACATACCTGCTGTATAGCCCATAGGCAAATAATACCGCAAGCCCCCTTTTATTGCACATTAAAAGCCAGTAGAAAATTTCTCAAACTACCTTCGCATAAACTAAATGCTGTGGCCGAGCATTTCTCCATACCACTACAACACCACGATGCCGCATCAGACGCCTTTGCCGCAGGAGAAATATTTCAAAAATTACAGCTTCTTGGACATAATGTATGGGAATGTAAGTGTAAATAAAAGGCAAAAAAATCAAAGAATTTAAATAATCTGCGGCTTGAAAAAATATAGTATTAAGTCTATACTATATTTAACTGTTAATAGTTTTTTAATCTATAGATAAAGGAACAGTTATGCCACATTTCAGACAATTAAAACAGGATATTAGAGCTTATCTAGCTAAGAATGAATTTCAATTTGAAACTTTGCCGCAAGAAATAAAAGAAGTAAGTTTTGAAAAATGGGTGAGTCCACTCTTTGCCTGTCTGCTAGAAGCCGATCCTATGCCACTCAAAGCATCTAAAATGCTTGCCTATGCAATTGCGCAAATATGCGAAAAAGAAAAAGAGCAAGCACGTATCATCATAAGACGTATGATATGGCAAATGAATGAAGAATCAGGAAATATAGGTTGGGGCATTCCCTACGCTTTTGCACAAGCACTCATACATTCAAAAACATTAGCAAAAGAATATTATAAAATCTTACTTTCCTATATTCTAGAATTAGAAGTCGATAGCAATTATTGCGATTACGCTCCATTGCGTATCTATTGTTTCAACGCAGCTGAAATGTTGTTAGATGTCTATCCTGAATATATAGAATACGCTTCAAAAGCCTTAATACAAAGTATGCATAAGGATGAGGATGCAATATGTAGAAAAAAAGCAGAGCAATTAGTTAGAAAATACAAGTTAAATTAAAAAGCCTTCTAGCAATTTTAAAAGTATTTCAATACAATTAAAAAAGATAGAAAGCTTTATAGCAAATATAAATAATAGTATTAAGCTATTGTAATTTCAAATGTTAAATCTTCGCCTGCAAGAGGATGGTTAGCATCAAGAAGTATGCTTTCATCACTAATGTCAACAATAGAAACTTCAAGTTCGCCTTGATCTGTTTCTACAGTAAGTACAAGGCCGATTTCAGGATGAATTGAATCAGGAATTTGATCGCGTTCAACTTCAAAAACTAAACCTTCTTCGTGTTCGCCATAAGCTTCTTCCGCTGGAATAGTTACACTGAAAATATCGCCTACATCCTTACCTAAAACAGCTCTTTCAAAACCTTCAATAACTTGGCCTTCGCCTACTTTAAATGTCAAAGGTCTGTCTTCAGGTGAACGATCAAATTCAATGCCGTCTTCAAAAGTTCCTATATAGTGAACTGAAACAATGTCGCCGTGCTTTATAGACATAATGTCTCCTTTAATGGTATATAAAATCAACTTTCATTACATTAAAATCTTTATACCATAAATACAAATAATGGCAATGCTTAAAAAAGGGTAAAAAAAATGGGAAAAAAATCTAGTAATATCTTTTCAATGCTAAGTTTGGCTTCAACAATGGGTTTGCACATGGTGTCAGGACCAATAGTCGGCGGTTTCATTGGCTGGCTTGTCGATAAATATTTTCCAACCGCACCCTACGGTATCGTCATAGGACTTGTATGCGGTTTCGGGGCTGGCTACATCAACGTCATGCACGATAACAAAAGACTAAAAAATGAAATCAGAGATATCGAAAATGCAAAGAAAATGCCAAATATAATAGAAGAAAAACCAAGCGATGAGCATATAGAATACGATATCTTCGGCAATGAAAAAAAAATTGACCTCAAAGAAAATTCAGAGCATAGTGCAAAAAAATAAATCACCGAGTAAAAATAAAATGGAAAATAATCAGCAAACTCGAAAAAGAGTAAATATATATACAGACGGCTCCTGTCTCAAAAATCCAGGCAAAGGCGGCTACGGCACAATACTAGAACTCAACGATTATAAAAAAGAACTAAGCCAAGGATACAAATTAACCACAAATAATCGAATGGAATTACTCGCCGTCATCAAAGGACTACAAGCTCTCAATCAAGCATGCATTGTAGACGTATACACAGATTCAAAATACGTAGCAGACGCCATAAGCAAGCATTGGCTCACAAATTGGCAGAAAAATGGATGGAAAACCGCAAATAAAAAAGATGTCAAAAATAAAGACCTGTGGATAGAATTACACAAAAGTCTCATGAAACACAATGTACACCTACACTGGATCAAAGGGCATGCAGGACATCCGCAAAATGAAAGATGCGACGAATTAGCCAGAAATGCAGCAAATTCCAGCAACTTACTCGAAGATAATGGTTACGAAGAATAACTTTTTTATTTTTTTTGTCTCCGACGGCCAAAGGGAATAATTCCCTTTGGAAACCCTAGCATGCAAGATGAGTGCGTAGAGATTTAGCTAAAGAAGAAAATTTTATTTTTTTATTTGCGAAAAAGTTTTAAAGTTTTAGTGCTTTGCACCAAAACATTAAATACTGTTTCGCTTTAAAATAGGGCTATATCAATTCTAATTGAGACTAAGCTGCCATTTGTCACTGTGTTCCAAATGTGTGTAGAAAAATTCAATCTTTAAAAAGCATGGATTGCCACGTCGTTACACTCCTCGCAATGACGAGTCTAGAGCATTTCATTCACAACTTTCGACTTTATTCTTTACACTAACTAAAGAACTCATATTTGGAACGTAGTGACAAATGGCATATTGATTATAATTAAAATTAATTTCTCACTATTTTAAAGCGAAACAGTATTTAAGGCTAAAATGCAAAGCATTTTAGCCTTAAAACTTTTTCGCAAATAAAAAAAATAAATGAAATTCTAACTAATACCCTAGGCACTCACCTTGCCTTATTGGGGTTTCCAAAGGGGTTCAACTCCTTTGGCCGCCGGAGGCAAAAAAAACGTCGCAGACATAAACTTAGCTTGCTCTTAACACATCGTGTATATGCACGATTCCTACTGGTATATCGTTATCGACTACGAAGAGTGCTGTGATTTTCTTGCTATTCATGATTTGCAAGGCTGCGGCAACGAGTGTATTTGATGGAATGGTGAGTGGAGATATTCCCATGATTTCAGACACTTTTTTTGAAAGGAGTTCTGGGCTCATTTTTCTTCTAAGATCTCCGTCGGTGATGACACCTATGAGCTTGTTATTTTCAATAACGCCGAGACATCCGAAAGAATATTTAGTCATTGCTATGAGAGCTTCTGACATTAAGATATCTTTTGTGACGAGCGGCATTTCTTCATTTTTATGCATGATATCGTGCACATGCGATAGTTTTTTGCCTAATGAGCCGCCTGGATGGTAGGTGTTGAAATCTTGGGCTGTGAAACCGCGTGCATTGAGTAGGGCAAGGGCTAATGCGTCTCCGAGAGCGAGCATGAGTGTGGTTGAAGTTGTTGGTGCGGCACCGAGTGGGCAGGCTTCTTTTTCATTTGGCAATTGTAGGAGGAAGTTTGCATGCTTTGCTAGTGGTGATTCTGCATTTTCTGTGATTGCAATGAGTGGCAGATTATAGCGCGCACAAAAATGTAATATATCTTGTAATTCTGCGGTATTGCCAGATTTTGATAATGCAATGACGAGATCGTCAGTGGTAAGCATTCCCATATCGCCGTGACTTGCTTCTGCTGGATGTATGAAGAAAGATGGCGTACCTGTGGAAGCGAGTGTTGCGGCAATTTTCTTTGCTATATGGCCGCTTTTACCCATGCCTGTGAGTATAACTTTTCCATCGATTCTTAATAATGTAGCTATGACTTGCTCGAATATTTTGCCTAATTCTGAATCAAGATTTTGGGCTAATTTTTCAATAGCTTGAGCTTCTTTGATGAGCGTTTCTTTTGCTGTTGAGAGGATGGACATATTTATAAACCTTTGACTAAGATGTCTATTTGCTTGAGTGTTTTTAAGAGTGCTGGCAAGTTTTCAAAGGCTATCATATTTGGCCCGTCGCAGGGTGCTGTTTCTGGTGTTTTGTGTGTTTCCATGAACAATGCGGCTACGCCATTTGCAACGGCAGAGCGTGCAAGAGGCGGAACAAATTCTCTTTGTCCTGATGAAGCAGATCCGCCAGCGGATGGCAATTGTACGGAATGAGTAGTGTCGAAGATAACAGGTTGTCCTGTTTGTGCCATGATTGGGAAAGAGCGGAAATCTACAACGAGATTATGGTAGCCAAAAGAAGCTCCTCTTTCGCACAGTGCTATATCTTTATTGCCTGTTGAAAGGGCTTTATTAGCTACATTGAGCATGTCTTGTGGTGCGAGAAATTGTCCTTTTTTGATATTCACGGGCTTCATTGTTTGTGCAACAGCTGTGATGAAATCTGTTTGCCTGCATAAAAAAGCTGGTGTTTGCAACATATCCACAACTTTTGCAACGGGCATAGCCTGTGCTTCTGTGTGTATATCTGTCAAAACAGGCAGGCCAATATGTTCACGTACTTCTGCAAGAATATCAAGCCCTTCTTCCATACTCACACCTCTATAACCTGTGAGAGAAGTTCTATTTGCTTTATCAAAGGAAGATTTGAAGATAAAGGCTATATCTTCTTTTTCGAAGATTTCACGTAATCTTTTAGCGGACTCTAGAGTGTGTTCGCGGTTTTCAATAGCACAAGGGCCAGCGATGAAACACAAAGCTTTATTATTTGCCATTTGAAGTGTTCTTGATTTATCTGGATATTCTATATTTATTGTATGCATATTTTTTCTCTATATATGAGTTAGGGTGTTTGTAGTAAAAGCAATGGTAACAATAAGTGCCATAATAAAAGCACCTAAATAAGGGTTTTTTGTATCTTTAAATATAGCTCTTGTAAAGAGAGCTGAAAGTGGGAGATAAATGGCAATTGGGAAAAGCCAAATACCTATAATATTGAAAGATACTGTGCCAAACATCACTTCAAAAAGTGCTCTACCATCTGTTAAAAATGTAGTGTATTGTACATATATTAAAAGTATTGCAGACAGGCCATTGACTAAGGCAAGTAAGATGATATTTAATATTTCAGGTAAACCTTTGATGTAATTGAAACAATTTATAGCAATAGAGTTTATTACATAGAATATTGCGAAGAATGGCAGATACATTGCTATGAGTGGGAATTTATCGTTAGTAAAGGCTTTGAGGGGTAAAATCCACAATCTAAAATCTGCTTTGAAGAGGATATCTGCTGTGAAAACAAGGCCATATGCACAGAAAACAACTAAGATTGAAAGAAGTATTGTTTTGAATAAGGCACTTATATTAATGTCTATTCCTCTTTGAGCGAAACTTGTTTTATTTTTTGAGATAAGCGAGCCAATAAAGAAGAGGGCAAGAGTGAAAAGAGCACAGAGAACAGACCATGTTCCAATAAAGAAAACAGGTGCTTGCATAAGAAGTGGATGAGAGATACCATCAGCTGTTAGAGTGCGTGTATAGCTGAAAAGATAAACATAAGACACGGCTGAAAAGACAACAGAAAGAATTAAAGAGGCGTAAAACCACAATTGTGCAGCTAGGCCTTCTGATTCAAGTGCTGTGACTTCTTGCTTGCTTATGAGCGAAGAAAAGAATGATGTACGAAGCATTATCTTTGTGAAAGACAAGACAAAGAGTGCAAAGCCAAGCAGGCCAAGTGCGTTGAACATTGCCTTATATTGCCATACTTGATTGTCGGCAGAAAGGGCTTTTGGAGCAGGCATTGCTGTTTGGAAGAATTCAAGTGTTGCTTGCACAGTATTTTTAGAAAAGTGGTTATATGGATGAATTTCATCTGGGGTGTAGATGATACGTAGGCTTTCAGTTGTATCTATATTTTGAGTGTAAAAAACAGAAGCTTCTCTAGCTTCAAAAGCTTCATTTTCTGGTGAGAGGCCGAAATTCAAGAAAGATTGAGCAGTGTCTTGGAAGATATATTCTCTTGGAGGAGTGACACTTTTGTCTGCTTTATAGATTCTAAAGAAAAATTCATCGTATAGAGCGGCAATAATTCCCACATCACGAGAGCCATATTTATTGTAGAAATTTTTATTTGCATCATAATAATTAGCGTCATTACCTATAAGAAGCACGGAGGAAATCAGCGGAATTTCTTTTTCATTGTCGATATCAATGGAGAAATTTGCTGCTCTTGCACCATTTGAATGGCCAGTCACACCGATTTTACTCTTATCAACATAAGGTAAATTGGCAAGTATTTCAACAACATCATACATGCCTGTGCCTTGTAATGCGATTTCAGAAGTTGGCAATGGATCGGAATTTCCGTGTCCATACATATCTATTGAAGCCACAACATAACCGCGTCTTGCAAGCTCAACATAGTTTATGTCTTGCATTTCACGATTATTATACCAACCATGCGAAGTGACAATGGCAGGGGCCTTATTGTCTTTTGTGGCATTTTCCGGAATAAAGAGTAAGAAAGAAAGTTGTCTACCTAATGGCGTTTCTATTCGCATGTCTTTGATTTTTATTGTGTTTACATCTGACTGCACAAGATGTGCTCCAAGCATTGAGATAAAACAAAGCATGAGTGCTGTTACAAAGCAGATTTTTATACTTTTCTTTACTTGCATTTTTTATTCCTTTTAGACAATTTGTTTTTGCACATATGTACAAAAAATATGAAATAAAATTAATGTGAAAATGTAAAAATGTCAATTTTTTCACGTAAAAACTTTCTATGATAAAAGACTTTAGGATAAAATATTTAAAATAAATAAGATAAAAACATCTAAGTCATTGAAATTATATACTATAGAAATATAAAACTTATCTTGTATAAAGAGTGGAAAATATGTTATTGAATAATGAGAAAGTGAAATGTACACGCATTTCTTTTTTGTGCAAAAAAAAATTGAATTAAATTAATCTAAGTTAAACTAAATCAAACAAGGGATGTCTATGTCTTTACAATTAACTCCTCTGCATTCTTGGCATAAATCACAGAATGCAAAAATGGGCGAATTCGCCGCTTGGGATATGCCGATTCAGTATTCAGGCATTGTTGCTGAACATTTGCATACACGTGAAAAAGCTGGTATTTTTGACATTTGTCACATGGGACAATTTGTTGTTTCTGGTGATTTGGCAACTCAGGCTCTTTCAAAGGCTCTTACACAAAATTTTGCCACATTGAAAGTGGGTAAATGCCGTTATGGTTTTTTGCTTACTGAACAGGGCACTGTTTTAGACGACTTAATTGTCTATCGTCTTGAAGAAGAGAAATATTTATTAGTTGTGAATGCTGGTTGCGCAAAATCAGATTTTGAAACAATTAAATCACGTATAGCACCTGTATCTATCGAAGATATAACAGCAAAACAAGGTAAAATCGATTTACAAGGTCCTCTTGCTTTGAAGGTTTTAGAAGAAGTCACTAAAGAAAATTTCCACGATCTTCCTTATTTTTCTTTTAGAACAATACAATATAATGGCATGGAACTTTTCATAAGCAGAACTGGCTATACAGGCGAGCTTGGCTATGAAATCTACACTCCAAGAGAAAAAACTCTTGAAGTTTGGGAAGCTTTAGCAAAGCATGTTGATGTATTGCCAATTGGCTTAGGTGCAAGAGATACGCTAAGATTAGAAGCCGGACTTGCTCTTTATGGCCATGAATTAGACGAAAAGCATACAATCACAGAATCAGGTATGGCAGGAATGCTCACTTCTGAAGCTGATTATGTAGGAAAAGCCCAAACTTTAGCGGCACCAAAAGAAGTTTTAATACCATTAAAAGCCGAAGGTAAAAGAGCGGCAAGAAATGGTGATATGATTGCTTTAGAAAGCGATCCTGACAAAAATATAGGCAGAATTGTTTCAGGCTCTTTTGCACCAAGTTTAAATGCAAGCATAGCTTTTGCTTTTGTAGAAGCGGCATATGCAGATGAACAAAACTTTGTCATGAAAGCGGCAAGAGCATCAATACCAGCACAAAAAACCGAGCTTCCTTTCTATAAAGAAGGTACAGCTCGTATTAAATTATAATTGGAGAAAAAAATGAGTACAATTTTATTTGCAGAAAGCCATGAATGGGTTTTAGTAGACGGCGACATCGCAACAATCGGTATTTCCGAATTTGCACAAGCTGAACTTGGTGACATCACCTATATCGATCTTCCAGCTGTTGGTACAGTATTGGCAAAAGGTAAGGACTTTGGTTCAGTAGAATCAGTAAAGGCTGCTTCAGATGTATATTCACCAGTTGACGGCGAAGTTGTTGAAGTGAACGAAGCTTTGGATTCAAATCCAGAAATCGTGAATGCTTCACCTCTTAAAGATGGCTGGATGATTAAAGTAAAACTTTCTGGCGAAGTGAAAGGTCTTCTTTCAGAAGCTGATTATAAAGCAAAATGCGCTCAATAAGCACATTATAACAATACCTATTTTATGCACATGATGCACGCACAAAGGGCTTAAAGCCCTTTGTGTGCTCATATAAGGATGAACATGTATTTTCAAGATATTATCTTAACATTACAACAATTTTGGGCAAAACAAGGCTGCACTATTATGCAACCTGTGGATCTAGAATGTGGTGCAGGCACCTTCAACTCCTCAACTTTTTTGAGAGTTCTAGGGCCTGAAAGCTGGAATGCTGCCTATGTTGAACCATCAAGAAGACCAACTGATGGCCGTTATGGCGAAAATCCTAATAGATTACAACACTATTTTCAGTTTCAAACTATTATGAAACCATCACCGCTTGATATACAAGATAAATACCTTGAAAGTCTTAGGGCTCTTGGCTTAGATCCAGCTGCTCACGACATTCGTTTTGTTGAAGACGATTGGGAATCTCCAACCTTAGGTGCTTGGGGACTTGGTTGGGAAGTGTGGCTAAATGGAATGGAAGTCACTCAATTTACATACTTTCAGCAGATTGGCGGTGTTGATCTTGATCCTATAAGCGTAGAATTGACTTATGGTTTAGAAAGATTGGCAATGTATTTACAAGGTGTTGAAAATGTATATGATTTACAATGGAATGAGCATGTAACTTATGGACAAATCTATTTACAAAATGAAATAGAACAATCCACCTACAATTTTGAAAAAAGCGATGCAGCAATGCTTTTGACGCATTTCAATGATTTTGAAAAAGAATGCAAAGCATTAGCAGACGATGGCCTTGTTATGCCAGCTTTTGACTATCTTCTTAAATCCTCCCATACTTTTAACCTCTTAGATGCACGTGGTGCAATTTCTATCACAGAAAGAGCTGGTTATATAGGCAGAGTGCGAAATTTAGCTTCAGCAATTGCAAAGCTTTATGTGGCACAAAGAGAAGAATTGAATCATCCAATGCTCAAAAAAAATGCATAAAAGACAAAGGTATATAGAATGGCAAACTTTCTTTTAGAAATCGGAACTGAAGAAATTCCAGCACGTTTTTTAGACGACACGCAAAATGAGTTAAACTCACGCTTTGAAATCGCTCTCAAAGAAGCAGAACTTGCTTTTGATAGCATTTCCACTTTTGCAAGCCCACGCAGAGCTTGTATATATATTAAAAATCTTGCAGAGAAGCAAGAATTAAAAGAAGAAATATTTTTAGGGCCAGCAAAGAAAATTGCTTATGCTGAAGATGGTTCTCTTTCTAAAGCTGCACTTGGCTTTGCACGCGGACATAAAGTAGAAGAGAGTGAACTTTTTCTTACAGAAACAGAAAAAGGCACATACATAGCAGTTAAAAAACAAGTAGGTGGAAAAAGTGCTAAAGAAGTTTTAGAAAGTCTTTGTCCACAAATTATTCTTGCATTACCTTTTCCAAAAAGAATGCGTTGGAATAGCTACACTTTAGCTTATGCTAGGCCTATACATTGGTTTCTTGCTTTGTTAGACAATGAAATTATCAACTTTAATGTAGGCGAAATTGCCTCTTCAAACACAACAAACACTCATCGCATTCATGGTGAGAAAAATGTCAAAGTTGAAACTATTGACGATTATTTTGCACTACTTCAAAAGCAAAAAATAGTGCTAGATGCAGACAAAAGAAAGGCTATTATTATTGAAAAAGGAAATAATTTAGCTTCTCAAAAAAATGCAAAAGTATTATGGAAAGAAAGTTTACTTGATGAAGTGAAGGGGCTTGTTGAATATCCTGTTCCTTTACTTGCAGATTTTGACACTTCTTTTCTTGAACTACCAAAAGAAGTTCTTCTTACAAGCATGGAATCGCATCAAAAAAGTTTTGGTATTGAAGCAGAAGACGGAAAATTATTGCCGCATTTTCTCACAGTTCTTAACCTTGAACCTCTCGACACAAGCGTAGTAAAGCAAGGTTGGGAAAGAGTTCTAAGAGCTAGACTAGAAGACGCACGCTTTTTCTGGAAAACAGATAATGCAATTTTAGAAAATTCTGGCTTTGACACTTGGCTTGAAAAATTAGACAAGGTTATCTTCTTAGGCCCTCTCGGTTCTATGGGCGATAAAAGCCGTAGATTAGAAAAATTGATGGCAGCACTTGCAAAAAAACTCTCACTCAAAGAAGATCTAGCAGCAAGAGCAGGCAGATGTGCTAAGGCTGATCTAGTAAGTTCAATGGTAAATGAATTCGATACCTTGCAAGGTATTATGGGTGGAATTTACGCAAATAAATTGCAAGAAAAAGAGCTTGGTGAAGCGATTAGCGAGCATTATTTACCTGCTGGCCCAGAAACAAATGTGCCTACAAATAATTATGCCGCCTTGCTTTCTTTATGCGATAAGGCCGATACATTAGTTGGTTTATTTGGCTTGAACAATATTCCAAGCGGTACAGCCGATCCTTATGCTCTTCGTAGAAACGCACTTGGTATTGCAAGAATTTTGCGTGATAAAAAATGGAATATATCAATAGAAGAAATTTTCGCACTTGCGTATTCTTTCTATGCAGCAGATATTAAATGGAAATTATCTAAAGAAGAATGCCTTGAAAAACTTATGGAATTCTACCATCTTAGAGTGAAAAACCTTTTCTTGTCTGAAGGCAATGACCCACTCTTTGTTGAAGCTATCCTTTCCATTAAGCAAGAAGCAAGTATGTCTGAATTAAGTGCAAAATTACAAGCCTTGCTTGAATTTGCAAAGCATGAAAAATATCTAGCTACTGTGCAAAGTTTTAAACGTATTTCAAATATTATACGCAAACAAGCTTTGGCCTATACATTAACCACTGAAATCAAAAGAGAAATTTTAGAAAACGATGCTGAAAAAGCTCTTGTTGCAGCTTGCGAAAAATTTAGTCAAAAAAGCGAACAAGCTTTAAAAGATGGGAATTTTGCTCTTTGTTTTGAAGAGCTTGCAGCAATTTCATCGGCAATAGACGCTTTCTTTGATTCAACTATGGTTATGGCAGAAGATGAAAAAGTTCGACAAAATAGATTAAACCTTTTATATACAATACAAAAGCCTCTTGCTACACTTGCTGACTTCTCAGCACTACAAATCTAAAGAGAGTTTGCTATGTCATATTTTCATCAGTATCCAGAAATCTTGGCAAAGATTAAAGGCATGCTTCAGTCCAACGAAAATTGGTTGATATTGATTAATGCCGATCCTGATGCAATGGCAAGCTCTATGGCTTTGAAAAAACTCCTTTCAAAAAACGTGAAGAGTGTTGATATTGCAAGTATTAACATTCTTTCACGTCCTGATAATTTAGCAATGGTGAAGCTTCTAAATATTCATATGTTGCCTTATGAAGCAAAAATCCTCAAAAATTACCAACGCTTCGCAATTATCGATTCACAACCGCATCACAGCCCGCACTTTAAAGATATAAAGTTTGATATCATTATAGATCATCATCCCGTCACAGAGCAGTCTGTGCTCGATTCAGAAATAAATATGATCTTACCAAAACTCGGTACATCTTCATCACTCATGACTGAAATCTTGTATAATGCAAAAATAAGAATTTCAAAAAAACTCGCAACAGCCCTGCAATTTGGTATTCGATCTGATACAGCTTCCTTTGGTAGAGCATCCACAGAAGTAGATCTAAGGGCTTATCATTATTTATCTAAATTTGCAGATCATCATCTGCTTTTACAAATTCTAAGAAGTGAATATATTCCAGAATGGTTGCCCTTTTTTGCCATTGCTATCGAAAATATCAAGAAATGTGAAAGCGGAAAATTCTGCTATCTTGGCGATATAAACACGCCTGATATGCTTGTCGGCATTGCAGACTTCTTTCAAAAAGTTAATGGAATAAAATGGGTCGCGATTTCTGGTGTTTATGAAGAAAAATTAATTATTGTTTTTCGCGGAAATGGTAATTTAGATCTTGGACAAATAGCTCTCAACGCTTTTAATACCATAGGTTCAGCTGGAGGCCATCCGCATATGGCAAGAGCTGAAGTGCCTTTAGAAGCATTCAAGCAAATCAAAGAAGAAAAAGAAGACTTTGTTTTTAGTGAATTAGCAAAATATTCAAAAAATAAAGAATTCAAAATCAAGAGAAAATAAATATTATTTTTTGTTTTTTACTGTTTTTTTGCCTCCGGCGGCCAAAGGAGTTGAACCCCTTTGGAAACCCCAATAAGGCAAGGTGAGTGCCTAGGGTATTAGTTAGAATTTCATTTATTTTTTTTATTTGCGAAAAAGTTTTAAGGCTAAAATGCTTTGCATTTTAGCCTTAAATACTGTTTCGCTTTAAAATAGTGAGAAATTAATTTTAATTATAATCAATATGCCATTTGTCACTACGTTCCAAATATGAGTTCTTTAGTTAGTGTAAAGAATAAAGTCGAAAGTTGTGAATGAAATGCTCTAGACTCGTCATTGCGAGGAGTGTAACGACGTGGCAATCCATGCTTTTTAAAGATTGAATTTTTTTCCTATGCACATTTGGAACGCAGTGACAAATGGTAAATTAGATTATGCGAATTGATTATTCATATTTTAAAGCGAAACAGTATTTAATGTTTTGGTGCGAAGCACTAAAACATTAAAACTTTTTCGCAAATAAAAAAAATAAAAAACTACTTTAGCCACTTCCCTACGCATTTATCTTGCCTTATTCGGGTTTGCAAAGGGGGCTTGCCCCTTTGCCCGCCGGAGGCATAGGAGGCATAAAAGAATCTTAATATGCTATGCCTTCATCTACAATATTTTGAAGTAAAAGTTCACGTAATTTCAAAGCCATAGGCCCTACTTTTCCATTGCCTATGTCTTTATAATTGTATTGAGTAACGCCAACGCAAGCCCAGACGCTTCCGATAGAAAAAACTTCGTCAGCACTTTGCAAAAATTCTTCTGTGATGTCTTTTAGGCAGACTTCTCCTAATTCTTTTGCTTTTTCCATGGCTGTAATAACTGTTGTGCCAGAAAGAATATGTTCAAAAGTTGGGAAATAAAAAATCCCATCTTTATACATTCCTACATTACTTATAGCAGATTCTGCTAGATGGTTGTTCACATCGTATGAAAAGACAATATCAACATTTCTATCGTGTGCTTCTTGGCTCATCAAAACATTAGGCAGATAATTTGTGGATTTTATCTTGGCTAAATATCTTTGTTTTACAGGGATTTCAGATCGATGTGCTGTGAATCCTTGTAAATAATCATCATTCTTTTTAGCTTTGCTTTCAGCTGCAATGATATAAAGACTTGCCTGCGGACATTCCTTTGGATCAACTCCAAAACCGCCAACTCCTCTTCCTATTAATAGACGAATACTGCCTTCGTCAAAATCAGCTAAGGTAGCGGTTTGTAGGATTTTTTCTCTTAGTTCAGAAAGAGTAAGAGGAAGTTTCATACTTAAGGCTTCTAAAGAATTTTGCAGACGAGCTAAATGCTTATCTAATTGTATTACTTTTCTTTTTCTGCAAGCAATTGATTCAAAAACACCGTCGCCTCTGTGCACGATATGATCGTCTAGAGGAAGCATAAGTGCGTGATTATCTTTGCAAAAAATATCTAAAGTGTGATTGTAAAAAGCCTTTATATTATTAATTCCCTTTAATTCTTGCTCTTTACGAAGCTTTGTAAAGGTTTCATAGTCAACTATTCGCATGTTTAGCCTTTATCTGTAGTATTACTTTCAGAAGTATTTATACTTTCTGCTTGTTGTAAATTTAAACTTCTCAATGCCTTAGGCAAAGCTTTGGCACTTTCACGTAAATCTGCAACTACGTCAGATTCGTCAACAATTTCTCTGCCAAGCATTTCTTCAATAACATCTTCAAGAGTTGTAACTCCTGCTAATCCGCCGTATTCATCAAAAACGGCAGCTAAATGTTGTCTTGACTCTAGAAAACTCAAAAGAGCTTTGTCTATAGTTTGGCTTTCAGGAATGAAAGCTATTGGCGTCATGAGGTTTTCAAGCGGAGTGTTAAGATCAATTTCCTCGCCTAAGAATGTTTTACGCAGATATTTTGAAAGTTCTTTTTGCGTGATAAGGCCAACAATATCTTCATTATTGCTTTTATAAAGAGGAATACGTGTGAATTGCGAGAGTCTTTCTTGTTTTAAAGCTTCTTGAATTGTCATATCTGCTGGAAGAGAAAAGACCATTGTTCGCGGTGTCATGATTTCGTGAATATATTTTTTATCAAGAGCAAGGATATTTGTGATAACTTTTTCTTCAAAATCTTCAATACCGCCGGCTTCAGCAGACATTTTTGCCATAATGCGTATGTCATCGTCAGTAGCTTCGGGAGTTCCCTTATTTTTTGTGATAAGCCCAGTAATCAGAGAAGAAAAAATGATAAATGGTGTAAATATATAGATAAGGCCTTTAAGAGGGTAGGCAAGGATGATTGAAAGTTGATTTGCGTAAACAACGCCAAAAGTTTTTGGCAAGATTTCGCCAACAATAAGAATAAGAACTGTAAAGCCCATTGTAAACCAAATAAGATTTTCTGGGCCAAGTGCAGCTGAAGCTAAAGCACCAGCAACTGCAGAACCAGCTGTGTTTGCGACGGTATTTAAAGTGAGTACGGCTGAAATTGGTTTGTCGATTTTTGAACGTAATTCAAAGAGTAATTTACCAACTGGGCGATTTTCTTCTTTAAGTTTTTCAATATGTGTCCAAGGAACGGAATAAAGCATGGCTTCTGTTGTCGAGCAAAGAGCGGAAATGAGTGCGGCCAAAGCCACCGTCACTATCAGAGCTATCATAAATTTTTTTTATCCTTATACAATGGTTTTCTTTGTGTACTGTATTCTTTAGAAGCATTAAAGTCAAGTATTTGGGGATAAAAGTAATTTACATTATAAAATTTTGGAAGAAGTAAGATAATTGACTTTAATCCGCCTTTCTCCTACTATTAAATAAGTGGAACACAGATAAAACTTTATAAAGAGGCCTGCAAATGAAAGATTATTCTCAAAGCGAATTTAATATACAAAAAGCTCCGCAAAAAGCATTAAATGCTCTTTTGTCTAAGGATGAATTTACAATTATCCCAGCACTTAATGATTTTAAAGACGATGGTTTTGTGCTTTATGGAAGTTTGGCAACTACTTTGCAATTACAGCATAGACATGCAAAAAGTTTTGACTTTTTCACTGACGCAACAATTCCAACAGAAGAATTAGAAAAAAATCTCAGAGAAAAATACACTTTCTTGAGCGATGCAGAATTGATAAAAAAAGACGATAGAATGCTTGTTTTAGAAACAAAGAAAGGAATTATTTTTTCATTTTTTACACAAATTTCCACAGGCAGAGTAGGCGAACCTCTTTTGTATAAAGGAATGAAACTTGCTTCTTTAGCAGATTTATTTGCTTATAAAATTAATAAATTAGCAAAAAGAACAAGAATTTCAGACTATCAAGATGTTGCAGCCTTGATAGGTGCTGGGCAAAGCATTGAACATGCTTTTGCAAATGCCAAAGCTTTATTTGGTGACGACTTTGCTGTTGAAGAAACTATTCAAGCTATTTCAAACTTTGTTGTTTCACAAAATTTCATGGAATTATCTTCTATTATGAAAGAAAATATCATTGCTTCGCTTATTAATTTAGACAAAGTGAATGAGCAATTGACTCAAACAGAAACAACAGCGGAAAATGCAGTAGAAAATGTAGCTGAAAATGCAGCAGAAGAAGCAGATGAAAAGGCAGAAAAACAAAATCTTGCAGGCATTATTCTTTCGCCAACAATTTCATAAAAAACTTTTATTACAATAGATTATATGACAAATAATAATAGAGATAAGGACAATAGCGATAAAAATTTTACATCGGTATTAAATAAACTTGACGTCAGTTTTGAAGATCACACACAGGAAGAATTTCCTTCATGGCTCACACGAGCTACTGATTTTCGCTTAAATATGCCAGAAGAGCAGGCTCAGCCTTGGCTTTCCTTTCTTCTTGATGCTTATGCTATAGTTGATGCTTCTATAGATGATGCTATAGAACTAGCAAAAAGCAATAATAATAAGCATATATGCGAAGAAGGATGTGTGCATTGTTGTTTTCAAACCATTCCAATCACGCCAGTTGAAGCAATGGGCATACGCTATGCTATCAATAAACTTTTACCAAGAATTGAACGCGAAGCCATTCAAAAGCAATTACTTGAGCAAGAGGGCAATAAAGAATGGAATAAAGGGCAATGTCCTTTCTTGCTTGAAAATAGATGTTCAATTTATCCTTTAAGGCCAATACCTTGCAGGAGATATCTTGTATTGAATACAAGATGTCTTTCGCCACAAGAAGATGTATTTACTACTCGTCCAAAGGATATTCTTGATTCCGACAGAGCCGCTCTTTATGCCGCTTTAGCACATACTTCACCTGTTTATTCTAGTCTTGGCATAACAGAAAAAGGTAAAGTGCTTTCTTTTGATAATTTCAAACAGCTTTTTGTGGATATTAGGGAAGTGGATTGGTTGAAAAACTAGACTATTTCTAAAATACACAAAATTTTTGAATTGAGAAACACAAGCTAAGGAAATAATTTAAAAACATATTCTAAGATAGAGCAGTTTTAATTTTGATTGAAACTGCTCTAGATTTTTGTGAATGCGTGAAAATACCTTTTTTGTCTGTAATTGCCAATAGAAGATTCTTTTACTTCGTATTCCATGCTCTTTGTGATTTTCCAAAGTTCTGATGCTCTAGGTGCTCTTTCGTTAAGCATAAGTAATAAAACACCATTCTTCTTTAAATGCGGATAGACAAATTCAGTCAATTCTTCATAAGGCATGAAAGCGCGACTGACTATCATATCGGCTTGAATTTCTTTTGCCATTTTTTGTGCAAAGAATTTTTCTGCTCTGCCCCAGAAAACTTGTGTGTTTGCAAGAGGTTGCTTTAATAAAAATGTTGTCATGAATAAAGCTCTTTTTTCTCTTGATTCTACAAGATAATAAGAACCTTCTTGCCATAGACAACGCAAAGGTAAGCCAGGTAAGCCAGCTCCAGAACCTAAATCCCAAGTTTCAAGTCCACTTGGTAAATCCAATGCATGGATGAAGTCTACTAAATAATGGCTGTCAATAATAAGTTCTGAAAGCGTTTGCTTCCATTCTAATGTGCCAACTAAATTAATACGCGTATTCCAGAGCATAAGACTGTCAAGATAGCTACGCAAGGCAAAGCTTTCTTGTTCTGTCATTTCCATACCTAATGAATCACAGACTTTTTTAAAATCTTCTGCCTTTATAGGGTCTGGCTTTTGTAGATGTTTTGGTTTTTCTTTTTCAAGTCTTTGACTGCCGCTTCTTTTCTTTTCTACACTATATTTCTTGGACTTTTTGTCTTTCATTGTTCTACTTCTTCATGATTTTAAAAAGTAATAATAAATTATATATCTAATTCTAGGCCTACAGGGCAATGATCTGAACCCATTTGCTGATCTTCTATCCAAGCATCCTTGATTTGTGGTTTAAGTGCTTGAGATACAAAGAAATAATCTATACGCCAACCTACGTTCTTTGGTCTTGCTCCAGATTTATAGGACCACCAAGTGTATTTATCTTCAATGTTTCCATGTACTTGTCTAAAAGTATCAATGTAGCCATTTTCAGTAAATTTATCTAAAAAAGCTCTTTCTATAGGGAGAAAACCAGTAGACTTTGTATTTGTTTTTGGACGGGCTAAATCAATGGCATGATGTGCTATATTGAAGTCTCCGCAGACAACTAAAGGCTTATTTTTTGTAAGTTCTTCAGCATAATTATAAAAAGAATCAAAAAAGCCCATCTTATATTCTAATCTTTTGTGATTGCCTGTAAACTTTCCGTTTTCATCAGCTAAAGGTTCGCCACCATTTGGAAAATAACCATTAATAAAATGGAAATTTTCGTATTCTAGGTGGAGGATTCTGCCTTCGCCTTGGTATTTTTCGTCAGGTAATTCATAGACGACATTCAAAGGTTCTTTTTTAGCAAAAACAGCTACGCCAGAATAACCTTTCTTGACTTGTGAAGAGCAAAAATAGGTATTGTATTCTTTTGCTAAGCCTAAATCATCGCCAATTTGAGATTTTTCAGCTTTGATTTCTTGCAAGGCCATAATGTCGTATTGGCTTTCTTCAAACCATTTCCAATCTTCTTTCTTCATCAAGGCACGTATGCCATTGACATTCCATGAGGCAAATTTCATATATCTTCCTTATTTCTTCTCTTTTAAAAAAGAAAAATCTTTCTTGTTTTGTAAAGAATATACTGTATTTTTTCAAATAGCAAGAAGGCATAAAAGGGCATTTTAGAATAAATCTAGAACTTGACTAGAAAGTTTCAATTGTATATTATACACACATGAAAAAAAATTCTCAAGACAAGAAAAAAACAAGTGTAGAGCCAGCAAAAACAGCAAAATCTTCAAATTTACATATAGTTAAACTTATTGTTTTCTTAATATGTGTTTTGATCTTTGTTTCTCTTTATAGCTATTCTTCACAAGATCCGCTTATCACATCTTTTTTTAATAATAATATAGAATTAGACAATAATATCGGCATAATAGGTGCTTTTGTTTCAGGCTGGTTGGTTTATTTCTTTGGCATATATGCATATTTAGTGCCTCTTTTTATCCTCAGCCTTACTTTTAATATATTATTTAAATATCTCATTACTTCCTTTCGCAAATTTGTAGGTGTCTTATTATTAGTCTTTGTTTTCTTTGCACTTTCAACTTATTATGAATGGAAGATTTTAGATATAGTAGGCGGTGGATTTGTTGGTGCTTATCTTTATCAACACGCATTGATGCTGCTTAATCCATTGGGATCATTAATATTCTTTTATTCCTTACTTCCCCTTGCAATAGAATGTTTCTTTCCTCGTATCATCGCAAAAACATTACATGTTTTCTATCTTTGCTATGCTTTAACATTAGGCAAGCTTTTTACTAAAGTGCAAGAAAAAAAGCAAGCCAAAAAAGAACTTCTTGCTTTAGAAGAGCATAAAGAAAAAGATTTTGACGATGCTTATATTTACGATGCTGAATACGATGACGATTATGACGATGCTTATGCAGATGATTTTGATGATACATACGACGACAAAAACTTTGATAAAAAAAATAAATTTGATAAAGATAGAGATTCTAATAGATACGATGACGATCTAGATGATTTTGACGATTCGCTTGAATACGATGATTATAAAGATAATCATTACGAAGATAACGATGAATACGATTCAATTCAAAAAGAAGGCGTGAAAAAATCTACTTTTAGTAAGATGTTTGGCTTTTTAAATAAGAAGAAGAAAGACGATACTTTTTCAGAACAAGCATTTGAACTTCCAGAAAAAGAAAGTGCTGAGAAGTTTAGAAAGAAAAGAAATGTAATCGATCCTTTTGAACGTCCATACGATGATGACGATGACTTTGACGGCAATTTTGACAATAATTTTGACGAAGAAGCAATCACAGATTTAAGTGAAGAATACATCACAAAAAGTTCTGCACCTTCGCAAGCAAGCAGGGCAGCACGTACAAAATTATACGCAAGCCCTCGTCCACGAAAAAGAAAGCCTATTCCAAAAAATCTTCATTTACCAACGCCTAAATTGCTTTCAACAACGCAAACTACAGAAGTGAAAGTCAATCAAAAAGAAATCGACGCTAAAGGTGCTTTACTTATACGCGTATTGCAAGAATTTAATATTCAAGCCATTTTAGTGCGTATAACAACTGGGCCTGTAGTCACAATGTTTGAAGTGCGTCCAGCGGCAGGAACAAAGGTAAGTAAAATCACATCTTTAGGAACAGATTTAGCTATGAAACTCAAGGCTACTTCTGTGCGTTTTCAAGCTCCTGTCTTAGGTAGTGATACAGTTGGCGTTGAGATTCCAAATTCAAATAGGGCTATTGTGTCTTTCAAAGAAATGCTTGAGAGTAAAGAATTTAAAGATTCTCCTTCTCTTATAAGTCTAGCTTTAGGCAAGAATATTAGCGGACAGCCAACCTCAGTTTCTTTAGCGAAAATGCCGCATTTGCTTGTTGCTGGTGCTACGGGCACAGGTAAAAGTGTGTGTTTAAACACTATCTTACTGTCAATTTTATACAAAGCTAAACCGCATGAAGTGAAGCTTTTGCTTATAGATCCTAAAATGGTTGAATTTGCTATATACGATGACTTACCGCATCTCGTGCATCCTGTTGTGACAAATATGGATGAAGTGAAATATGCACTTGCTTGGCTTGTGACTGAAATGGAGCGAAGATATAATCTACTTTCAGACTTAGGCACTAGAAATCTTGATTCTTATAATAAAATTATTGAAGATTCAAAAGAAGAAATAGCAATTAAGAAGCAACAAAAATTCACTCCAGAAGAACTTGAAGAAAATCCTTACCATGAAAAACTTCCTTATATAGTTCTTATGATTGACGAACTTGCTGATTTAATAATGGAATTTGGTAAGGAAGTAGAAACACCTATAGCTAGATTAGGCCAAAAAGCCAGAGCCGCGGGCATACATATGGTATTAGCTACGCAAAGGCCAAGTGTGAATGTTGTTACAGCTATAATCAAGGCAAATATGCCAACACGAATTTCATTAAGTGTTGTAAGTCCACACGATTCAAGAACAATTTTGGACACTTATGGAGCTGAAACCTTGCTTGGTAATGGCGATATGCTCTTGAAGGCAGAGGGTGGAAGAATACAGCGTTTACACGGTGCTTTTGTGCCAGATGCAGATGTTGCTAAGATAGTGGATTTCTGGAAGAAACAACAAGGCCCAGACTATAAATTTGACTTCTCACAAATGCTCGAAGAAGAAAATTCTCTGGCTCATGATTTTCAAAATAATGAAAAAGATGTGCTCTTTGATAAAGCCGCAGAATTTGCACCAACAATGCGAAAGTTTTCTGTTTGTGGCTTACAAAGACATTTGAATATTGGCTTTAATAGAGCGTCTAATCTAAGAGATCAGCTTGTGAGAGAAGGTGTTATTCATTTAGATTAGAGCATTTTAAAAAAATGCTTTCACATTTTTTTGGCACTTTCTTTGTCTTATTTCATTAATAGAAGAGTATAATGTATCGAAAGAATAAGAAAATAGGCTAGATAGATTATCATCAATTCTCGCTCTCATATATGAAAAAAGATAATTTACTAAAAAAATAAAGCTTGACATTTTGCCAGAAAAGAGTAAAAAAGTCGTTCTAACACGAAAATTTCCAACTGTGGAATGGAGGAAAATATGTCTAAAGCTCTTGAAAATGCTGTGAAAACTGATGCTGGTGTGGTTCTTAATGGTATGACATTAAAACCAATTATCGAAAAATGTGAAGGTTGCGACCGCGTTCGCTTCTTTGAAGAAGAAAAATTTTGTCAAGCATACCCAAACCCAGAACGTAAATGGGTTGGCGATCGTTGCAACTTTGCAACTCATATTAAAGCAACTGCAAAAGCTGCTGCTAAAGTGAACCCACTTAAAGCTTCTAAGCGTGCTGCTAAAGGTAAATAGTTTTTTAAGAAAATTTATTTTCCTACTTTCTTTAATTTCTGGGAATACAATTAAAGACAAGAAAACAATTTTCTAATTAGCTAAAATCATTCATAAATTTTTTCTAAAAAAAAATTTAAAAAAAATGAAAAAAAAGCTTTACAAACGTTCAACTTTGTTATAGTTTCTTTTTCACACGAAATGTGTAAACGGAGTGTGGCGCAGCTTGGTAGCGCATCTGGTTTGGGACCAGAGGGTCGCATGTTCGAATCATGTCGCTCCGACCATAAAAAATTATACCCACTATGCAAATGGTGGGTTTTTTTGTATCTAATGAATTAAAATCTTCTCTATCTTTGGCACTTAGTGTGCGAAAACTGAGTAAGAGATATTATTCTTGTCTTGCTTGTTAAAGTCTTTGTTTACTTTGCTTACATTTTTTTCATTAGAGCAAATGATTAAAACATCTACTTCTTAAATTCATAAAGGTGTTCACTATGCACATAGTACTTTACGAACCTGAAATTCCGCCAAACACTGGCAATATTGCAAGATTATGTGCTGGCACAGGCATTGCTCTTCATCTTATAGAACCTCTTTCTTTTTCTCTTGATGATAAATACATGAAAAGGGCGGGGCTTGACTATTGGGAGCATGTTGAGCTAAAATTGTGGAAAGACTTAGACTCTTATTTAGAAGCCTATCCAGAACAAAGAATTATCTGTACATCAGCAAGACAAGGCATGCCTTTACAACACTTTGTTTTCACAGAAAATGATTCCTTACTCTTTGGCCCTGAAACAAGAGGCTTGCCTGCAGAAGTTTTTGCAAGATTTTCTGAAAGACTGCGTATACCAACAAAAAATTCTATTAGATCATTAAATCTTTCAAATTCTGCTGCTGTTATTGCTTTTTTTGCTCTTGCATCTACGAAGAAATTGGACAATTGGTTATAGAAAGTAGCAAGAACCACGCCCCTTGTAAGCGAGCTTTCGTGCACAGCGTGCCGAAACAAATGAGGACCACGTAGAGCAAGAAGGACTTATAACGAATCTAAACCCTAATGTGAAAGCAGCGAACAAAGGCTTTAGCGAGTGCTTATGGATATTTTCAACTTCGATTTAGCAACTGTATATTCTTTTTTGCTCACGCTCATGCGTGCCTCGCTTGTTATTTTCATGATGCCTATTTTTGGTGCTAACTCGCTTCCTACGCAATGGAAGGCTTATTTTGCCATCATATTCACCTTTGCCATATGGCCGCATATTTCTCTTGTTGGCGAAGGTATCCCCGATCATCCACTTTCGCTTATTCTTATTCTTATAAGCGAACTTATGCTAGGTTTTACTCTTGGTATGTGTGTGCAATTCTTTTTTTCAGGCATTCAAGCTGGCGGCGAACTTATTGCCACACAAATGGGTTTCACTATGATCACCCTTTCTGATCCAAACACAGGCGGACAAACTTCTGTCATTGGGCATTTGCTTAATATGACTGCTCTTTTAGTTTTTCTTGCTTTGGATGGACATCTTTACCTACTCAAATCCTTTGTTGCTACTTATAAATATATTCCTGCTGGTGGTTTAGTTATCTCTACAGAGCTTACAAGACAAGTGCTTATGCTTTCTGCAACAATCTTTACTTTTGCACTCAAAATTGTTGCACCTGTTGTTGCTGCTTTATTTCTTATTGAAATATCTCTTGCCCTTATGAGTAAGGCTGCACCGCAAATGCATATTATGGAAATATCATTCATAGTAAAAATTGCTGTTGGATTTTTCTTTATAGAAATGTTATTCACTCTTATAGGCATAGAATTAAGACAATATATTATTGGTCTCGACGATATGTTCTTAAATTTAATTCGAAGTATGTCCCCTATGTTTCAACCCTATTAATGTGAATGTGATTTACTCACATGAACAAATGCTTTAGCGAGCGAGCATTTTCGCCGTAAAATGCCAGCGAGGTTTTGTGCACAGCGTGCCAAAACAAATAGTTTGAGTCATGTTCTTAAATTTAATTCGAAGTATGTCCCCTATGTTTCAACCCTATTAATGTGAATGTGATTTACTCACATGAACAAATGCTTTAGCGAGCGAGCATTTTCGCCGTAAAATGCCAGCGAGGTTTTGTGCACAGCGTGCCAAAACAAATAGTTTGAGTCATGTTCTTAAATTTAATTCGAAGTATGTCCCCTATGTTTCAACCCTATTAATGGTAAATATAAATGGCAGATCCAAGTAAAACCGAAAAAGCCACCCCCAAAAGGCGAGAAAAGCAAAGGGGGGAAGGAAATGTTCCTAAATCACAGGAATTGCCTAAAGCAATGTCTATTTTTGCGGGTATGTTAGCTCTTTTTGTCTATTCAGACGTAATGTTCAATAGATTTAAAATCATCTTTGCCTATTTTCTTGAGAATATGGTGAATATAGAATTAACTGAGAATGAAGTCTATAGAATCATCTTCATGTTTGTCACTGAATTAGCCATCATAGTTTTACCTTTCTTGATATTTTTAGCCTTTGTTATGTATATGACATTACGCCTGCAAGTAGGACCATTATGGACAACGCAAGTCTTTAAAATAAAATGGGAAAATTTCAATATCATCAAAGGCCTACAAAGAATTTTAGTTTCGCCTGAAACTTTAGTAAGGCTTTTGCGATCTGTCTTTCTTATTCTTATTATAAGTATAGTGCCTTATTATATATTGACTTCAGAATACCCAAAATTTATTGATTTATACTATACAAATGCAGAAGGTTTAGGCACCTATATGGTGACAACAGCTTTTAAGCTCGTGCTCTACACCCTAGCACCAATGTTTGTGATCGGCTTTGTAGACCTTTGGCACACAAGGTATAAATATGAAGAAAATATTAAGATGTCAAAGCAAGAAGTCAAAGACGAAGCAAAGCAAGCTGAAATGGATCCGCAAATAAAGCAAAAACAAAAGCAGTTTATGATGAAGTTGCTTTTAAATAATATGTTCAAGAATGTGCCAAGAGCTGACGTTGTTATCACAAACCCAACCCACTTTGCCGTCGCTCTCATGTACGATCCAACAATTTCGCCTGCACCAATCGTTGTCGCAAAAGGTGCTGACAATACAGCATTAAAAATAAGAGAAATCGCAAACGAGCACAAAATACCAATTAGAGAAAATAAAGCACTCGCTCAAGCTCTTTATAAACAAGTTGAAATCGGAGACGTCATCCCAGAAGATCTCTTCAAAGCCGTTGCCGCAATTCTCGCACAAATATGGAAGATGAAAGGTAAAAAAGTTTAATTTAAAAAATATTTAAAAAAACTCTAGAAAATCCTTGAATAGTGAAAAAAACTAAGCTACTCTACTTTTATCAAATTATATTTAATGCGAGGAAATTATGAGAAAGATTGCTTTATTGTCTTTATTATTAATATTGTCTGCAAGCGTCACAGGCTGTGCAACAATGAAAAAACTTATGTGGTGGGAAGATGATACAGAAGTTTCAGCTTCACAAGAAAGTAATGTTGTTGCAGATGTAGCAATTTATGAAGAAGTTGTAGCCGAAACCGAAAAAGATAAGCTTGTAAGAGAAGTCACAGTCATAAACTACCATCCACGTCATGCTACTAAAACTGTCGGCGGTGTCATAAAATACATCCCAGCACAAGCAAGCAATGTAATGGCCGCTAAGAAAAGCATACAAGATAGATATGTTTCAATGCTTGGATCTGTTTATTACGACGGTTTCGCTAAATCTTATGTCATTCTAGACAGCACAGGTGTCATGCCAATAGACCTTACACCAGAAGATTTCGCTGGACTAAATTTCGATAAAAACGATTTAGTAAGAGCAACAGGTATGGTAAATGTAGACTATACTGCATATTATCCAAAATTTGTTGTCGATTATATCGAAATCGTAGAAGTAAGATAATTACTTTCTACAAATTCAAATATATATAAACTGCTAGGAATAAAATTCTTAGCGGTTTTTCTTTTTTTGTCTTCTATGTCTCCGACGGCCAAAGGAGTTGAACCCCTTTGGAAACCCCAATTTGCAAGGTGAATGCGTAGAGCTTTAGCTAAAGAAGAAAATTTATTTTTTTTGTTTGCGAAAAAGTTTTAAGCTTCGCTTAAATACTGTTTCGCTTTAAAATGGGAAGAGTCAATTATAGCAGAGTGTAATCTTGCCATTTGTCACTGCGTTCCAAATGTGAGAGAAGTATGTTCTATCTATATCCGATTAACTATTTATCCCATTAAAAGAGTAGAAAAGACTCGTCATTGCGAGGAGCATAGCGACGTGGCAATCCATGTATTTAAAATATATCTAGTAACTACATTATCATACATATTAAAAACTATAAAATCATAGCTTCAAAGCTAAAGTTTTCGAGTTACAGAAATTGGCACTGCCTTTTGTATCCTATGTCTCCGGCGGCCAAAGGAGTTGAACCCCTTTGGAAACCCCAATTTGCAAGGTGAATGCCTAGAGCTTTAGCTAAAGAAGAAGAGTTATTTTTTTGTTTGCGAAAAAGTTTTAAGCTTCGCTTAAATACTGTTTCGCTTTAAAATGGGAAGAGTCAATTATAGCAGAGTGTAATCTTGCCATTTGTCACTGCGTTCCAAATGTGAGTAAATATTTTATATTTAATGGAACTTAAATTTTATCTTTAGCTATGAATGAAATATACTAGACTCGTCATTGCGAGAAGTGAACAAAGTGAACGACGTGGCAATCCATGTATTTAAAAGAAAAAAGCCCTTCTTTATAAAAAAGAAAGGCTTAATAATCGTAGCAAGAATACAAATTCTAGTTTTCTTCAACTGTAACAGCATCGAATTCGCAAACTTCGATACATGATTCGCAGCCTAGGCAATCTTCAGCTTTAACTGGATCTGATTTACCGTCAACCATTTCGTAAACTTCAACTGGGCAAATATCAACGCATTCGCCACAACCTGTGCATTTATCAGCATCGATGTTAACATTCCATCCCATAATTTCCTCCAAGTGTCATTAAGACAAATTTTTTGTATGCTTAATTTAGAAACATACTATACTTTTTGCTTATCGTGAGAGAGCATGAATGTCAAGCTTAAAATTGTAATATTTCAAAATAATTACAGTTAGTTATGACTAACAAAGCAGTTAGCCTTAACTAACAATAAAGAAATTGAATGCTTTAGAAAAGAAATGAAAAATATCTGATTTTTGCTTAAAAAAATAAACTTCGCACGATTTTATAAAAGTTCTATGTAATGAAATTAGTTTAGTCCTTTTGAAAGCTTAATTTAAACAAAAAAGTTAGCTGCTTTTGTTCTCCTTGAGAATCCACTTTCCTAAAATCAACAATAAGCTGAAGCTTCATTTTTACCTCCTTTTCTTGACTTTTTATAAAAACTATGCTAATTTTTTATCTTGTTTTTATAAAAACTAATAAATTAATTACGGAGTTTAGAGTGCATTCAAAACACGCATTAACTAATTTAAAAAATCGCTATACAGCAGTATTAAAAAAATGCCATTTAATCAACACTTTCGGAAGCCTTGCTCTTGTCGGCTTTCTTTGCCTTAGCGCAAACACAGCACAAGCGGCAGACGGTGCGAAAGGCCCTGATTTAGAAGTGAGCAATCAAACTTTCACTTTTGATTCTACTTCTAACAATTTTGAACAAGCTCTAAGCAAAGGCGAAGATGCTACAGGCTCTGATAGGGGCGGTGACGGCGGTTCAGCAACAGCAAATAATAACACAACAAATACAAGCGGAACTGTGACTGAAACAGTCTACGGTGGTATTGCATGGAGCATTGGCGGTGAGAGCGAGATTGGTGCAGGTGGTAATGGTGGCACAGCAACAGCAAGTAATAATACAGTGCATGTAAACGGGACAGTAGAAGAAAGTGTCTACGGTGGCTATGCCTATAGCGGTGGCGGTATTAGTCTTAGCGGTACAGGCGGCAATGGCGGCATAGCAACAGCGAATTATAATACAGTACATGTGAACGGAACAGTAGAATCAAATGTCTACGGAGGCTCTAACGATAGCCTTGGCGGTGGTAGCAATATCGGCACACCAGGCAATGGGGGCAACGCAACAGCGAATTACAATACTGTAAACGTGTACGGAACAGTAGAAAGAAATGTCTACGGTGGCAATGCACTTAGCTTAGGTACCACGCGTGACACAGCAACAGCTTCGTATAATACTGTGCATTTAAATAACGCAACAATAGGTACAGCAGGTGTCCCCTCTCTTATTATAGGCGGTGTGGCTTCTGGCGATGCTTCTTCAAGGGCTGAAAATAACACTGTTATCTTGTCAAATAATCTCACATATAATGGTGACAATTTATTTATAGCTGGTGGCTCTTCAGATAATTTATCTATTTTTGTAACGCCTAATCTCTTTAATGGCAATACTATAATTTTCAATAACTATAAGGGAAGTGCTATAAACTATGTAGGAAATTTTGAAAAATACGTCTTTGTTCTTCCTGCAAGTGGGCATGAAAGCACAAAAATAGACAACATAAATTTAACAAATAACGGCACTACTGGTGTAGATGAAAAGTTTGCCTCAGTGACAGAAATAAGCACTTTAGGAACAAATTATGCTATAGGGAATACCTATACGCTCATCACTACGACTAATGCTATAGCCCCTCTTGCAAATAATGGGCAAAATGTCACAGGTTATGCAGGCACCTTCCTCACAAATACATGGCATCTCACTCAAGATGCAAACAATATATTTGCAAGCTTGAAGTCAAGAGAATTGACACCAGAGGGAACAAGTAAAGCACAACATCTTGTTTCAACTTACGGCGAAACAGTCGCTTCTATGCTCACAACATCAAACGACGCACTCTTAATAGGTATTGAAAGTGCACGTGACAATGTGCAATTAGCGAGTGGTAACGCAGGCTTGAGTGCAGGTTCACATATGAAGCAAAATGTCTTTATGCCATTTGCTTCTGTGTATGGTGGCTATTCTTCTGTAGGTGACGATAACAATATAGACATCAATTCCCTTTCCTTTGTTGGTGGTATTGGCTACACTTCTTATTTCTCATCTAGCGAACTTCTCCTTGCCGCTTTCTTTGAAACAGGGCATGGCGGATATAATTCTTACGATAATAATATTCACAGTCAAGGCGATGCCAACTACTACGGCGGCGGACTTTATGCACGTTTTGATATGTACACAGTTTCAGGCAATGCCTATATAGAAGCTTCTGCAAAAGTAGGTTCAATGCACTACGATTATTATTCTGATGACATCAAAAATGCTCTAGGCGTAGCAACTTCTTATGATGTAGACTCACTTTATTACGGAGCACACGCAGGGCTTGGCTATGTATGGAATATAAGCGATGCTTTAGCTCTTGATATGTCAGCAAAGTATTTCTATGCACATCAAGAGGGTTATGATGAAGTCATTGGCGGAAATAATTTTGATGTTGACGCTCTTGATTCTCATAGAGTGAAAGCAGGTGCTAGATTAACATACACAATGCCAACCTCTTATAACTTCACTTTTGCGCCTTATATGGGTCTTTACTACGAACACGAGTTTAACGACGACGTGAACGCAACAGTAGATAATTTTGCTGTGCCTAGCGATAACGATAGTAATGGTAGCACAGGTATTCTCGAACTTGGTGTGAAACTTGCGAGCACAATGGGCTTAAGCGCAAATATCGGCGTGGAAGCGAGCTTGGGGGCACGTGAGTCTGTCATGGGGAAATTAGAATTTAAATATGTATTTTAGGTAAAAGCCCGAAATTGAGTTTCTACGGCGTTGAGGGAAATTTTTTGCTCGGTCATTTAGGTCTATCTAAACTCCACTCGCAAAAAATTTCCCTCGCCTTGTATAATTCTCAATTTGGGGCTTTTGTTTTAGCTTTGCCTTGCTACCATACAAGAACAAAGTTTTTTAGTTTTTTGTAGAAGATGAAAGTCTCTCAAATTTGCAAGTTTTTTCTTTGCAGAAAATATTGATTTTGATAAAGAAAAATTCGAGTAAAAAAAATTTAAAAAAATATTAAAAAAAACTTGACAAGTGCGGACTAATTCTCTATAAATAACTTTCCAAATCGTTTGGAATATCTTTAATTACTTTATAAATGCATCAAAAGTGTTTATAGAAGCTAATTAGAGAAAAAGTGTGTCAGGTTGTAATACCTGATGTTGACATGTGCAGGATTTACCATTCTTTGCATTGTCAGCCGTTCCAGT
>CAYJAZ010000013.1:0-73359 GCA_964368455.1 uncultured Desulfovibrionaceae bacterium
ATAAGATATCCCATACTACCAATTCTTCTCTTTCCACCATTTTCTTTGCACTTTTTATCGTGCTTGCATGCCCTTGGGCTTCTAATTTTGAATAGATAAATGGTTTGAAAAGCTCTAAAGCCATCTTCTTTGGAAGACCGCATTGATGCAATTTCAAGTTTGGACCAACAACGATAACTGAACGGCCTGAATAGTCAACACGTTTACCAAGTAAGTTTTGTCTAAAGCGACCTTGCTTACCTTTAATCATATCTGATAAAGATTTGAGAGGTCTGCCGTTTGTACCTGTGATAGCACGTCCACGTCTACCATTATCGAATAAAGCGTCAACAGCTTCTTGAAGCATACGTTTTTCGTTACGGATAATGATTTCAGGTGCGCCTAATTCTTTCAAGTGTTTCAAACGTTTGTTACGGTTGATAACACGACGATAAAGATCGTTTAAGTCAGAAGTTGCAAAACGTCCGCCATCAAGTGGAACTAATGGACGTAATTCAGGTGGAATAACAGGAATAACTTCCATGATCATCCATTCTGGCTTATTGCCTGAATCTAAGAAAGCTTCAACGATTTTAAGGCGTTTAGTGATTTTCTTTTTACGA
Organism: uncultured Desulfovibrionaceae bacterium; assembly: GCA_964368455.1. GTDB lineage: Bacteria > Desulfobacterota > Desulfovibrionia > Desulfovibrionales > Desulfovibrionaceae > CAYJAZ01. Next base: position 603 of record CAYJAZ010000013.1, read on the forward strand.
GTTTGGCTCTTTGTTGTGAGAGATTCTTCACGTAATTCGAATTTTAATTTTTCAAGATCTAATTCTTCAAGTAATGAACGAATAGCTTCAGCACCCATACCAACTGTAAGAGCGTCTTCATTGTATTTTTCAATAATTGAAAGGTAGTGATCTTCTGAAATAACTTGTAATTTTTGTAAGGTAGTTGAACCTGGATCTAATACAATGAAAGAATCGAAATAGAGAACTTTTTCTAAATCTGCCATTGTCATGTCAAGAAGTGTGCCTATTTTAGAAGGCAATGTCTTTAAAAACCAGATATGTGCAACTGGTGCAGCTAATTCGATATGACCCATACGTTCACGACGAACTTTTGAAGCGATAACTTCAACTCCACACTTTTCACAAACAATACCACGGTGTTTCATTCTTTTGTACTTACCGCAGTTACATTCATAGTCTTTTACAGGTCCGAAAATTTTCGCACAGAAAAGACCTTCTTTTTCAGGTTTAAAAGTTCTATAGTTGATTGTTTCAGGCTTTTTAACTTCACCAAAAGACCATTCACGAATATTTTCTGGAGACGCGATAGTGATTTGTAAAGATTTTAAGCTTTTAACATTTGCAGCATTTGCTTGAGCGCTTTGTCTTACGTTGAATAATTCATCAAGACTCATATTGATTGCTCCTGAGTATAAAGGAAAATTGTGTATGTCCTTCACTTTTTGCTAAAGAAAAGGTTTTTATGTTTTTAGAAAAATAAGCTCGGAAGTAGGCTAGCTACTTCCAATCTTTTATTCTTTTTCTAAATCTTCCATAAAAATAAGAGGTTTGTTTTTCTTCTTTGCTTCTTCTTGATGCATATTTACATTAAGGCCTAGAGACATAAGTTCTTTTACAAGAACGTTGAAGGACTCTGGTAAACCTGCTTCAAGGAAGTTATCGTCTTTAACAATCTTTTCATACATCTTCACACGGCCAGAAACGTCATCTGACTTGACTGTGAGGAATTCTTGTAAGAGATAAGACGCACCATAAGCTTCAAGTGCCCAAACTTCCATTTCACCAAGACGCTGGCCACCAAATTGAGCCTTACCGCCAAGAGGTTGCTGAGTTACCAAGCTGTAAGGTCCAGTTGAACGAGCGTGGATTTTTTCATCAACTAAGTGGTGAAGTTTGAGATAGTACATAACACCAGTTGTTACTCTATTTTTGAATGGCTCACCTGTACGTCCGTCGTAGAGCTGTGTTTTACCATCTGAATCAACACCAGCTTTTTCAAGCCATGGCCAGATATCATTTTCGGTTGCACCGTCAAAGACAGGAGTTTTTGTGATGATACCTTTACGTAATTTCAAGACAGCTTTTTTGAAGCTTTCATCATCCATAGAGTCTACTAATTCATTGATATTTACAGATGGATTTTCAGAAGCAAAGATTTCTTTGATTTCTTTACGTAAATGATCAATAGCTGTTCCGCCATCTAGCATTTCAGCAAGCTGACGTCCTAATTCTTTAGCTGCCCAGCCTAAGTGAACTTCCATGATTTGCCCAATGTTCATACGTGATGGAACACCAAGTGGGTTCAATACGATATCAACAGGACGGCCATCAGCAAAGAATGGCATATCTTCTTCAGGCAAGATACATGAAACAACACCCTTGTTACCGTGACGGCCAGCCATTTTATCGCCCACAGAAAGCTTACGCTTCACAGCAATATAAACTTTTGCCATCTTGATAACGCCAGGAGGCAAGTCGTCGCCTTCTGTTGCTTTTTCACGCTTAGCATCATAAAGATTTTTGATAACAGCAATTTGTCTGTCGTATTCAGCAATCATTTCGTCAATAGATGCATTCACTTGCTTGTCAGCAAATGCTTTTTCTAATTTTTTAAGCGGAATTTGTGCGTATATTTCAGGAGAAATCACAGTATTTGCTTCTACCAAGACTTCGCCCTTTCTATTGCCTAAGATAGCTTCGGCAGTTTTGAGGCTTTCAATCATTGGGTAGATTTTATCTTTTACTGTATTTGACAAGATGCGAACATGACTTTGTTCTTTTTTGTCAATTACTGCAATTTCGTAATCTTCGATATCTCTTGTTCTTTCGTCTTTTTCGCCAGAACGACGGTTGAAAACTTTTACGTCAACAATAATACCTTCGATTCCTGGAGGAACTTTTAATGAAGTATTTTTTACATCTCTAGCCTTGTCACCAAAGATAGCACGAAGAAGTTTTTCTTCAGGTGTGAGCTGTGTTTCACCCTTTGGAGTGATCTTACCAACTAAGATATCGTCAGGTTTTACAGCAGCACCAATGCGGATAATACCTGCATTGTCTAAGTTTTTGAGCATATCTTCGCCCACGTTTGGAATATCGCGGGTGATTTCTTCAGGCCCAAGCTTTGTATCACGAGCAACAACTTCAAATTCTTCAATATGAATAGAAGTATAGATGTCTTCTTTTACCATTCTTTCAGAAATAAGAATACTATCTTCGAAGTTGTATCCACACCATGGCATAAAGGCTACAGTGAGGTTTTTACCAAGTGCTAATTCGCCTTCTTTAATGTCAGGGCCGTCAGCAAGTAAAGTTCCCTTCACTACTTTTTGTCCTTTCACACAAGATGGAACTTGGCCAAAGCAAGAGTTTTGGTTTGATTTATGGTATTTGAGCAAGTCGTAAGCACGAACGCCACCAAATTTTTCTAAATGTACGTCTGTGTAGGCAACAATAATGCGTTCAGCATCAACATATTCTACAACACCAGTACCTTCTGAAAGCAAACAAGCACCAGAGTCACGAGCAACATCTAATTCCATGCCTGTTCCAACTAATGGACGTTCAGACTGTAATAATGGAACTGCTTGACGTTGCATGTTTGAACCCATGAGCGCACGGTTCGCATCATCGTGCTCTAAGAAAGGAATAAGAGCAGCTGAGATAGAAACCATTTGGCTAGGAGAAATATCTTGGTATTGAATTTCTTCTGGCTGTGCTAATAAAACGTCGTCAAGATTACGTGAGAAAACTGTTTTATCAACAAAAGTGCCGTCTGCATTTGTTTTTGCAACAGCAGGTGCAATGATTGCACCGTGTTCTGTGGTTGCGTCAATGTGTACAATTTCATCTGTAACAACACCGTCTTTTACAACACGGTAAGGAGTTTCAATAAAGCCAAATTCATTCACTTTTGCAAAAGTTGTGAGAGAAACAATAAGACCAATGTTTGGACCTTCAGGAGTTTCAATAGGACAAATTCTGCCGTAGTGAGAGAAGTGAACGTCACGAACTTCAAAGCCCGCTCTTTCACGTGTTAAACCACCAGGTCCAAGTGCTGAAAGACGACGTTTATGTGTTACTTCTGATAATGAGTTTGTTTGATCCATAAATTGTGAAAGCTGTGAAGTTCCGAAGAATTCTTTCAATACAGCTGCAACAGGTTTTGGATTGATAAGATCATGCGGCATTAATTGGCCAACTTCTTGTATGCTCATGCGTTCTTTAATAGCACGTTCCATACGAACAAGGCCTATGCGGTATTGGTTTTCAATAAGTTCGCCAACCAAACGTACACGACGATTTCCTAAATGATCGATATCATCAGCTGGGCCGTGAGTATCTTTTAAGTTAAGAAGTATTTTTAATGCACAAAGGATGTCGTTGTCTGTAAGTGTGCGAGCTTGATTTTCTTTGTGGTTTAAGCCTAATCTTTGATTTAATTTGTAGCGACCAACTGGAGATAAATCGTAGTATTCATTACTACGGAAAAGATTTTCAAAGAAAATTGCAGTCACTTCAGGAGTTGGAGGAGAAGATGGGCGTAAACGACGGTAGATTTCTTCTTGTGCTTTTTCCATTGTTGCAGTTTTGTCCATAACAAGGGTGTCACGAATAGAAGAAGATGTGTCTGAACCACGTGTGTGAAGTACAGTTAATGATGAAATGCCAAGTTCACGTAAAGTATTTACCATTTCTGGTGTCACTTCATCAGCAGCTAATGCAAGAACTTCGCCTGTTTCTGGATTGTATACGTCTTCAGATAAGAATAAACCATAGAGATAATCGCTAGGCACTTCAATTTCTTCAAGTTTTGCTTCGCCAATAAGTCTCCACATACGCTTGTTAATAGCCTTGCCAGCTTTAACAATAACATTGCCTTCTTTATCAGAAATTTCTTTGAAAGCAGAATCTTTTTTATACATTTTATTAAATGTTTCAGCGTCTTGTGGCAATTGCCATAAAACTGAACCATCTGCTGCAATCTTATAAGTTTCTGTAGCGTAGAAGAAATTCAAAATATCTGAACTAGTCATGCCCATTGCTTTCAATAAAATAGTAGCAGGCATTTTACGACGTCTGTCTATACGAACATAAAGAATGTCTTTGTGATCAAAATCAAAATCTAGCCAAGAACCACGCATTGGAATAATACGTGAAGAGTAAAGCACTTTACGTGATGTATGTGTTTTACCGCTGTCATGCTCGAAAATGATACCAGGTGAACGCTGTAATTGGTTAACAATAACACGTTCAGTACCATTAACAATAAAGGTACCTTTTTCAGTCATAAGAGGAAGAGTACCAAAATAAATGTCTTGGCCTTTCATCTCTTTTACTGTCGGTGCTTCGTCTTCGTTTTCTCTTTCATTATAAATAACGAGATGCACTTTTAAACGTAATGGAGTTTCGTAAGTTAAACCCTTTGAAAGACATTCAGCTTGATCGTATTTTGGTTCGCCAATTTCATAGCTTACATATTCTAATCTAGCTGTCTTGTTGAAGTCTTCAATAGGAAAAACGGAACGAAACACACCTTCAAGACCTTCGTCTAAAGAACGTTCTGTTCTGCCTTCTTGTAAAAATTCTTTGTAAGAATCTACTTGAAGATTTAAAAGGTGTGGAATGGGTAATGAAACTTGAATTTTACCAAATTGCTTTTTAAATTCAGTCATGCTATACCTCTGCGAAGTCTTACTTCACAATTAAAAAATTCATAGGGGCTAAATACCGATTTTCTGCCACTATCAAAGTTCTCTACGCCCAAAAAGGTGAGCTTCTAAACAAAGATAAGGGAACAAAAAAACACTTTAAACTTAAAGCAAGAAAAAAGAGCTCTCTATCTAAGAAAGATCTTTTTGAAAATATTTAGCTTTTTTACATATTTATCGTACACGCATTTGCCTTCTCAAACGCTGGTGTTAACAAGAGGATTTACGAGTTTATAGAAAAAGCTTGCATTTTGCAAGTTTTTTTTTGCTTTTTTTAAATTTTTTTTAATTGAAATAAATCAAAGTATTAGATTTGAATCTTTTAGAGAGCAATTAATTACTTGTATAGATTAATCTTTTTAGAATGGATATGGATTATTTTTTTAAAGGCATGGATTGCTTTTTTTAAAGACATGGATTGCCACGTCCTTAAACTATTCGTTTCGGCAACTGCGTGCACGAAACCTCGCTTGCAAAAAGCGTCGTTTTTGCTACGCTCGCTAAAGCCTTTGTTCGCTTTGCTCACTTTAATCGTCATACTCCTCGCAATGACGAGTCTAGAAAATTTCATTTAAGACTGACGATTTAGTTTTATTAATTGTTTTTTATAAGAAAGAACTATTTATCCCATTAAAATTGCCTAATAGACTCGTCATTGCGAGGAGTGTAGCGACGTGGCAATCCATGCCTTTTTAAAGTTAAAACTCGCTGTTCATTCTATTGTAGTATTCTAGCATATGCTTCGCCCCTCGCCTCCAGCGTGGGTCAAGAGAGGCAAAAGGACAGTGCCTGTCCTTAGCGCCCCCTCTTGACGAACACCCGCCTTACCTGCGCTTAAATTGGCACAAAGTCGTCTTGAAAGAAAAGGCATACAACGATTTAATTTTCTTTAGCTTCGCTAGAAAATCAAATCAGTATGCTTTATCTGCGTATGTTCTATTTATCTGCGACGACAAAAGGCATGTGCCAATTTCTGTAGCTCAGAAATCTCAGCTTTGAACTTAGCTTTGTAATTTAATAATAGAATTGTAAGTTATGAATTCAGTTTTCTAAATGCATCACTAGTTATAGATTGCCACGTCGCTAGCTCCTCGCAATGACGAGTCTAGAAAATTTCATTTAAGACTGACGATTTAGTTTTAGTAATTGTTTTTTATAAGAAAGAATTATTTATCCCATTAAAATAGAGTCATTAACTCGTCATTGCGAGGAGTGTAACGACGTGGCAATCTATGCCTTTAAAAAAAAGAACACACATTTGGAACGCAGTGACAAATGCTGACTTATTCCTCAACTTTAGCTGATATTTAAAATTTTAAAGCGGAAAAGTATTTAAGCTTGCTTAAAACTTTTCCGCAATAAAAAATAAAATGAAATTCCAACTAAAACCCTACGGACTCACCTTGCATGCTAGGGTTTGCAAAGGGAATTATTCCCTTTGCCCGCCGGAGGCATTAGACAAAAGCCTAGAAAGTGTAACGTAGACCTAAGAGCAATTCGTGTGCAGTAGGTCTAATTTTTGAAACATTTGCACCGAAGTTTGACTGAATTTCTTCAGGGTAGATGTATCGATAGTTTGCGTCTAATGTGAAGTCGCCGACTAGGAGCCATGATACACCAAAGCCTACATTGAAAGCAGTTGCAGTGCTTTCATTTGTTTCTTTAAAGTTCCCTGCTTCGAGCACGTCTTCGATGCTGGCAAAGCCTATACCTGCTCCAATGTATGGAGTGAAAGGAGTTGCGGTATAGAAATCGTAATACGCGTTAACGAAATAGGTGGTGAGGCCTATATCTTGTTTAGCTTCGTATGTACTAGAACCTGCAGACCAAGTATTGTCTGCACTTGTATCGGTTCTTGTCATTGCTTCAAATTCTACACGAACAGGGAGCATAGTAAGGTATTGCAGGTCTAAACCCACAGCCAAACCGCCTGAAAAAGAAGTATTCATATCCGCTGATAAACCGGATGAACCTCCGCCTACAATGGCTTTTGCATCGTCTTTACTTTGTACGTTAAGCCCAAGTTTAGGTGTAACATACACTCCAACACTTGCCGCGTCTGCTGGCATTGGAGAAAGTAGAGCAAGTGCAATAAAAGCAAAAATAATTTTCTTCATAAAAATCTACCTTTTTTAATATTGAGAAAGATCTATCTTAATGTAAAACAGTAGGAAAAAATTTCCACAATTTTACTCAAGATACAAAATCCACTAACTATTGAACACAGTCATGCAAATACTATACCAAAAAACAGTTTGAACTTATGAAATTAAATAAAAAGAGAAGCTTTTATAGTACAACAAAAATTTGTACTAAAAATGCTATAGCTTATGACGCACAGAATAGATATTTTCTTAATACACATAAGCGAAGATATTTATGTGATTAAGAATCTAATTCTTTGTAGGATCGAACAAGAATTGTGAAATATCTTTCTTCTTCATTTTGTATTTCAACGACTTTGCCTGTAAGTGACATAAATAAACTCACAGAATCAAGCAAATCCACACCCGCACCCTTTTGTAAAATGCAGTATTCTAAGCCATCTTTATCAATTAAGGAAACACCTTGTGTTTTTGAACAAGGAGAAATTTCACCTTGTATGCTTAAAATACCTAAATCATTTTCGCTTAATGTCTCTTGCGCTTTTGTTAAAGCGTTCATAATACTAAACCTCAAACTTGAAAATTCATCTTGATAAAAGATTTATTATTTTTTCTCTAAAAATGTTTTTTTGTCAAGTTTTTTTTACAAGTTTTCTCGCTTTGTTCTTTTTCTTATACATTAAATTGTTTGATTTTCTTATATTTTGGGAATATAGTCAGAAAAAAAACGAGTACAGCATGAAAAATATTTCTCCAGCAAGCCCTATTGGCCTTTTTGACTCAGGTGTAGGCGGACTTACCGTGCTTCGTGCCCTTTGGCAAACCTTGCCTGACGAAGAATATATCTATCTTGGCGACACAGCTCGCTTGCCTTATGGCACAAAGAGTAATGAAACCATAACCAGATACGCTTTACAAGCTTCTTCTGCCCTTGTTGAAAGAGGTATAAAACTTTTAGTTGTTGCTTGTAATACGGCAACTTCTGTCGCTTTGCCTGCATTATCTGCCGCTTATCCACATATTCCTGTCATTGGTGTTGTTGAACCTGGAGCAAAAGCAGCATGTAAGGCAACAAAGAATGGAAGAATAGCCGTCATTGCAACTGCTTCAACCACAAGAGGTGGGGCTTATGTGCATGCTATTCAAGCAATAAATCCAAATACACATATTCAATCCATTGCCTGCCCCCTTTTTGTCCCTCTTGCTGAAGACGGCCTTACACATGGCTTTATAGTTGAAGGTATAGTTCAAAGATATTTAGACACTTTCTTTAACAAAAATAATCCTTTACAGCCAGACACACTTGTTCTTGGTTGCACGCATTTTCCTCTACTTGCTCAAGCCATACAAAATGTTGTTGGTAAAGATATTGTGCTTGTAGACTCCGCCCATACAACGGCTCAAAGCGTAAATGAAGTTTTGGCAGAATTAAATTTACTGCACTCGCATGCAAGCCCAAAAACCCATTTTCTCACTACCGACGACAGAGAACAATTTGCAAAAGTGGGACAAAACTTCTTAGGTTCTGGAATTTCATTAAATAACATTGAATTGATTGATCTTTAATCTTTTTCCAAAGCATTGTTTTTAATTTAAAAATTCAAGTTATTTTTATAAAAATTTTATAATTAACTTGTTTGTTTTCCTATGCCATACTCATGATGTAATTTTAATTATCTATAAAATGAATATAAAGCGAAGAAAAACAAGTCCATTTTCTTGAAATAATTGCACTTTTTATAATATAAAATTCTTCTTTTCTACTTTACATTTTAAATCAATTAACCTATAATAAAGCCTCATAAATTTTCTGAAATCTAGCCAACAAAAAAAGCAAAAAGGAACAAGTATGCTTTATAAAAATACATTTTCAACAAAAATTCTACTTCTTGTGCTTTGCCTTTCTTTATTTTTAGCAGGCTGTTCAAGCGAACAACAACAAGCCCCTCCACCACCAACCCCTGTTAAGGTATACGAAGTGAAGAAGACAAATCTTCCAGTTGTAAACACCTATATGGGTAAAGCCTTAGGTTTTTTATCTGTTGAAGTTCGTGCACAAATACCTGGCATATTACTCAAAAAATTCTATAAAGAAGGCGACTTTGTAAAGCAAGGCCAGCTCTTATTTGAAATTGATCCTAGCCAAGCACAAGCTGCTTTTAACCAAGCAAAAGCTATGCTTGCTCAAGCAAATTCTTCTTATCAAAATGCAAAAAAAGAATGGGAACGTATTCGCCCATTGTATGCAAAAAATGCTGTTTCGCAAAGGGACAGAGATCAAGCTGAAGCTCAATTTCTCAACGCAAAAGCTAATCTAGATGCGGCAACTGCAGCAGCAAATGACGCACAAATTCAACTTGGCTACACACAGGTAACGGCTCCTATCTCTGGTTACACAAGTTTAGAAGCAAAAAATGAAGGTAACCTTATCTCATTAGACGCACAAAGTTCTTTACTTACAGTTATCAACCAAACAGATCCAATGTATGTCGCTTTTTCATTTAATGGTTCTGAAATTTCAAAATACAAAAGACTAGCTCGTGAAGGCAAGGCTGTGGTTTATGCTGAAGGTGCAAAGGCAACAATAAACACAGCAGACGGCTCCCCTTATCCATACACAGGAGAAGTGAGCTATGTGGATACACAAATCAATGCCCTCACAAACTCATTACAAGCAAGAGCTGAGTTTCCAAATCCAAATGGCGAACTTATTCCAAATATGTACACCACAGTTTCAGTTTCAAGAGCAGAATTACAAGATGTGCTTCTTATTCCACAAAAAGCAATTCTACAAACAGCACAAGGTTCTATGGTATATAGGCTCACAAAAGAAAATACTGTTGAACTTATAGCAGTTGAACTTGGCGATAATGTCTCTAACTATTTCATTATTGAAGGCGGCATAGAAGAAAATGACATTATTGTCACAGAAGGCCTTGTAAAAATTTATCCAAATGCAAAAGTTTCTCCAATTCCAGAAGAAAATCTTATTCAACCTACTTCAACCGACAGCACAGCTTCAGCAAATGCCAATGAAGCAAAAGCAAATGAAAATCCCGAAGAAGTAAAAGAAGAAGCAAAAGACGAAACAGCAAAAGAAAATACTACAGCTCCAGCTGATGGAGAAAAGTAATGAATGAACAAAATCTTAGTCATTTAGACAAGAAATATGAAGAAACCTTCTTTATAAAACGACCTGTTTTATCCACGGTTATTTCTATCTTCATAGTTCTTGCAGGTGTGCTTGCTATACGCGTGCTCCCAGTTGAACAATACCCGAACTTACTTTCACCTATTGTTTCTATCAAGGCTCAATACCCTGGTGCTACGCCTGAAATCATGGCGGCCACAGTTGCAAGCCCAATAGAACAGCAAGTAAACGGTGTTGACGACATGATTTATATGTCAACAACTGCTTCCTCTGCCGGCTTTATCCAAACAGACGTAAGTTTTGAACTTGGCACAGATCCAGACATTGCAACCATTAACGTCAACAACCGTGTGCAAGCAGCTCTCAATTCACTTCCAGAAGAAGTAAGACGTTATGGCGTTACTGTACAAAAAGCTTCGCCTTCCATCCTACAATTCCTCACTATTTCTTCGCCTGATGAAGTGTATGATATTATTTATTTAAGTAACTATGCTTCTATCAATGTCATAGATAAGATTAAAAGACTTGAAGGCGTGAGTGATGCGACTATCTTTGGTGCTAAAGATTATTCAATGCGTATTTGGTTAGATCCAGAACGCCTACAATATTTTAAACTCACACCAACAGATATCGCCCTTGCAGTGCAGCAACAAAATGCTCAATATTCTACAGGTGCCATTGGTTCTGCTCCATCTCCAAGCTTTATTGAAGTCACATGGCAACTCAATGCTCAAGGCCGTTTAGTCACACCAGAAGAATTTAGAAATATCATTATACGCACAGATTCAGAAAATGGTGTCCTACGCTTAGGCGATGTGGCAAATGTTGAACTTGGTGCTGTAAGCTATGACTCTACTGCTGCTGTGAATGGCGATGATTCCGTGCCTATTGCTATCTATCTTGCTCCTGGTGCCAACGCATTAGAAACTGCCGACAGAGTTGACGCAGAAATGGCAAAGATTGCTGAAGATTTTCCACACGGTATTTCCTATAAAGTTCCTTACGACACAACTCTTTTTGTGCGTATTTCTATTGAAGAAGTTGTACACACTCTTATAGAAGCTATGGTTTTAGTGTTCTTTGTTGTGTATTTATTCCTACAAAACTGGCGAGCCACTCTCATTCCATGTATTGCTGTTCCTATTTCTATTGTTGGAACCTTTGCAGGTATGCTTTTATTTGGCTTCACTATAAACTCGCTCACTCTTTTTGGACTTGTACTTGCCATTGGTATTGTTGTTGACGATGCTATTGTTGTACTTGAAAACGTGGAGCGTATTTTATCCGAAGAAAAAGATCTGACAGTAAGACAAGCAACAGCAAAGGCTATGCACGAAGTAACTGGGCCTGTTATTGCTATTGTGCTTGTGCTTTCTTCTGTGTTTATTCCTGTTGCTTTCTTAGGCGGACTTGCTGGAACTATGTATCAGCAATTTGCTATAACTATTACAATTTCTGTTGTTATTTCAGGCGTAGTTGCACTCACGCTCACGCCTTCACTTTGCGTTATCCTACTAAAACCGCACGAACACAAACCACATATACTTTTTAGAAAATTCAACTATTATTTCAAAATTCTCACAAATCACTTCTCAGATGTTGTGCGTAGACTTATGAAAACTACCTTACTCACACTTGGCATCTTTGCCGCTGTTTGCTATGGTGCTTTGCAATTCTTTGCTATTGTGCCAACTGAAATGCTTCCAAACGAAGATCAAGGAACAGTTATGGCTATTGTTTTAGGGCCAGAAGGAACGGCACTAGAACAAACTGAAAAAATAATTAAGCAAATAGGCGATAAAATTGTTGAAATACCTGGTGTTTCAGAAGTTGTTTCTATTACTGGTATGAATATGATGTCTAACGCCCTCGCTTCAAATGCAGGTGCTTACTTTATTCAATTAGACGATTGGGATGTGCGTGCTGATATGGGCTTTGATTTACAACAATTCTTAGGCCAACTCTACGGCATGGGTGTCCAAACTCCAGACGTACTTTTACTTCCATTCATGCCGCCTCCAATCATGGGTATGTCAAATACTGGCGGTTATGAATTTTTCATACAAAGTGCAGAAGGCGATCCAAAAGAATTAGCAAAAGTTGCAAGTGACTTTGTTACAAAAGCTAATCAAAACCCAGCTTTATCACAAGTTTCCACTACATTTAACGTAAACTCACCTCGTATCTTTATTGAATTAGATAGAGAAAAAGCTATAGCCTTAGGGGTGAATATTTCTGACATATTCTCAACTATTTCAGCTTCATTTGCTTCAACCTATATCAATGACTTCAACTACTTAGGACGTACTTTCCGTGTGCTCATGCAAGCAGAAGAGTCTGCACGTTCCTATCCTGAAAATCTTGATAGAGTGTATGTAAGAAATATGAATAATGAAATGATACCTCTTACTACTCTTGTTGAAATCAAGCTAGACGCTGGCCCGCAAAGCATTCAAAGATTCAATGCTTTCACAGCCGCAAAGATCACAGGTAATCCTGGTGCTGGCTATTCCTCAGGGCAAGCTCTTGCAGCCGTTGAAGACTTAGCAGACGAAATCTTACCTCCTGGTTACACCATTGCTTGGTCTGGCTCGTCTTATCAAGAAGTTGTGACAGGTGGAACAGATTATGGAGTCTTTGCACTTGGTATATTGATGGTGCTTCTTATTCTCGCTGCTCAATACGAAAGATGGACATTACCATTAGCGGTTTTATCTGCTATTCCATTTGCTATCTTTGGTGCTATCTTCACAAACTGGGCTTTAGGCTATACAAACAATGTCTACACGCAAGTTGCTATCATCACCTTGCTTGGCCTTGCCTCAAAGAATGCTATTCTTATTGTTGAATTTGCCGCTGAATTACATAGAGAAGGCCTCTCACTTACAGAATCAGCAATCAAAGCAGCTAAACAAAGATTTAGACCTATCATCATGACTTCATTAGCCTTTATTCTTGGTTGTGTGCCTCTTGCTATTTCTTCAAGTGCTGGTGCCGCTTCAAGAAACTCCATTGGTGTTTCAGTTATAGGTGGTATGCTTGCAGCAACAATTCTTGCTCCATTAGTAGTGCCTTTCTTCTTTGAAAGAATTATGGCTCTGTCTCAAATTTTCGACAAGAAATTCATGCACAATAATAATGAAGAGAAGCATAATTCACATTAACAGCCGTCTTTAAAATATAAAATCTGCCAACATTGGAGAAAAAAATGAAAATCACCATTTATAAACATCTAAAATTACAAACATGTCTTTTCTCTCTACTCATGCTTTCTGCTTGTTCTTTTGCGCCCGAACACGTCACACCAGAAATGGAATTACCAGAAACTTGGGCAGACTATCAAGGGACAAATACCGATATCTCTACAAAATGGTGGGAAAGATTTGAAGATCCAACCCTCAATAAAGTCATAGATCAAACACTTGCAAATAATTATAATCTCTTAATAGCAGCAGAACAAGTCACACAGGCAAGAGCATATCTAGGTATCACAAGAGCAGATTTATTGCCAAGCATTAGCGGTACTGGTTCAAGAGGCAGTGCTATGCTCTCAAGAGAAACTAATCCAATCCTACTCGATAGAACTCCCGACTACAATACTCTCGAACTTGCCGCTTCATGGGAATTAGATTTCTGGGGTAAATACAGAAATGCAACAAAGGCCGCAAGAGAACAACTTCTTGCAAGTGAATACGGCCAGCAATCCCTTATTATCGACGTCACAGCATCAGCAGCAGTCGCTTATTTCAGCCTTCTCGCACTCGATGAACAACTTGCAGTCTCCTTGCAAACACTTGAAACCAGAGAAGAAGCTTTAAGAATATATTCAGAAAGATACAAAGAAGGCCTTATCAACGAACTCGATTATTTAAGAGCTTCCACAGAAGTTGATACCGTAAAAACAACAATATACATGCTCAATTATCAAATCAATAATGCAGAAACCGCCCTGCAAGTATTAATGGGGCATTCACCACGTGAAATATTTGCCGGCAATGTAGAACGTTCGCATAAATTAACAGACTTACCAACTGCGCCAGTTCTACCTGAAGGTATTCCATCTGATTTACTAACAAGAAGACCTGATATACAATTAGCAGAAGCAAATCTTAGAGCAGCAAATTTCCAAGTCGGCGTCGCAAAAGCAGCATGGTTTCCATCAATTTCTCTCACAGCAATGCTTGGGCTAGAATCAATTCAATTGTCAAACCTCTTCACAGGGCCAGCAAATGCATGGACTTATGGTGCAGGACTTACAGCCCCTATCTTCAATGCTGGAAAAATCTATAATAATGTAAAAGTTGCAGAGTCTAAAGTAAGAGAAGCAGCCCTCTACTATCAACAAGCTGTGCAATCCGCTTTCAAAGACGTAAGAACAGCTCTTTCCGTTCAAGAAAGTATAGGAAATGTAGTAGATTCACTCGAGCATACAGTGCAATCACTCACAACCTCAGTCGAACTAGCGCAATTACGTTACGATAATGGCTATGCCGCATATTTAGAAGTCTTAGACGCACAAAGATCACTCTTTGACGCACAAATCCAATTGGCAAACCAAAGAGCACAGCACCTCTCCACTATAGTCTATATCTGTCAAGCACTCGGCGGCGGATGGACTGTTGATAGTCATAATGCAGTGGAAGCAGAGCAGGAAACAGGCAAAGAAGAATAGTTTTTTTGTCTATTATGTCTCCGACGGCCAAAGGGAATAATTCCCTTTGGAAACCCTAGCATGCAAGATAAATGCGTAGGGATTTGGTTAGAATTTCATTTTATTTTTTATTTGCGAAAAAGTTTTAAAGTTTTGGTGCTCTGCACCAAAACATTAAATACTGTTTCGCTTTAAAATTTTATAGGCTCTCAATTAACAAAGTTTAAGTTTCCATTTGTCACTGCGTTCCAAATGTGATTTCTTTTTTGCTGTTGATAAAAAGCAAGTAATAAAATCGACAGTAGTAAATGTAATGCTCTAGACTCGTCATTGCGAGGAGTGAGCAAAGCGAAGGACGTGGCAATCTATAAATATTAACACACATTTGGAACGCAGTGACAAATGGCTACTTGAACTGCAACAAAAGCTGATTCTTTTAAATTTTAAAGCGAAACAGTATTTAAGGGTGAGGTGCAAAGCACCTCACCCTTAAAACTTTTTCGCAAATAAAAAAAATATCTTCGATTCTTTAGCCACTTCCCTCCGCACTCACCTTGCATCATTGGGGTTTCCAAAGGGGTTCAACTCCTTTGGCCGCCGGAGGCGAAAAAAAGAAACAATAAACTTTATTTATGCCTATCGTTGAGCATTTTTACAGCACAGAATTTTCCGCACATAGCACACACATCTTCTTTTTTATGCTCTTCACGTCTACGAGTTACGGTTTTTGGATCGAGTGCGGCTTTTGTCATTCCTTCCCAGTCGAGATTTTTTCTTGCTGTATTCATTGCATTTTCTCTATCTATGGCGTGTTTTCTGCCTAATGCGAGTTCGCCTGCTTGTGCGGCGATTTTTGATGCTATGATACCGGCTTCTACATCGTCTACGCTTGGAAGTTCTAAATGCTCTGCTGGTGTGAGGTAGCACAAGAAGTCTACACCGGCTTGAACACCTATAGCACCGCCGATAGCACCTGCGATATGGTCATGCCCTGCGGCGGAATCCATTGTGAGTGGGCCTAAAACGTATATTGGTGCTTTGTAGGTGAGTCTTTTCATGATTTGAATTTGTGCGGCAACTTCGTGCATACGGACATGCCCTGGGCCTTCTATCATGGTTTGCACGCCTACTTCTCTTGCTCTGCGTACTAATTGTCCTAATGTGATTGCTTCTTCGATTTGTGCGGCATCGCCTGCATCGTCGCCGCCGCCAGGACGCAGGGCATCACCTAATGAAATTGTTACGTTATGCTTGAGACAGATTTCTAATATTCTATCATAATTTTCAAGCAATGGATTTTCTTTATCATTGTCTAACATCCAACGTGCGAGCATGGAGCCACCGCGTGAAACAATACCCATAACTCTGCCGTATTTTGGATCGCTATCGTCGCCAAAGATGGCACCTTTTCTTGTGATTCCGCAATGCAAGGTCATATAATCTACACCTTGTATTGCTTGCTTTTCGATTTCTTCAAAAAGCATTTCTGGTTTCATTGTGGAAATGAGTAAATCTTTATCAAGAATTTGCTGGCCAACGCCATACATTGGGACAGTCCCTATTGGTTTGTTCCAATTTTGGATCATGCTTTTTCTAATGGTATCTAAATCGCCATGAATGGAAAGATCCATGATTGTATCGACATTATGCTCTTGACATACTTTGATTTTATTTTTTTCTGATTCAAGACAATGCGTGAGTGGAGATGTGCCGATATTTGCATTTATCTTCACTCTTGCTGGTTGCCCTATGATACAAGGGATGAGGTTTGGGTGATTTGGGTTGCCAAGCAAAACCATTGAGCCTGAATTAATACCTGCTTCTAATTGCTCTATGGAAAGATTTTCATAAGCGCTGAGCCTTTGTGCATGGGCGTCAAACAAGGATTTGAGTATTTTATTTTTATTAAGCATAGAACACCTATAGTGACATAAAAAAATGCCGATAAAGTTTATACGCAGATATGCTTAATAGAGAAGTTTTAAACAGCTTTCCTACGGCAGCACTAACTGCGTCAGGTTCAAAGGGTTAGAGCATTGCTCATTCTCAGCCGAAGGCACCCCTAGCATTGACAATATAAAAATATACTTTTATAAAAATGTATTGTCAAGTGAATTTAAATGTACGAAACAAGTCAATGAAAATTGATTACAAAATAGTTTATTTGTTTGAAATATTATGAAAAATTCTTTTATTACACATTTAACGCTATTCTTTGCTTTTTTATTAACTTCTGAAATTTCTTTTGCAAAAGAGCAAGATTCTAGTGAAATGAGATTGGGAACAGCGATGACTTTTCAACCGCTCTATTCCTATGAGCAAGAATTACCCACACGTTTTGACAAGGGTAATTTTTCTTACTTTATTACGTCAAATAAGGTAGTTAAGGAATATGTAGCTATTGAAGAACTTAAAGACAGCCCTTTATTTTGTGAGGTTGAATTTTCTTCTTATGGCAATATTATAGATCCATATTCTTGGAATTACGAAGCTGTGAATGCAAGTGAAAATATGGGTACACTTTTTTATAATACTTATTATGAGCTTGAAAAAATTGGCAAAATAAAGCCTTATGCTAATATTGGCTTTGGTATGGCTTGGACAGGAATTCGCGGCGACTCTGCTTTGAGTGGCATGTCGGATGCCTCAAAATTAGCTTGGAATGCTGGTTTTGGCTTTGATTTTACGGCAAAAGAAGATGTTATTATTGATGTTGGTTATAGATACTCAGACTTGAATACATCCTCTGAAAATGATTTTATGGATACACATTTGGCAAAGAGGACGGATAATATACATCAACTTGTTTTCAATGTAGAATACATTTTTTAATCAAGATATTGGTTAAGATTTTTAATCAAATTGTTGATTACCACACAAAAAGCACTGAATATATTCAGTGCTTTTTGCCTTTATTTACTGCATTGATGCCTTTATTTACTGCATTGATGCTTTTATTTACTGCATTGATGCTTTTTGCCTTTATTTGGTATAGACATCAAAGAGTTTCATAAGTTCGTCTAAATTGAGTTTTTGTGCACTATGTGTATTTGCTAGAACATCTGCGGCTAATTCTCTCTTACTTGCGTGAAGATCGAGAATTTTTTCTTCGACAGAATCTTGCATAATCAATCTATAGACAGTCACAGGCCTTGTCTGTCCCATTCTGTGAGCTCTATCAGAAGCTTGATCCTCAACAGCAGGGTTCCACCATGGATCGAGATGGATGACATAGTCTGCCGCAGTAAGATTAAGCCCTTGTCCGCCAGCTTTTAGGCTTATACAAAAAATATCAGCCTTATTTGCTTGAAAAGCTTGCACTAATTCTGCTCTTTTCTTTTCTTGCACGCTGCCATCTAGATAAAGGGTATTTATACCGAGATTTTGGATTTCTTTATAGACGATTTTTAAATGCGAAGTGAATTGAGAGAAGATCAAGGCTTGATGGTTATTTTGCCTCAATTCTTTAATCAATTCTAAAAGTGCGGCCAGTTTTGAAGATTCAATATCTGTGTATGGATCGATAAGTTTTGGATTGCAACACACTCTTCGCAACTTTGTAAGTTCTGCAAGTATGAGGAATTTAGAAGCATTTTCGCCTTTTTCTCGCTTTGCTTTTTCTATATTTTGTAAAGCTTGCAATCGAATTGCTTCATACATTGCTCTTTCTTTTTCACTTGGTTCGATGATAAGTGTTTGTTCTGTTCTTGCTGGCAATTCTTCTAATACAGCATTCTTTGTTCTTCTGAGGATAAATGATTTTACTAAAGCACGCAGATTGTTTCTAGAAATATTTCTTGCTGTATTGTTTTCATTATAGGCAAGATTAAATTTATCGTTGAAATTATCGAGTGAACCCAATAAACCAGGATTTATGATATTGAAAATACTCCATAAATCTTCAAGTGAATTTTCTATTGGTGTGCCTGTGAGGGCAATTTTTGAATCTGCTTGTAGCTTTGCACTAGATTTACTACGCAATGTTTTGGAATTTTTTAATGCCTGTGCTTCGTCAAAAACGATAAGTTTGAATTTCTTCTTCACTAAAGAAGGCATTTCAGAAGTCAAAAGCCCATAACCAACTATCAACACATCATTTTCTTCTAGTTCTTCTATAGTTTTTGCTCTTTCTTTTTTAGAAATTTGAGCTGTGAGCCTTTTACAATTTATTTGCGGAGCAAATTTATGTATTTCGCTTTCCCAGTTATGACAAACAGAAGTTGGTGCAAGAATAAGTATGGCTTTTGCTTCTTCTGCATCGACTACAGATGTGCGTATTAAATGGAGAATTAATGTTATGGTTTGCAAGGTTTTACCTAAGCCCATATCATCGGCAAGACAAGCTCCAGCATTCAATTCAATTAAGGAGGCAAGCCATTCAAAACCCTCTACTTGATAATCTCTAAGTTCTGCTTGCAAAGCAGATGGAATTTGAATCTTGCTCTCATTTTTATTTGCTTTAAAGTGTGCAAGTTTTTTCTGCCATTCTTTCCAAAGATCATCGCTGTCAATATTTTCATTATCTTCAGCAAAGAGACTATCTAAGGCAGGGGCAGCAAGAGGATGCAATAAAATATCGTCTTTATCTTCTTGAGTAATGGCATCAAATCTATCGAGAACACGTCTAAACTCTTCTGTAAGCGAGAGGATTCTTCCATTTGCCATTGGAATAAACCTACCCTTATGCTTACGGATTTTCTTCAATAAATCCACCATATCAAGAATAATTTCTTCATCAACCTGTAAATTACCCTCAACAGTAAACCATGAATTATTTTTTCGCATCTTTAATTGCATATTAGATTGTGAAACAGAAGAGGATAATTTTATTGGATCGCTGTCTAACCATTCAAGATCAAGATTATTTTCTTGCATTTCTAACAAAGAATTATAGGCAATTTCAGGCTCTTCTATACGCCAGAAATATTTTTCATCAAAAAGGTTTTCCTTAAGAGATGGACAAAGCACAAGCAATTCTTCCATTGCTTCTTTTTCAGCTTGAAAATTTCTCTCGATGCGAGTAGGGCTGTCTGCATATTTCGCAACAAAATTTTGTGCTCCAAAAGTAGGAATAAATGAAGAATTTTCACGTCCAAGTGGATAAACAATAGCTTGCACTTCAAAACCTAAAGCTTCTTTTGCGATTCGATTTAATCTTAAAGTTGGTTTTGTATTCACCATTTCTTGCGATAAAGTTGAAAGTTTTTGCGTAGTGCTCACTTTAACTTGGCTGTGTTCGCTTGAAATAAGTTGCATAACTTTTTCATGTGCTTGCTTTGGCAGAACAAGTTTTTCCTTGCCTATAAGTTCTTTGAGCTGTATGTGCTGTGGCGAAATCGGTGTCACTTTATAGACATCGTCTTCTTTTCTTATATATGTTCCAATTTGCGAACCAGGAAGTTCTAAAGAAAGTATGCAAGCCTCTTCATCTGCATTCTTAGCAGATTTTTTATCTGTATTTTCAATATCTTGATTTTTTTTGAAGTCAACTTTCAATTCAACTTCTTCTAATTCAAGAACTATTTTCTCATTATTTTCTTCATTAAAAACAAGTTCATGCCCTATAAGAAGTGGCATAGCTTTTTCAAAGTCTATTTCATACATATCACGCCAATAGTCTTTTTTTGCCGCTTGCTTTATAATTTCTTTGTCTTGTTCGGATAAATAGCTAATGCTCTCTTTTTCGTCACGCAATCTTGAGACAGAGAGTTTTCTACCCTTTGTCCATGCATTTTTTGAAAAAGATTGTTCGTATGGATTTATTTCATTATACACAAAGGACACATTCCACACCAATCTTTTTGGGTTTTGTGTCGCTTTTTTCTTATTTTGATTTTCTTCACTATTAAAAAATGAAGTAATAGCCTCTAGTCTTTTTTCCCAAGAAAGATCTTCCATAAACAAAGAAGAAAAATCAAACATTTCATACTGTTCTTTGAAATCTCTATAGATTTTAGCTTCAGAATCAGGCAATAATCTTGAAAGATTTTGGGCAATAACAAGAGCAAGAAAAGGAATATTTTCTTTATAATTTTCAAAATATTCTTTGACTAGAGCTATATATCTTTGTTCATTTTCTTCTTCATTCTTTAATTGCGGATAACAAATAACAAAGGTCAATACATAATCGTATTGAGCAAAGGCAAGATCTCTTTCAATAATATCCATATTCATTCTATTAGAAAAAGATGCTGACATAAGTTTTTCAAGCAATGATGCACAATTATTCATTATATGTGTGCGTACATAATTGACAAATTCTTTTTTTAACGCTTCTTTATGCTCAAGATTATTTTGTGCTTTTGCAAGAGTGAAAAGGTAGAAGAGTTCAAAAATATTTTCAAGCTTAACATTTTTTTTGCCTAAAACTTTACGCAAAGCTCTGAAACTAAGTTTTATATTCTTTGTAAGAGCGACACAATCTTCAACACTACGTGCGTTAAAGAGATTCAAAGTATCAATGAAATACCCTCTGCCATCCTCTTGTGAAACCTTCAAAACCTTAAGTATGTCTTCATATATTTTTAAATCGTATTTTACAAAGGCAAAATAAGCTAAAAAAGAAGAGGAATAAAGGTTTTTTGCAAGACATAAAGAAACATAGATGTCTAGATAAGCGAAATTTTCATTTATTAAGGGAGTGTTTAAAGCCTTTCTTATGCGTAATCTTGTGATCCAAAGTTGTAGTTCGCCCTTGAGTTTTTTATAAAATTCATCAGGCGGATTTTCTGCATAAAAAAGTATTGGAACTTCATTAGGATAATATGCTTTTTTTGCACTTTCTAAAGCTCTTACTTCATTGAGGTAAAAATCTACAAAAGTTTGTGTTTTTTGAATAGCGCTATAGGAAACAACTCCAGCCCTGCTTGAGCGTAATCTTGCTGGAAGTTGCTTGATAAATTCCTTGCCCATGTGTAATTTTGTGAAATATATTGTAAGAGCATGGCCGTCTTTTATTGGAAGTTTATGTTCTTTATTGACAAGTTTTTTTTCTCTAAGAGTTGAGAAAATCTGTGTAATTCTTGTGGCAGACCATTCAAAATTTTCCATATCTTTGATAGGTATGCGTGAAAAAAGATCCACAAGAAGATGCTTATTTGTTAATTCTGGATAAAGATAATTCACCAAACATACAAGCAATTCTTCAAGTTTACAAGAAGCAAGATGCGGTTCTAAAGCATAAGGGCTAGAATTTTCTTGCTTCATTCTTTTTCTTGTTTATTTATAGGACTAAAGTGAATTTGTGTAGCAGGCTTTGCATTTGACTCTTTAGTAGGCAAATTAAGTTCAAAAACTGGCTTCACTTCGCCTTTTCTTCCTTCAAGCCTTGTTCTTACAGTCCAATGGTAGTTAAAAAGTTGATTCTTGCTGTATTTTGCTTGAATAAAGGAAAGAATAAGCACAGCTTCTTCCCATCTTTTTGTAGGCTCAAAATTGTCCACTATTCTTGCATACTTAGTCCAAAGATGAGTAAGCGAAGCTTCGTCAAGATTATCCAATTGCTGTGCCATTTTTTTTAATAATTCTTCCATGTAGAACTCTGAATTTTTTTATGGAAAGCAGTTTTAATACATATTAAAACTGCTTTCCAAATTATATACTAAGAAATATTGCAAGAAATATTTTTGCAATATATTTTATGTGCTTATTTCTTATCTAATTGATTTATATAGAATTAAAAAGAATGTGTGCAAAGACTTTTGCATCGTTAATATTATGCGAAATCTTAGATTTTTCATTAGGCATATGATAAGTTGGATGCACTCTTGCCCACACAACAGCAGGTATATTACGCATACGGAATCTGCTTGCCACAGTTGAACCGCCTATTCCACCTGGTTTTGCATCAATACCGTATACATCCTTGATAGCTGCAAGCGTTTTCACAACAATTTCACTATCAACTGGTGTTGGCGGAGTGAAAGGTTCTGAACTTTGTATATTGATTTGCAATTGAGCACCATATTTTGCAGCTATAGGCTCAAGATGAGTTTTCACTTTTTCATAAACTTGTTCTGCTGTATAGCAAGGCAAGATACGGCAATCAAGATAGAAAGTATCTTGGCCAGAAATAGTATTGGTATTTGGAACGTTTGCTAAAATTCTAGTAGGTGTGATGGTTGAACAATTTGGCATGAAAAGATCATCTCTTTCAGTCAACTCGTCTTGAATTTTTGCACTTTCTGAAATCATTTCAGCTGCTACCATAAGTGTGTTTACAGCTTGATCTGGAGTTGATGCGTGGCATTGTTTGCCTGAAACAACAATTTCAAGCCATAAAACGCCTTTTTCTGCAATTTCAACCATAGCACCGTCTTCTGTTCCGAAATCTGGAACAAGAACTAAATCGCCTTCTTTTACAATATCAGGAAAATGTTCCATGAGATAATCAACACCATAGGCATTGCTTGTTTCTTCGTCGGCAACGCAAAGCAAGCCAAATGCAATATCTGGAATAATGTGTTCTTCAAGTAATTCTGCAGCAAGAAGTACAGCTGAAACAATAGCTTGCTGATTATCTTCAACACCTCTACCATAGATAGTGTCGCCATCTTCAGCAACTGTTAAACTAAATGGATCTGTATTCCATAATTCTAAAGCACCAGCAGGAACAACATCAAGATGCCCCATAACCCAAAGAGTGCGAGGCCCTTTGCCCTCAACTACAACTGTAAAATTTGGACGCTCTTTTGCACTCACTCTTTCGTCAGGTGCATTATAATCTTTAATATTAGAAAGGCCAAATTGCAAAAGTTTCTCTTTCAACCATTGTGCTTTTTCCATTTCGCCATCGCCACCGTTCACAGGGCTCATTGCGATATTTCTTGTAAGGCCTTGTTGTAATTCAATAACCCTTGCTTTTCTTGTGTCTAATTTTTCAAAAAGAGCTTGTAAATCCATTTTTCACTTCCTTTATTTTTTTGCTATTGCTTCTAATTTTAATTTTTCATTATTTTTTTTATCAAGATCAACCTTTACAGTTCCGCCCTTTGCAAGCGAACCAAAAAGCACTTCTTCAGCCAAGAAATCTTCTAATTCAGATCGAACTAAATGTTCTAAAGGCCTTGCACCAAGCTTTGGATTAAAGCCATGTGTTGCAAACCATTCTCTCGCTGCATCTGTCATAGTGAGTTTGATTTTCTTTGCTTGCAAACCTTTGAAAAGTGCGTCTATTGTTTTGTCAACAATAGAAAGGATATGTTCTTTTGAAAGTTCTGCAAATGGAATTAAAGCATCAAGTCTATTTCTAAATTCAGGCGAGAAAGTTTTTTCTACTGCTTTCTTACTTTTTGAAACAGAATCGCTTGTTCCTTGCGTAAAACCAACAGAAGAATTAGCCATTTCCATAGCACCAGCATTTGTAGTCATGATAATAACTGTATTTCTAAAATCTGCTTTTTTGCCATTATTGTCGGTAAGGGTTGCATAGTCCATTACTTGCAATAATATATTGTAGATATCTGGATGAGCTTTTTCAATTTCATCAAATAAAACAACAGCGTGCGGAGTTTTTCTCACAGCTTCTGTGAGTAAGCCACCTTGTTCAAAACCAACATAGCCTGGAGGCGAACCAATAAGGCGAGCAACAGCATGTTTTTCCATATACTCACTCATATCAAAACGTAAGAAAGAAATTCCAAGTTCTTCTGCAAGTGATTTTGCAAGCTCTGTCTTACCTACGCCAGTTGGACCATAAAAGAGAAATGAGCCAGTAGGCCTTTTGTTTACTGTGAGATTTGCTCTTGAACGCAATATAGCTTTATTCACTTTATTCACGGCTTCGTCTTGGCCAAAAATTCTTGCTTTCAGATTTTTTTCTAAATCTTTGAGTAGAACTTTTTCATCGGAAGTTACGGAAGCAGTTGGAATATTTGCCATACGTGCAACAACACGTTCCACATCTTGAACATGCACAATATTATTTGCTCTAAATGATGGTTTCATCCTTAAAGCAGCTGCACTTTCATCCATGACATCAATGGCTTTGTCAGGCAACATTCTGTCTTGTAGATAGCGAGTTGCTAATTCAACAATAGCAGAAAGTACATTCTTGCCATAGCGAACAGCGTGATGTTCTTCGTATTTACTTTGTAAACCTTTGAGGATATCTACGCAATCTTCCTTACTTGGTTCAAGCACATCAACTTTTTGAAATCTTCTTGCAAGCCCTCTATCTTTATTAATAGTTGCTCTAAAATCTTCATAAGTAGTTGAGGCTATACAGCGAATTTGTCCGCTATTCAGATAGGGTTTGAGCATGCTTGAAGCATCAAGGCCGCCAGCATTGCTTTGCGAAGAAGATAAAAGACTATGGATTTCGTCTATTGCTAAGATCACATTTTCCTTAGTTAAAAGTTCTGTAATAATAGCTTTTAATCTTGCTTCAAATTCGCCCTTATATTTTGCCCCTGCCATAAGAGAAGAAGTGTCTAAGGCATAGATTTCTGTAGAATGAAATTCTTTTGGAACTTTTTTCTGCACTATACGCATAGCAAGTCCTTCGATAAGTGAAGTTTTGCCAATGCCAGCTTCGCCTGTAATGAGAGGATTGTTTTTCTTTCTTCTAGAAAGAATTTCAACAATTCTCAAGAGTTCTGACTCTCTGCCTATAAGAGGATCAAGTTCATTTGCTTTAGCTTTTGCATTGAGATTTATACAAAAATGCTCAAGAGCAGAATTAGCATTATTTACTTTTTTTGCGTCTTTTTCTTCGATTATTTCTTCATGGCTTTCTTCGCCATTTGGCATACGATGCGAAATAAATTCCACCACGTCAAGTCTTGAAAGACCTTGAGATTGCAAGACATTCACTGCCCAACTATCTTCTTCTAAGAATAAAGCTGCTAAAATATCGCCAACTTCAATGCTTTCACGTCCTGCATTGATAATATGCTGATAGGCTCTTGTGAGTAAGCGTTCTACAGCAAGAGTTTGCATAACTTCTTTACTTTCTTCCATATCAATATTAACGCTTTCTAATTTTTCGTTAAAAAAGCGTTCTAGGGTGCGGCGAATCTCAGGAAGACTTGCTCCGCAACCTTCTAATATTGTTTTAGTTTCAGTGTCGTATGTAAGGGCAAATAGTATGTGTTCGCTTGTGAGATATTCGTGCTTTCTAGCACGCATTTCTAACACAGCTTTTGCCAAAACACTTTGAACGGCATGACTTAGCATACATTCCTCGTATTATATTTATAGTGATTAATCTTCAGGTTCAAAAGTACAAAGTAAAGGATATCCAGCATTTTTTGCTAGCTTCAAAGTTTTGTCTACCTTTGTTTCTGCTATTTCTTTTGTGTATAGTCCGATAACTGCTTTGCCATGATTGTGCACAGTAAGCATTAATCTTTTTGACTCTTCCATGCTTTTATGAAAAACGTCTATCAATATACTAATCACAAAGTCCATAGTTGTATAGTCGTCATTATGAAGAATTATTTTATAGAGAGTTGGTTCTTTAAATTCTTCGTTAAAAAGAGGTGAAATTTCTGACAATTCTTTTTCTTGCGGCATAGTCTACTCACGAAATCGCTATTATTTTGTATTTTTAATTTATATTGTTTAATTCACTATACTTCTGACTACTAGACTTTGTCAAATTTGGAAGAAGAACAATACATGAAAGCCCAAGTATCATAAAACAAGCAAGCATTGTACCATGCGTTCCAAATAAATCATTCAAGGCTCCAGCTAAAAACGATCCAAAAACACCGAGCCCAAGCCACATCATATAAAGTAAAGAAAGAACTCTTCCTTTATACATTTCTGGTGTGATAGTTTGAATTAATGAATTAATTAAAGCAGCTTGCAAGACTTGTCCTATACCAAGAGCTAAAAAAGCCAGAAGTGAAATCCAAAGATTATTACTAAAAGAAAGCACTCCAAGAGATAAACATATTAAACAAGAGCCTAAATTAATAAGTTTTATAGAATTATCATTCTTTATTCTTGAAGCAAGATAAACTGCTGTAATAAAAGAACCTACGCCTGTAGCAGAAGAAAGCGTGCCATACATAAGACTTTGACCGCCAAGTATTTCAGCAGCTATTATAGGCAAAAGCACTGAACTTGGCGTGACCGCAATTGAAGAAATACCTATAAGCAAGAGTGAATAAAAAATAGTTTTATCTTTGTATGCGTAGATAAAGCCATCCCTTGTTCTTTGCTTTGTGTTGTTTTCGCTGATTATAGGTCTGCCGTCTACCGATATTTTAAACAAAGCATAGCAAAGCATAAGAAAGGATAGAGCCGTAAAAAAATAGATAAGCCCAATGTCTATAAAGGCAATCAATCCTCCGCTCAAAGCTGGGCCAAGCATTTTGCCAAGATTGAAAACCGAAGAATTTAAAGCAATTGCATTTTGTAAATCGTCTCTACCTACTAATTCCACCATAAAAGCATTTCTATTTGGCCCTTCGATGCTCAAAGCCGAACCAAGCACAAAAGAATGTAGCATAATATGCCACACTTGAATAATATCTGAAAATATCAAAAGAGCAAGAATAAAGCTTGAAAGTGCTGAAATAATTTGCGTACAATAAAGCACATGTTTTTTTACAAATTTATCTGCAAGCATACCACCGATTGGAGCAAGAAATAAAGAAGGAACTAAGAAGAAAAAGGCCACCATCCCAAGTAATACTCCCGAACCAGTCAAGCTATAGACAAGCCAAGCTGAAGCAGCATTTTGCATCCAAAAAGACAAGAGCACAGTAATTTGCGCCGTGATAAAATAGACATAATCTTTATGGCTTAATACTCTTCTTATTCCTAATGGTATTAAATTCATCTTTTCCCCTAGATTTTAAAAAAGTATCTGCCTTAATTTTGAAATGTGCAAGTAAATTTTAACATTTTCTAAAAATAGCTTTTCTCAAAGAAATTAAATCATATTCATCATTATTGCAAACACTTATAAAGAATTTTCTAAAAAAGACAGTTTTTTTCAAAAAAAAAGATTTACTTGATAAAAAGCAAAGTATTTTATATAAATGTATTGCACATTTTAAGTTGATACTTACTTTATCTATTAGCTAGAATGTAAGTAGGAGGATATATGCTGTCTTTTATAGCAAGAAAAATATTTGGAACACGAAACGAAAGATATATAAAATCTTTAAGGCCTTTAATTCAAAAATGTAATGCCTTAGAACAGGAAATGCAAGAGCTAGAAGACGCAGATCTACCTAAAAAACTAGCTGAATACAAAGAATTAATTCAAAGTGGCAAAAAATCCACCGACGCACTTTTGCCAGAAGTATTCGCTTTAGTGAGAGAAGCTTCAAGACGTGTGCTAGGTATGCGTCACTACGATGTGCAGCTTATAGGCGGTATCGCTCTTCATCAAGGCAAGATTTCAGAAATGAAAACTGGTGAAGGTAAGACTTTAGTTGCAACTCTTGCTGTTGTTTTGAACGCTCTTGAAGGCAAGGGTGTGCATGTTGTAACTGTGAACGATTATCTTGCAAAACGTGATGCTATGTGGATGGGCAAGCTTTATTCTGCATTAGGCCTTTCAGTTGGCATCATCATTCACGGATTAGAAGAAGAAGCTAGAAAAAATGCTTATGCCGCTGATATTACTTATGGTACAAATAATGAATTTGGTTTTGATTTCTTGCGTGATAATATGAAATTCCAAGCAAAACAATTAGTTCAGCGTGAACATAATTTTGCTATTGTGGACGAAGTTGACTCCATCTTAATAGACGAAGCCAGAACTCCACTTATCATTTCTGGCATTGTTGAACAAGTTACAGGAATGTATAAACAAGCATGCGATTTAGTAAGACTACTTAAAAATGAAGAAGATTTTACTATAGACGAAAAAGCCCGCTCTGTCTTACTTACGGAAAAAGGCGTTGAAGAATGTGAAAGACTTTTAGGTGTTGAAAATCTTTTTGAACCATCAGCTATTACTATGCAACATCATATCTTGCAAGCCTTAAGAGCACAACATTGCTATAGAAGAGAAGTTGATTATTTAGTCACTCAAGACAATAAAGTTGTTATTGTTGATGAATTTACAGGTAGACCAATGCCTGGCAGACGTTTTGGCGATGGATTACACCAAGCTTTAGAAGCAAAGGAAAATGTAAAAATCGAAGCAGAAAACCAAACACTCGCTTCTATCACTTTCCAAAATTATTTTAGAATGTATACAAAGCTTGCCGGTATGACAGGTACAGCAGAAACAGAAGCTGTTGAATTTCAACAAATATATAATTTAGAAGTTATTTCTATTCCACCAAATAAAGCTGTTGTGCGTAAAGATTTTTCAGATCTTATCTACAGAACTGAAAAAGAAAAATTCAATGCAATAGTTCAGTCTATTCGTGAATTACACGAAAAAGGCCAACCTGTTTTAGTGGGCACTATTTCAATTGAAAATTCTGAATCACTTTCAAAGATGCTCACAAAAGAAAAAATTCCTCACAATGTTTTAAATGCAAAATACCAAGAACAAGAAGCTCAAATTATTGCTCAGGCAGGACAAAGATCTAAAGTAACTATAGCCACTAATATGGCTGGACGTGGTACTGATATTGTCTTAGGCGAGGGTGTGATTGAATTAGGTGGCTTACACATTCTTGGAACAGAAAGACATGAATCACGTCGTATTGACAATCAATTACGCGGTCGTGCAGGCCGTCAAGGCGATGCTGGTTCTTCACGTTTCTATCTTTCTTTAGAAGATAATCTTATGCGTATCTTTGGTTCAGAACGTTTATCTTCCCTTATGCAAAAATTAGGTATGGAAGAAGGCGAACCAATTGAAAATAAAATGGTAACAAAGGCCATTGAAAATGCACAAAAAAGAGTTGAAGGACACTTCTTTGAAGTTCGTAAAACCTTGCTTGAATATGATAATGTTATGAATCAACAACGTGAAGTAGTTTATGATTTGCGTAAAGAAATTATGTCTAGCGAAGATCTTGAAATTATTGTTGATGAATTTATTGATGACTTTATCGACAATTGCTATGCCTTTGAAAATCCAACTAAAGCAAGCGAAGAAGAAAGAAAAACTCTACTCACTCGTCTAAGCGATGTATGTAATATTTCTCGTACAAAAGAAATCACAGATGACTTTTTTCCTGTCAAAGAAGAAGCAAAAGAGCTTGCACTTGCCGCTCTACACGTGATGAAAGAAGACGCAAAAAGCATATATAACGATGTGTTACGCTATTTCCTCTTAGAAGAATTAGACAAAGCATGGAAAGAACATTTGCGTAGCATGGATCATCTACGTGAAGGTATTGGACTTCGCGGATACGGACAAAGAGATCCAAAATTAGAATACAAAAGAGAAGGTTTTGCCCTCTTCCAAGAAATGCTTTTTACCATTCGAGAAAATGCCTTACGCTCCCTTACACATGTAAAAATTCAGCAACAAGCACCTGAAGATAATACACAAAAAGCTGAAGATCAAAATTCAACACAAGAAATTGAAAGTGAAACTTCAACACAGGCTTCAGAAAATTCTCCTTTTGAACACAAACAAAATGTGACTGAAACTGAAAGTTTAGAAGATGAAGTTGTTGAAAATAAAAATGTAGGAAGAAACGAAACTTGCCCATGTGGTTCTGGCAAGAAATTCAAGAAATGTTGCGGAGCAAACGCATAATTATTTCATAGTCAAACTTAAAAAAGACATGCATAAAGCATGTCTTTTTTTTATTCTCTTTCTTCTATTCTCTCTTTAATTATCTTCTATTGTAGCTTTTTAACCAAGCTTATAATACTTATTATTTCTCCCATAAAAAAAAGCCTTTGCAGGCTTTTTTATTTTGTATTTTCTATTATCTTTTTATGTATTTAGCTATTGTTTATAATTGATATATAATATTTTTTCGCACGATTTTGAAAGTAAATAAGCAACAACAAAACCTAATAAACAGCCAGCAAAAACGTCTGAAAAGTAATGCTTTCCTAAATACATTCTTGACCATGAAACAAGCAATGGAAGCAAGAAAATAGGATAAAATTTCTTTTCAAAGAAGAAGAAAAGAGCAGTCGCTAAGGCCATTGAATTTGAAGCATGCGAAGATAAAAATGATGACGAGCCAAGTAAATTTATATGTTCAGAAGTTGTAATAAGCCATTCTCCGTCTACATAATAATAAATATTTTCTAAAGCTTGATGCGGTCTAGGCCTACTTGCAAGATCTTTTATAATATCAGAAATAATATTCGTGATACCTATAGTAGCTCCAGCAAATAATGGAAATTGAATAAATTTTGATAATTTAAATCTTCTATGCTTTATAAGGAAAAGAGCATAGAAGAAGAAGAAAATAGCTATAGCGATCAAGAGATAGCGAGTTTCTGAAAAGAAAGGTAATACTGAATCGAAAAAAGCACTTCTAAAATCTACATTAAAGAAGTGCTGAATTTTTCTATCAATAACTATAAATAGTTCTTTATTCATTATTGTTATTTTTTTGCTATAAATTTATATGGGTTTGTTGCCACACCATTTACGCGAACTTCATAATGTAAGTGAGGACCAGTGCTTCTTCCTGTTGATCCTACATAGCCAATAACTTGGCCTCTTTTTACTTTATCGCCTTTGTTCACTGCAAATTTACTCATATGTGCAAATCTTGTAGTAATACCAGAACCGTGGCTAAGTTCAATCAGATAACCATAACCACCCTTAGTTGATTTCGCAACAACAATACCATCACCAGGTGCAATAATTGGAGTGCCTGTTGGTGCAGCTATATCTATGGCATTATGAAATTCAGCTTTTGTACCAAATGGAGATTTTCTTCTACCAAATGCAGAAGTAAGAATACCTTGAGTTGGCATTAAAGTTGGCATAGAAGCCATAACTGCGATTTTTTCGCGCATAGCAACTAAAATTTCTTGTTGACGAACTTCTTCTAACTTTACTTCAGTCTCTAACTCTTTCAAATAATTTGTGATTTGACGAGTAGCAAGTTCTTGTCTGTGAAGTGGAAGTGAGCCAAGAGAAAGAATATCAGTGTTAGAACCACCTATGTTTGGTGTCACTTTATCTTGCTCCATATCAGCCATAACTTCTAATTTAGTGTTAAATTGCTGAATGCGAACTAAAGAATCTTTAAGTTTTTGAACTTCAGAAACCATAGCAACAACATTACCTTGTTTGCCATTATACATAAGCTCGTTTTGAGCAATATGTGATTTTAATGATAATGTTTCGTTATAGAACTGCATGAAATATAAGTTACCTGCACACAAACCAGCAATCAAAACAAAAAGTGCAACCACATAACTTCCTCTGAAAGTTAGTGTGCGGGCACTTCCGGTTTTTTCTTTTATTAAGAGAACTTGGTATTTCTCAAATAACATAGTCAATCCTCGAATCTTTAATTTCTTTTTAACAAATTCATTGGCATAAGTTAGTCTTGAATATAGACAAGTTCTTCTCAATTGTCAAGATTTATTTATCATTATTAAGTCTTTATTAACAATTACTTAGAGTTGAAAGAAATAATTTTATTAATCTTTTTGCCCTTAACTACTTAATTTTATACTTTATTCAACAATTTAGAGACTTTCTAGAATATTTCTATTTTTAAATCGATTTTTGATGAGACAAAAATTCGGCTTTTCCTCAAATACTCATCTTTTAGGCAAAGAGTGAAAAAAATATTTGAAAAAGTCAAAAAAAGAGCTTTTCAAACGTAGAAAGATATGTCATTATAAAGTAAATAGTTTGGCAGTTTTAGCATTTAATGCATTGGTCTTATTTTTCTTTATTAACATTTTAGAAAGGATAGATTTATGACGAATACTTGGGACTTACAAAGAACTTTTGCCTTAGTTGGCACTGGTGGATGCGGAAAAACCTCAATCGCCGAAATGCTTTTATATTCAACAGGTTCAACTGAAAGATTGGGCTCAGTTGAAGCAGGAACTTCAATTTTAGACTATGAACCTGAAGAAATCAAAAGAAAGGCTTCAATTCAACCTGCTTTTGCCACTTGGCTTTACAATAATAACAGACATTTTATGCTTGATATACCTGGCGATAATAATTTCAACGGAGATATCAACTATTTATTACAAGGTGTTGATGGAGCAATTCTTTGTTTAGATGCTGTTGACGGTGTACGTCCGCTCACAAAAAAACTCTACTCTTCAATACAAAATGCACAATTGCCAACTCTTATATTTCTCAATAAATTAGATAGAGAAAGAGCAAATTTTGACGATGCAGTTCAAGGAATTTCACTTTCACTCAATATAAAAGCAATTCTTCTTTATTTACCAATTATCGAAGATGAAAAATACATAGGCTACATAGACGTATTCAAACACAAAGCTTTTTATTTTGATAACGACAAACTTATAGAAAAACCTATCCCAGCCGATTTAGAAGACGAAGCCTATCTCATCAGAGATACTGCAATCGAAAATATAGCTGAAACAGACGAAGAATTG
Organism: uncultured Desulfovibrionaceae bacterium; assembly: GCA_964368455.1. Taxonomy (GTDB): domain Bacteria; phylum Desulfobacterota; class Desulfovibrionia; order Desulfovibrionales; family Desulfovibrionaceae; genus CAYJAZ01. The sequence continues at coordinate 33,918 of CAYJAZ010000013.1, forward strand.
ATGGAAAAATACCTTGAAGAAGGTATGCTTACAGAAAACGAAATCAAGCAAGGTTTAAGAATAGGCACTTTAAATGGCGAATTAGTCCCTGTGGTTATAGGTGCTGCATCAGAAAACAAAGGTGCACAAGAACTACTTAAAGCCATTGAAGAACTTCTTCCATCTGCAAAAGACAGAGCTCCTTTCTTATCAGAAGAAGCGGAAGAAAAAATTTCTTCTGAAAGCGAAGCACCTTCTTGTTTTGTTTTCAAAACCATTGCCGATCCATTTGCTGGCCAACTCACTATGGTTAGAGTCTTGTCAGGCACAATCTCCTCTGCTTCTGTGCTAAAAAACATGCAAACAGACGAATTAGAAAGGTTCACTTCGCTCTCTTATCTCACAGGTAAAAACCAAGTACCTTGCAAAGACACACTCTATCCTGGTGCAATAGTTGCTGTATCAAAACTAAAAAATACAAAGACTGGCCATACTTTAAGTGATGAAAAAGCACCATTTAGCCTTGCTCTTCCAAGCCTACCAACACAAATGATCACCTATGCATTAAATGCTGTGAAAAAAGACGAAGAAGATAAGGTTTATGCCGCAATACAAAAATTACTCGACGAAGATATCACACTCAAATTAGCAAGAGACGAAGAAACAGCAGATACTTTATTGTCTGGTATGGGACAATTACATATCGAACTTTCTGTTGAAAAAGCAAAAAGACGTTCTAAATTAGAAATCTTACTCAAAACACCAAAAATTCCTTATCGTGAAACCATTAAAGGTTCTGCAAAAGTTCAAGGCAGACATAAAAAACAATCTGGCGGTAGAGGCCAATTTGGAGATTGTTTCATCGAAATGACACCGCTTGAAAGAGGGGCAAATTATCTTTTTGAAGACGCAATTGTTGGCGGTGCTATTCCAAGAACTTATATTCCAGCCATCGATAAAGGAATACAAGAATCTGCTCAAAGAGGCTATTTAGCAGGTTATCCTGTTGTAGATTTCAAAGTAAGACTCTATGATGGCTCATACCACGATGTAGATTCTTCTGAAATGGCTTTCAAGCTTGCAGGATCATTAGCTTTTAGAAAAGCAATGGAAGCTGTAAAGGTTATCTTATTAGAACCGATTGCCCTTATCACTGTTTCTATTCCTGATAGCTATATGGGCGATGTTATAGGCGATCTCTCTTCAAAAAGAGGTAAGGTATTAGGTTCTGATTCCATTTCAGGTATAAGCGAAATCAAAGCACATATCCCAATGGCAGAAGTGTTGAGATACGCACCAGATTTACGTTCTATGACAGGTGGACAAGGCCTTTTCACTCTTGAATTTTCACATTACGAAGAAGCACCACAACATGTGAGCGATAAAGTAGTTGAAGAATACAAGGCGGCAAAGGGCGAAGACAAAGATTAATACTTTGCAAAAAAACAATAAATTCTATAAGAAATTGAAAAATTCTATTCTTTTTATACTGGACGAAAGACTTTTTTCAAGTATTATAGGCAATAAATAATAAATCTTAGGAGCAATAAATATGATAAATGCAAGTGAAGCTATCATCTACAGCGGTGGTGCGTCAGGAACTGAGCAATTTTTTGGTATGCAAGCAGAACTTTATGGACTTCAAGAAGTGAACTACACTTTTGAAGGACATTTGAGCGAAAGAAATAGAGGCATGCGTTTTTTAACAAATGAAGAACTTACAATGAAAGACGTAAGTATCACATATATTGAGAAAATCATGGATAGAGATTATTCAAGAGCACCTCTTTTTAGAAAAGTTCTCCAATCTATTTGCTGGCAAATTTCTAGCGGTCAAGAAATTTTTGTTGTTGGTATCATACAAGAAGACAATACTGTTAACGGCGGTACTGGTTGGGGTGCTGAATACGCAAAGATTTGCAATAAACCACTCTATGTTTTTGACCAAGACAAAAAAGTTTGGTTTAAATGGAATAAAGAAAATTGGCTGCAAGTAGAAGATGTGAAAATCACTTGCCCTCAATTTGCCGCAACAGGAACAAGATTCTTGAATGACGACGGCAAAAAAGCTATCACAGATCTCTTTGCTCGCTCCTTTTCCAAATAATTGCTAATTGTGTCAATTTAATATAAAGTAAATCTCGTGCTTATTTATTAAGTGCGAGATTTATTTTATCTGAGATGGTATGACAATGTCTGAAAATTTTCTCAATGATTTTAGAACAATAGAAAAAAATGAACTTAGAATAAAACATAAGAACAAAGTTTATTTTTTAGGAAAAAAGCATCCTATTCTTGTGCAAAGCATGCTCAACACAAAAACTTCTGACATTGAAGCTTCGTGTAAGCAAATTCAAGCCCTTATAGACGAGGGTTGTGAAATCATTCGTCTTGCAGTTCCAGATAAAGAAGCGGCAAAAGCTTTAAAAGATATTCAAGAATTTTCGCAAGTGCCTCTTATTGCTGATATTCATTTTGACTACAGATTAGCTTTACAAGCACTTGAAGCAGGAATAAGCGGATTAAGAATCAATCCAGGCAATATAGGCGATGATAAAAATATCAATATCTTAGCTGATGCAGCTAAAGAGCACGAAGCCTTTATACGCATTGGTGTGAACAGCGGTTCTGTAGAAAAATCTATATTAGCAAAACACGGCCATCCCTCTTGTGATGCCTTAGTTGAATCTGCCCTTTACCACGTGCGTTTATTAGAAAAAAGAAATTTTACAAATTTAAAAATCTCGCTCAAATCAAGTAATGTGGTAGACACTATCAAGGCCTATCAAAAAATCCACACTCTTTCGCCCTATCCATTGCACATAGGTATTACAGAAGCTGGGACTCTTTTTAGAGGCACTATTCATTCTTCTGTTGGCATTGGCTCCTTGCTTTCACAAGGCATAGGCGACACTTTAAGGGTTTCGCTTACAGCAGATCCAGTAGAAGAAGTGCGAGTTGGTAATGAAATTTTGCGTTCGCTTGGGCTGAAAAAAAAGAATATAGAAATCATTTCTTGCCCAACTTGCGGACGTACGCAAATCGATTTGATAAGACTTGCAGAAAAAATAGAAAAAATGTATAAAAACTTTGCTGTGCCGCTGAAAATCGCAGTCATGGGCTGTATTGTAAACGGGCCTGGAGAAGCAAAGGAAGCAGACATAGGTATAGCAGGTGGAAAAAACAAGGGAGTTATCTTCAAAAAAGGCAAAGTTATTCATAGCTTACCAGAAAATGAACTCCTTGAAGTTTTCACAAAAGAAATAGATGCTTTGATTGCAGAATTCCAAGAAAGTGAAAAAAGTAAGAGGGATTAAATAATCTCGGCATCATAAAACAAATTTTGTAAGAAAAAGGTAGAAATTATGCGTTTTAGTAAATACTATATTCCGACGTTAAAAGAAGCACCATCAGACGCTGAAGTTGTCAGCCACAAATTACTTTTGCGTGCAGGCATGATAAGAAAGCTCACTTCAGGCATTTATTCTTGGTTGCCATTGGGCCTTCGCACTTTAGAAAAAGCTTCTGCTATTGTTCGCAGAGAAATGAATAATGAAGACGCATTAGAAGTATTTTTACCTATGGTTCAGCCAGCAGATCTTTGGGAAGAATCAGGCCGTTGGCAATTTTATGGCAAAGAATTACTTCGCTTCAAAGACAGACACGACAGAGATTTTTGCTTAGGGCCAACACATGAAGAAGTTATCACGGATTTAATCAGACATGAAATCCGTTCTTATAAACAATTGCCTATAAATCTTTATCAAATACAAACAAAGTTCAGAGACGAAATTCGTCCTCGTTTTGGTCTTATGCGTGGTAGAGAATTTATCATGAAAGATGCTTATTCTTTTGATAAAGACGACGCAAGCGCAGATATTTCCTACACAAAAATGCGTGCCGCTTATAATGCTATTTTCAAGAGTATGGCTTTAAACTATCGTATGGTTGAAGCTGATTCTGGCTCTATTGGCGGTTCTTTCTCGCATGAATTTATGGTGCTTGCTCAAACAGGCGAAGACACTATTGCTTCTTGTACAAAGCATCCAAGCTGTGAATGGGCTTCTAATACAGAACGTTCAAAAGTTATTTTTAATGGCGAGCAAACAAGCGAAACTTGCCCTGCATATGAAGAAATCCACACACCAAATATACATACTATAGAAGAACTTTCTGCATTTATGAAGGCAGAAGAAAAAACTTTAGTAAAAACTCTCATCCTTATTGCTGACGAAAAGCCACTTGCTGTGCTTATTCGTGGCGATAGAGAAATGAATATAGTTAAAGTCAAGAATATGCTTGACGCTAATGAAATCCGTATGGCTTTTGCCAATGAAGTTGAAGAATACACAAAGGCAAGTGTTGGTTTTGCTGGCCCTGTTGGCTTATCAATTCCAATTTATGCCGACAATGAACTTATGACTTCAACTGGCTATGTTGTTGGTGCAAATAAAACTGACGCTCACTTCAAAAATGTAGATCTCAAAAGAGATTGTACTATTGTAAAATACGCTGATCTTAGACTTATCACTTTAGACGATCCTTGCCCTCTTTGTATGGCTCCTATTCGTATGGAAAAAGGGATTGAAGTTGGGCATATTTTCAAATTAGGCACAAAATACAGCGAAAAACTTTCAGCAAAATATATTGACGAAAACGGCAAAGAAAATCTTATGATTATGGGCTGTTATGGTATTGGTGTGAGCCGTGTTGTTGCTGCTTGTATCGAACAAAACCACGACGAAAACGGCATTGTTTTCCCTCCTCCTTTAGCACCATTTAGCATTGCTTTACTCAATCTTGATATAGAAAATGAAGAAGTAAATGCAAAGGCTGAAGAAATCTATAAAGAACTTACAGCTCAAGGCATTGACGTTCTTTATGACGAAAGAAAAGAAAGAGCCGGCATTAAATTTAAAGACATTGATTTAATAGGCATACCTGTTCAAATTGTAATTGGTTCTAAAGGCTTAGCAAAGAATGTTATCGAAGTTAAAAATCGTAAAACAAATGAAAAAACTTCCTTAGAAGCAAATAATTTCATGCCAGCTTTCAATAGCTATTACCAAGAAGTTTTGGATATGTGGAAATAGCATGGCAAAAGTTCATTCTGTCACAGAAATTACGCAAGTAATCAAGCGTACCCTTGAATCTTCCTTTCCCTATATTAGCGTAAAGGGCGAAGTAACGAATTTAACAAGGGCATCTTCTGGGCATATATACTTTTCCATAAAAGATGAAAATGCACTTCTGCCTTGTGTTTGGTATAGGCATCAGCAAAAAGATGCTCATTTTGATCCAAACACAGGCGAAGTTTATGATGTGCCAAAGCCTTCTTTAGCTAAAAGCATGAAGCAAGGCATGGAAATACTTTTTTCAGGCTCTCTCAATGTCTATCCGCCACGTGGTTCTTATCAATTTATCATAGACGCAGCAGAAGAAGCAGGCAAGGGCAATCTACATAAAGCTTTTGAAGAATTAAAGAAAAAACTTTCTGCGGAAGGTCTTTTTGACGATATACACAAAAAAGAATTGCCAAAAAATCCTTTGAGAGTTGCTGTTATAACTTCGCCACAAGGTGCTGTTATTCATGATTTTTGCCGTATTGCAAGACAATATGGACTTTCTTCAAAATTTCAAATTTACCCAATAGCTGTGCAAGGTGCAGAATCTGCTCCCTCCATAGTTTCGGCTCTCAAGGCTGTGAATGCAAAAAATTGGGCTCAAGTTATTGTTCTTATTCGTGGTGGAGGCTCGCTTGAAGATCTTTTTTCTTTTAATGAAGAAAGCGTTGCAAGAGCTATATTCGAATCTCAAATACCTGTAATCACAGGCATTGGACATCAAGTTGATATTACTATTGCAGACTATGTTGCAGATAAATCTGCGGCAACTCCATCGCATGTTGTTTCACATCTATGGAATGAGAAAAAAGCCTATATACAGCTTGTAGACGAATTAGAAAATAAACTCAACACACAAATAGAAAATATCTTGCAAAATAAAGAGCAAGAAATAGAAATAACAAAGCTCAATACTGCATTAGAACTTTTGCTTCAACAAAAAATAAATGCTTTTAATTATGCCGATAGATCCCTCAAACTTCTTTCGCCAAAGCAAAAACTTTACAATCAAGCGGCCTTACTCACAAATGCCAAACAAAGATTGCTTCTCTTTCCCTTGCAAACAATGGCAAGGCAAAAAGAACAGTTAAAAAATGCCACGCAAAGGTTAGAAGCCTTTGCTCATTTTGTAGAACCTAAAAAAAGTGAAATAAAGCAAGTGAGCACTAGTCTTTCTTCTTGTATGAACCAAAATATCAATGCTTTACAGCAAGAAGTCAAGAAATGCACAGCCCTTTTAGAAGCGCATAATCCTTATACGCCACTCAATAAAGGTTATGCCCTCATTCATAGCGTAAACACTTCTACTAATGAAGAAAAATTAGCACTTTCTGCTCATGATTTATTAGAAGCAAAGGAAATATACTTAGAATTCAAAGACTCTAAGGCAAGAATCACAAAGCACGATATAGAAATCGTGTAAAAGGAACACATAATGTCTTTTCTCAACAAAAAACTTTCTCTCTTTCTCATAGCACTTAGCTTTGTCTTACAAGCTTCTTTTGCCCTTGCAAAGCCTGTTATCACTATTCCTGACGAAGTGAAACAAGGCAATGCTGTTATCATTAATTTTTATGACGACGCACCAAATTATGATAAAGTATATATTCATTGGCTTGATATGAAGATACCTATGTATCTAGAAAAACAAAATAATGCAGTTAAAGGGCAAATCCTTGTAGCTATGCCAACTGACGACACAAAGAAAAGAAAAATTGTTGTGCAATACGGCGATATTTCTTTTAGCAAATACATTAAGCCTATTATTGTAGATTGGCGTAAAACAACTCTTAGTGTTGAACAAAAATACCTTACTCCACCGCAAGAAGTACAAGATCAAATAGCTGCAAATAGAGCAAAAAATGGAAAAGCATACGCAAAACGCAGTATGAAAAACACTTTAGATCTTCCACTCACACGTTCTATAGATTCAAAAATAACTTCTGAATTTGGTGTGAAAAGAGTTTATAATGGTTCAACAAAATCTGTACACAGAGGCACAGACTATAGAGCGGCTGTAGGTGCAAAATTACACGCAATTGCAGCTGGCACTGTTTTAGTTGCTGAACATCAATACTATTCAGGAAAGATGGTTATCATTGATCACGGACAGGGTATTGTGAGCATGTATGGGCATATGTCTGATCTTCATGTAAAGGAAGGCCAAGAACTAAAGGCAGGACAATTCATAGGCTATGCTGGTGCAACAGGCAGAGTAAGCGGCCCTCATCTACATCTTAGTCTTATATTACAAGGCTATAGCATAGATGTTGAATCTTTATTAGCACCATCAAAAATGAAGAATAATAAAAAATAAAAATTAATCCTTAACTTTATCGAGTCTATAAAGCTCAAGCAAGGAAAGTATATGACTATTGAAAAAAAGACACGCACAAGCACAAAAAAAGAAGATAGCCTCCCTTTTGAAGAAAGATTAGAACGTTTACAAGAAATTATTGCATTATTAGAAAAAGGCAATATTCCGCTTCAAGACAGTCTTAATCTCTATAAAGAAGGTTTGACACATTCTAAAAAATGTCAACAACTTATAGACTCAGCAGAGCATGAAATAAAATTATTGCAAAACAATGACGACAATGATGGAATAGATTTTAAAATTAAAGAATAATATATTTCAAAAGGATAGAGCCATGCAAGACAATGCAGAATTTATTTCAAAATTACAAGCTGAATTGAGTGCTGAAATAGAGGCTGAACTTTTATCAATTTATAAAGTTCAAGACTCACTTATGGATAAAACAAAATTCAAAGAAGCCCTCAATTACACTCTTTTAGCAGGCGGTAAAAGAATACGTCCATTGCTTGTACTCTTGTTTGGTGAACTTGCCGCTTTGGAAAGTGGGCAAAATTTCTCAAAAGAAAAACTCATGCCAGCGGCTTTAAGTCTTGAAATGATTCACACTTATTCCCTTATACACGACGATTTACCAGCTATGGACGATGACGATTTAAGGCGTGGTCGCCCTACTTGTCATAAGGCATACGATGAAGCAACAGCAATATTAGTAGGCGACGCTCTGCTTACAGATGCCTTTGCTCTCTTAGCTTCGGTTGATTTTGAAGCAAAAAATATTGTTAAAGCAATACAAGCTCTTTCCACAAGAGCAGGTTCAAAAGGTATGATTGCTGGGCAAGTTCTTGATTTAGCAATGGAAAACTCCCAAGAACATGCTTTAGAATGCTCTTCTATTGACAAGAAAAGTATTGATGCACTTACAGAAATGAATGCAAGAAAAACAGGCGATCTACTTATTGCTTCTTGTATTTTACCAGCATTACTTTATGGCACAAGTAAGAAATTTTTAGATGAATGTATTGAATTTGCAAGGCATTTTGGACTTGCTTTTCAAATTACTGATGATATGCTTGATATAGTTGGCGAAACGCAAACTATGGGAAAACCACAAGGTTCAGATATTGAAAAAGATAAAACGACTTGGGTGAGTTTGCTTGGTTTTGACGAAGCTAAGCAAAAGGCTATAGAACATATCGATTCAGCTCAAGCAATTCTTTTATCTTGGAAAAACTTTACACATGATAAGGATAGAGCTCATTTAGTTCTAGAAAAAATCCTCAACTCTCTAAGCACAAGAACACATTAAATTTTATGGAAAAAATTTTAGATAATTGCACTTTTCCCGACGGCATAAAAAGTCTTTCTATTAAAGACAAAGAAAAGCTTGCAAGCGAAGTAAGGGAATTAATTATAGAAACTGTTGCAGAAAATGGTGGGCATCTAGCACCATCTTTAGGCACAGTTGAGCTCACTCTTGCTCTACTTTCAGTTTTTAATCCATTAAATGATGAAGTTATTTGGGACGTGGGGCATCAAGCTTATGCTTGGAAAATCCTCACAGACAGAAAAGATACTTTCCATACCTTACGTCAATACCAAGGAATTTCAGGCTTTCCAAAACCAAGTGAAAGCCCTTATGATCATTTTATAGCCGGACATGCTTCTGTTTCTATTTCTGCTGCACTAGGCAAGAAATACGCTAAAGATTTATCTAATGACAATTCGCATGTCATTGCTGTTATTGGCGATGGTGCTCTTACTGGCGGCATGGCTTATGAAGCTCTCAACCATGCTGGTTTTTTGGGTAAGAACCTCATTGTTATCCTAAACGATAATAATATGTCTATAGCACCAAATGTTGGTGCCCTTTCTCGTTTTATTTCTTCTAATTTATCAAATACTTGGGTTTTAGATATTAAGAAATGCATACGTGATACTTTTTATTCTGTGCCAAAAATTGGCAGAAAGGTTCTCACTTTTCTTAAAAAAGGCGAACAATCCTTTAAATCATTTTTTACACCTGGTTCTTTATTTGAAGCCTTTGATTTCAACTATATAGGCCCAGTTGACGGACATGATATAGAGCAGCTCATAAAGCATTTAGAAAAAGCAATCTATGCACAAAAGCTCAATCAGCCTATCTTACTTCACGTAAAAACAACAAAGGGTAAGGGTTATAAACCAGCAGAATTACAGCCTTCATTCTTTCATGCCATTGCTTCTTTTGATCCTGAAACAGGCCTTGTTCCGCCTTTAAAAGAAAGAGAAAAGTTCACAACTGCAACTGCTTGCTTCACTCAAGCCCTTTCTCATTTAGCAAAAGAAAATGATAAAATCCTTGCTGTCACCGCTGCAATGCTTGAAGGTACTGGATTATATGAATTTAAAGAAAATTATCCTGATCGCTGTATAGACGTTGGTATTTGCGAACAACACGCTGTCACCTTTGCCGCAGGCTTGGCAAGTGAAGGTTTTATTCCAATAGTTGCTATTTATTCTACTTTTTTACAAAGAGCTTACGATCAAGTTATACATGATGTTTGCTTACAAAATCTGCATGTTGTTTTCTGTGTGGACAGGGCTGGAATTGTTGGAGAAGATGGTGCAACTCATAATGGTGCTTTTGATCTTTCCTTTATGCGTACCGTCCCAAATATGAAGATCTTACTGCCGTCAAAGCCAGACGATTTTCTTGATTGTCTTGCAACTGCTATTGCAATAGATGGCCCTATTGCCTTACGCTATCCTCGTGGCAAATACAGAATGCAATTCCAAGTTCCTTCTTCTTATACTCTCATTCCTGTGGGAGAGGGCGAATTTCTTTATCCTGACGAAGCAATGATTTATAAAGAAAATAACAATCTTGAAGAAGAAGATATTTGTATTGTTGCCGTTGGATCATGTGTGAGTCTTTCTTTAGTCGCTTCTTCTCTGTATTTTGAACAAGAAAAAAAGCTTGTCTCTGTATTTAATGCAAGATGGGTAAAACCTCTTCCAACAAAACAATTAGACGAAATTGCTAAGAAATATAAGAAAATTATTATTGTTGAAGAAAATACTCTTATAGGTGGCTTTAGTTCTGCGATTTTAGAATACTATATAGACACAAATCAAGCTAAAGATATTATTATCGAAAGATTAGGTTTGCCAGATTTCTTTATTGAACATGGTTCTACCGAAATAATTAAAGAAAAATACGGCCTAAGCTCGCAGAAAATACTTGAACTTCTCAAGAAATAAATAAAATTAGCTCTCTTTAGAAGAAAGGTAATGCTATGAAGATTAAAAAAACTTTTCCTTCTTTTCTGCTTCTTTTTCTTTGTCTCTTCTCACTTAATGCCTGTAGCAATACAATGCAATTAAAGTCTATTGAAGCTCAGCTCAATTCTTTAGAAAATACAAATTACAAAACACAAGCAAATAAAATTCTTTTCAATGTGCAAAATGAGGCCTATAAGCCAAGTTGGGGATTTAATATGCAAGAAATACAGTATGAAAATGTTCGTATGGAACTTTTACAAAGAAATTTTAAAGCAGATTATCTTATCATTCAAATACATGGAGGTGGTTTCCAATCTCCAATCACAGATATTTATAGAAAAAATGCGGAAAATTTTATCAAGCGTTTGCCTGTTGATGTTCTCACACCAGACTATAGAACAAGCCCACAATACCAATATCCAGCAGCTCTTGACGATGTTTTCATGGCATGGCAATGGGCTATAGAAAATGGCTATAAAGCGAAGAATATTGTTTTTTCTGGAGATAGTGCTGGTGGAAATCTCGCTCTAGCTCTTGCTTTAAGATTGAAGTCAAAACAATTGCCCCTACCCTCTGCACTTGTGTTAATGTCTCCCTTTGTAGATTTGACTCTTTCTTTTGATTCACACAAAAGAAATTTAGAGCAAGATTTATTTTTCAACTATAAAAGAGGCACAAATCCATTCTATACTATACTCACTTCTGAAAATATTTCTCAAGCAAATTATATTCTAGACTATGCTGGCAAAGAAAATTTAGACAATCCATTTATTTCGCCTTATTTTGCTGATTTATCAGGCCTCCCTCCTATGCTTATACAAGTAGGCACAAGAGAGGTTTTAGAAGACGATTCCATCATGCTCTATCAAAAAGCAATACAATCTGGAATAGATGCTCGCTTGACAAAATACGAAGATATGTACCACGTCTTTCAACTGTCTCAACTTCCAAAAGAAAGCAAGAAAGCATGGCAAGAAATTCATCTCTTTATCAAAGATATCCTAGAAATTAAAGACGAAAGTTTTGAAATAGGCCCTGCCTATCCTTGGAAAGACAAAGCAGTTTTTTAATAGAAAAAAAGACAGATTAAACATAAATTTACATCTGTCTTTATTCTTTATAAAAATTCTAAATTACTCTTCTTTGAAAAGCTTGCCAGAAAATTCAACTATATTTTTCTTTGCTGCTGTAAAACTATTGAGCTTAGAAACAGAAAGAGCAAAGGCCTTGTCTAATTCTTGTATGTTCTCGAAATCTTCGCCATTTCTCAATTGTTTCTCTGCATTTCTTTTAAAAATAGATTCAAATTCATCTCTGTCACATATATAAAAAGCTTCTATATTTTCACTTATATCTTCTCTATTTTTTGCATTTGCTGCTTTTACATTTTCAATAGCAGTGAGTTCAAAATGTCTTGCAAAAGACTTTTTGAGTGCTGGCAATAATATATTTTTTTCAAGTATATTGCTTAGATGAACACCAATTAAAAGGCATTTTTTCTGTTTTTCTTCGTCTTTAAAAACACCAATTTCAAAATCAAGAATAGCAGGCTGTTTGATGTCAACACTTTCGTCATTTTCAATATCTTTTTTAAATGTTCTATAAAAGAAATCTTGAAAAGAAGAGAGATGTATAAATTTTTCTTCATTCAAGCTAATACCTTGATAGAAAAAGCCTAAAACTTCAACCCTTTGCATTGCTGATCCGCATTGACATTCTTGTGGAATAATTCGTCCTCTATCGCCAGTTCTGTAGCGAATAAGCGGTATTGCATTTCTTGTAAGTGTAGTGACAACAATCTCGCCCACAACACCGTCTTCAACTTTTTGTAAGTTTTCGTCCACCACTTCAATTGAAATATCAAGCATACGCAAATGCATAGCTTCGTGGTATAAGCATTCAACAGCGCCACCAAAGCCAACTTCAGTCATGCCATAATGTAAAAAAACTTCACAATCAAGATTATGCGCAAGCTCTTCACGCATATAGACAGAAGCCGTATCTCCATTTAAAATAACAGCCCTTATTTCATGCTGAATATTTTTATTTTTCATGTAAACTGAAAGAGCATGCAAGTTCCAAGGCACACCAAAAAGTATATTTGCCCTATATTCTAAGACATCATTTGCAACCTGATGATAGTCAGAAGAAAATGTGATCACCTTACATTCAAGCCCAAGCCTCTGCATGGTTGCACAAAAAAGCACTCCAGCTGTCTTTGCTTTTCCTGGCGACATCATGAGTAAAATTCGTGCATCTTTTTGCTTAACAATGTCTTGCATGCCAAAAAATATAAAGTTAAGCATGCTGCTTAGATCTATTGCAGAATAATAAATTCTTTTCTTTCTGCTTTCCTTTTGCTTTTCTTTTAATGCTTCATCGTCCTTTATATGAAATACTTTTCCGCTTGCATCTAAAGAACTTACACCTAATATTTCTCTGCTATTTATTGCAAGAAAAGCCTCAGAATCTCTTTCCAAGTCGGCAGAAGTTATAAATGGGATTTTTTCAATTAAATCATCATATAAGGCATTTAATTCTTCTAATGTATGCTCTTTAAATATTTTCTTTGTTTCAAAAGCATGTATAAGCTCAACAATATTTATATTGGCTTTTATTTCAATATCTTTATAAAATTCAGTCTTTTCTTTCGTGAAATACAGATTATACAAAAGAGCTTCGTATTTCCACAAAGCAAGATAATAGACTAAATCTTCTTTTGAAAGAATTTCAACTTTATAAAAAAGTGATAAAAATTCCCTTGCGTAATAATCAAGCGAAGAAATATTTTCTTTTTTCTTTTTTTCTAAATAAAAAGAAAAATCTTTATATTCTATATCTTTATAGGTATTTAGCAGCAAAGAATAAAAATCTTTTGGCATACTTTTCTCTCTTTATTATATTAAATAGGAAATAAATAAAATCACAAAAAATTCATAGCAAATTAACATTAAGCTTAAGTCTGTGGCAGACCTAAAGAAAAGATGTAATTTACGTATTCCCTCTTTTGTGATTTTATCATTTTTTTTTATTTATTTCAAGCAAGCTATATCTAATATAATTTTTTGCAAAAAGCTGTTAGCAATCGCAAAGTCCGCCATGAGCCAATGAAAGTATGTCTTTTTTAGTCAAGTGTATTCCAGCTTGTATTTTTGGCATAACTAAATCCATCACACTTGTTTTTTGTTCAATAATTGAATGTGATAAAGCAATAATAGGTATTGCACCTTTATAGGCAAGCAAAAAATTACTTCCAGGAAAAACAGGAGCAGCATAGCTTATTACTTCAGATGCGACAGACTGAATTGCTAAAGAAGTGTTTTCATCTTGATCAAAAGGCTTTTGAGAGCTCACAACTAAAAAATCAACACCAGTATACAAAGCTTCATGTATTGCTTGAACAAGCTCAAATTTAGACTCTGAAACTTTTTTTGTATAAACAATTTCATTGTTCCATTTTGCGAACTTATTCTTCAATAGCTCTACATAAGATGTTTTTTTTGTTCTGAAATGAGATGTCCCAACCTTTATAATCCCTAATTTATACTTTTTATAAGGAAGTATAGAAAAAAGAGGTTCTGTGTTTTCACATTTTTTATTTATTTGAGCAAGCAAGTCTTCTTCTAAATCAAAAGGCAAACGTCTTGCACCTGCGATAATTTTACCTCTTTGCACTTCTTGCAAATTTTTTGTTGTTGCAATGCTTACGTGTTTGATTGAATTTAATTCTTCAAGTAAGCAAAGATTGATCTTAAGCAAGCCACTTTTTTTTGCAATAATATCAACTCTACCCTCTGTAGCATCGTTAAATTTACCATTTTTTCCAAGATGTCTTCTTGCAATATAGATTGCAGTTTCGTCTTCATGCACTTTTTCTTCGCTATTTTGTAAATAATGCAAGGCACTTTCATCAAGTTGAATGATTTGATCTAAGTCTTCACTTTTTAAGATTTGGCCGCGTTTTAAAGGTACTTTTTTAAATTTTTCTGTTGAAAGTTCGGTAATGTTTTGACAAAATGCCACGCCTAATGCTTCTTCGAAAGTAATACTTTTCATGCTAAACCTAAACCCTGTAGCTAAAACCGTTAGAAGTTAAAAAAATTAATAAATGGCTACTTTAAAATAGCATGATTTATGGAAAAGTGTCAAGATAAGCTTTATTTTTTTAATTTTCTAATTGTATAAATTTTGAAATTTAAATAAAAAAAGCACTGAAAATCTTCAGTGCTTTTATTTTTTTGATGTCTGGTTTTAGCCTAATTGTAAAGCTTCTTTAGAAAGAATTATTGAATCGTCAACTCCTAATTTCAAGAGTTTTTCTTTCATTTCTTCAAAGTTTTTTGGTGTTCCTCTAAATCTTACATTTACAAAATACCAATTTGCACCACGTACAACTTCGCCGCGTAAATTATTTGCTATCAATTTCTTGCTAAATGTATTTGCTTTATTTTCAGCTTTAAAGGTTGCTGTACGCACAACATAATCATAAATAGTTGAATCTTCGATCTTTTTAATTTCTTCTGCCTTTGCTTTTTCTGCAAGATTAGCTAATGTATTTGCATCGCTTATTGGATAAGGTGTTATAGAGTTTTGCGTATCTTGACTTGCTTGAGCGCTTAATGTTTCGTTTTGTAAGCTTTCTCTATCACTACTTTTTAGTTCGTCAGAATATTGTAATTCTTCTGCTTTAAGAATTATTTCTTCTTTTTTCACTATGCTTTCTTCTGTTCCTGGCACTATAGACGGAAGCTCTATTGGATTAACTTTAGCCTGCATATCTCGCCCAACCATTAATCCTATACCAAAGAAAGTTCCTAGTGAAATAAATAAAACAAAGCACATAGCAACAGCTCTTACAGCTGTAAACTTTATCATTACAGGCTCTTTTTTCTTTGTTCTATCGCTTACTATTGCAAGTTTTTGTTCTGCATTTTCTTCATTACTTTGTACTAATTTATTTATACCGTCTTCAATACTTCTTTCTTTTTCTTCTTTCTCTTCTAAGATTGCTTCTTTAGAAAGATTGAGAGCTTCTTTTAAAGTTTCAAACTTGGTATTATTTTCAGCGTATTCATTAGATGAAGAAAGATTTTTTGTATTCTCTTTTTTTAATGAAAAATTTATTCTTTCAATTTTTTGTTCTGCTTGCTCTTCTTCGCTGGCATTATAAACTATACCATTTTGCTTCACCACATCATCGTATGCAGCTTTAGCTTTTTTTTCATAATCTGATTCGGCTTTTCTTTCTAATGTATCATTTAAAAATGGTGAATCTGGGTTTAATTCAAAGTTTTTAACTTCTTTTACTTCTTTTTTCTCTTCTTCTTTTTGTAAACGTACATTTGCTCTAGGCTTTGAAACAGCTTGTTCAGCCGTCTTAGTTTTATCGTAAATGTTTTTCTTTGGCTTATTTTGAGAGAATTTATTTTCAAATTTCATCTGTCTTCCTCCGAGAAATGTTTACATAGATTCAGGAGCTTCTACGCCCAAGAGATCAAGCCCATTTTTTATAACTTGTGCACAATTCTTTAATAAATAAAGTCTTGCATTGCTTTGCTTAATATCTTCGCCTAAAACTTGGTTTCTCGCATAGTATGAATGAATTTTTCCTGCTAATTCCATAAGATAGTAAGAGATTGCATGTGGTGCCAAGTTTTTAGCTGCATGCAAACAAACATCTTCGTATTGATCTATTGCTCTGATTAATTCGATATCGTCTTCGCTTGTTAAATAAGAAAGTATTTCATCGTTAGATGGCATAAATTCAAAATTTGCTTCTTCTGCTCTTCTTTGTACGCCGTATATTCTTGCGTGTGCGTATTGCACATAATAAACTGGATTTTCAAGATTTCTTTGTTTTACTAATTCAAGATCAAAGTCTAAAGGAGAATCACTTTTACGATACAAGAACATAAATCTTGTCGCATCTACACCCACTTCTTTTACAACATCAGCCAAGGTATCAAATTGGCCTGAACGTGTTGACATTGAAACAGCTTCACCATTTCTCAAAAGATTCACCATTTGAATAATAACAACACTGAAATCATTTTCAGCATCTTTACCAAGTGCTGCTATAGCGGCTTTCATACGTGGAATATAACCATGATGATCTGCTCCCCAAATATCTATGAGATGATCATAACCGCGGTTAAATTTATTGTCGTGATAGGCAATGTCTGAAGCAAAATAAGTTAAAGCATTGTCATTTTTTACTAAAACTCTGTCCTTATCGTCGCCAAATTCTGTTGTTCTAAACCAAAGAGCATTGTCTTGTTCAAAAGCTAAATCTTTTGATTTAAGCAAGTCAAAAGCCTTTTGTACTTCATTATTTTCTAAAAGAGATTTTTCAGAAAACCATCTATCGTGGTGCACACGAAATTCATTCAAATCAGCTCTGATGCCATCTGAAATAGATTTCATCGCATATTCATAACACACATCTTGCCCTTCTTCTTCTGGAAGATTAGCTAAAGATGGTGTTTTTTCAAGCATTTCTTTTGCAATATCAACGATATAATCACCTTGATAGCATTCTTCAGGAAAATCTATTTCCTTGCCTTCAAGCTGTTGCACTCTTAACCAAACAGAAAGCCCAAGCTTACGCATTTGATTGCCGGCATCATTGATATAATATTCAGAGGAAATTTTATGGCCTGCATTTTTGAGAACGCGAAGTAAAGTGTCGCCAACTGCAGCTCCTCTACCGTGTCCAATATGCAAAGGGCCTGTCGGATTTGCAGAAACATATTCCACAAGTACAGAACGTGGATTTTCTTGCACAAGCTGGCCAAATCTTTCTTTTTTTCCTTCAACTTCTTTCAATGTCTTCCACCAAAATTCTGGCTCGAAAGAACAATTCAAAAAGCCTGCTCCCGCAATTTCTATGCGTGCAAAAGGAAGATACGTAGAAAGTGATGCCTGAAAATCGCTTGCAATTTCACGTGGATTTTTCCCTAAAACTTTTGCGAGCACCATCGCAATATTACACGCAATATCGCCATGTTTCTTATCTTTTGGTGCTTCTATAGTTGTTTTTTCTGGGTATTCTATACCTTTGTCTTGCAAGGTTTTAACCAAAGCTTCTTTAAAAATCTGTGCAGAGCGCATTTTTTCTCCTTCAACCTGTATTGCATTCATGGAACGAACTAGAAATAGTCTAGAAAATTTCTCGACAAAAGTAAAGCAAAATTTCATCAATTTCTTTGTCATTTTTCTATTTAAAATGACGAATAAAGCTAATTTTTGCTCTAGAATGAATATACCAAAAAGCCTCTTTATAAAGGCTAATATCTAAGTCTATAATAAAATTTAGTTTTTCTTTTTTTGTGTATATTATTTTTTTGCTCTCTTTTTTTATTCTTTGACTTCTTTTTGACTAAGGCAAAGAAAAAAACTTGCAAAATCACGCTATTTCTTGTAATCAATTTTTTATGGAAAAAAATTTTTATTTATCACGCCGCGAGCTTTTAGCCTTTGAAAACGAACTTGTAGAAGAAATTGCCCACTTCATTCCAAGCGAGGCATCTTCTTTATATTTTCCAACAAAGAATGAGCCAAAAGAAGCTCTCTATCTAGAAGAAGAAGAAAAACTTCTCTTGCCTTTAAGAATGAAAAATTCAGAGGAATTACTTGCTGTTTATCTTGCACGTAAGCCAAGCAAAGAATCGCTTGTAAAATTGCTTCCGCACATTTCGCATATCTTAGAAATTATTCTAGAAAAACTCGTTCTCAAAAAAGTTTGCCAAAGAGATGCCACAACAGAACTCTATACAATGCATAGTCTTGTCGACAAACTTTCTCATAAAATTCAACATTTCAGAGAAGATTTCAGCGATTATGCTGAAAAACCTGAGGGCAGAGCTTTAAGCTCTTCTTGCTTAGGTATACTCTACTTTCATTTTGCAGATTTAGCAGCAATTGCAAAAAGCTTTAATCCTCTTTTTGCCGAAGAATGTATGGATATCTTAAGCCAGCATATCTTAGAAAATCTTCCTTACGAAGGTTTAGTTGCAAGAGTGAACACCTATGACTGTGCTCTTTTGCTCAGCGATGAATTTATAGAAAACCGTACAAATCTCAATGATTATATACATTCACTTTGTCTAGAACTTTCACGCTTAAATTTTACTATTCCTCATCCACATCTTTATAGAAATATTGATAGAATTTCTTGTGCCGTTCATGCTGGCTATATTCTTTTTCCGCAAGATTGCGACTTTCTTATTGCTGAACAAAATTCAAAAGAATTAGCCTATACCCTTTTACTCAAAGCACAATTTGCAGCCCAAAAAGCTTTTGAATACAAAAAAAGCTTTATTTCTTTCAATCAACTTATACACGAAAATGCTCGCATTCAAGCCCTTATGCCACTCAATAGATACGCTATCAATCTTGGTAAAAATGTTGGCTTAAGAGAGGGAATGCTTTTTTCTGTTTATGGGCAGATCCAAGAAGAGCATTCAACTTTTTCGCAAGAACAAAGAAGATATAAAGGCGAACTACATCTTTTAGAAATCTTTGATGAATATGCTATTGCAGAACAAGGCATCGTATACGATCAAGCGTATCCATTTGAAAATAATGATATTCTTATCAAGCTTCCAAATGATTATACTACAAAATTTGAATCTAATTCACAAAGACAAAAACATGGCCAAGCTCAATGCTATAAATACACAGATTTTCTTAATATCTTTACAGATTTAAGATTAAAACATAAAGAATTTAGCCTTGCTCTTTTACATATCTTACCAAAGAAAGAACAAAACTCTATTCCAATGGAAAGTCTGCTTTCACAACTCGCTCAATTATTAAGAAAAAATATTTGTGAAAGCTATGATTTTGTAGAAGATGAAGACTTTGCTCTTGCTCAATTTGGTCAAGATTCTCTTCTTGTATTTCTTCCATTTGATAAGAAATTCAACCCAAAAAACTGTTTAAAAGCCTATGAAGAACTTTCTGAAAATTTCTTCGAACAGATAGAACAAAAAATTGCTATTGGTATTGCACAACATCCCTTGCTTCACTACAAAGCTATTGACGCCTTAGAAAATTGTAAAAAAGCCCTTGAATGTGCAAAACTTCTTGAATTTCCACATACTTCTTTATGCGATTCTATATCTCTCAATATTTCAGCAGATAAATACGCCGCAAAAGGTCTTTTATTTGAAGCACTTCAAGAATATCAATACGCCTTACTTCTTGATGAATCAAATGCTCTTGCTCAAAATTCTTTTGGTGTTACTTTAGTGAGTTTAAATAGGCATTCAGAAGCTCAAGAAGCTTTTGAAAAAGCTCTCAAACTCACTCCTGATGATATTTCTATACATTATAATCTTGGTTCAATTTGTCAGAAATTAGAAGAAATAGATGAAGCAAAAACCCATTTTGAAAAATGTCTTGGTTCAGAAGAATACGCCTATTTCGCTCATCTAAAATTAGGGCAAATAGCTGAACTGCAAAATGAAAAAGACAAAGCAAGAGAATATTATAGCGAAGCTATTGCGAATAATCCAACAAAAGCAGCTCCCTACAGACAACTCGCTCATCTTGCTTTAGAAGACATGGATACAGATCAAGCAAGAGAACATCTACACACAGCACTTCGCTTTGCACCGCATGACAAAGACAGTCTGACTCTTTTAGCTAGGCTTTATCTCACAAATAATGAAGATCCTTTGCTTGCTGCAAGCATTTTAACACCTCTCATTTCTTCTGGACAAAAAAATAATGAAGCTTGGAATATCTATATTCAAGCTCTCGAAGCTCAAGGCAAAGAAAGAGAAGCGACTCTTGCAAAGAAAAAGATGCAAGAACTTTTTTCAATTTAGAATTTATTAGGAATATATATGGATATCAAATCTACACAAAATATCGTTTGGATGGCTTTTTTCACAGCCTTACTAGCAATTTCAGCCTTTATTTCTCTACCTATTGGCCCAATTCCCTTTACATTGCAATTGCTTACAATTTATTTAATTTCACTCATTCTTGGCCCAAACAAAGCCTTTTTAGTTGTTTTGCTTTATTTATTTCTTGGGGCAATTGGACTGCCTATATTTTCTGGTGGAAAAAGTGGCTTAGCTGCTTTTATCTCTCCAACAGGCGGATTTTTATTAGGTTTTTTAGCCTCAGCCTTTATAGCTGGCTTTGCAAGAAATAAAAACATCTTTATTTCTGCTCTTATCTTACTTTTTTCCTTAGTCTTTCTTTATTTCTTAGGAAGTGTATGGCTTATGTATTCTCTTGAGATGACTTTAGAAAAAACTCTCGCAGTTGCAGTTGCTCCCTTTGTTCTTTTTGACATACTCAAGATTGTTCTTGCCTTTATCGTGTATAACATTCTCAAAAAAAGAAAGAAACTTCCATTTCAAGACTAAGTATTCAAAATATATAAAAAGATATTAAAGAATGTCTTTCTAGATAGTGTCGTCAAATTCAGAGATTTTGTAGAATTTTCAACTAAAATGAATTTGACGACACTATCTAAATAAATTCTCTCTTCACTTGTGCCGTAAAAACATAACCATCGCCACGAACTGTTTTAATAAGTTTAGTAATTCTTTGTTTTTCTTTCAATTTTGCTCTCAATCTTGAAACTTGCACATCTATACTTCTATCGAAAGGATTTCTCCCAAACTCGTCTGTATAGCCTTGTAATATCTCGATTAATTCTTCACGAGATATAACTTTATGCGGTTTTTTTAGAAAGGTAAAAAGCAATTTATATTCAGCACCGCTTAAGTTTACTATTTCTTTATTTGCATCTATCAAATGTCTTGCTTGTGTGCTTAAAGCCCAATCTTCAAAGATATAATGTTCTGAAAGTTGATTTTTGAATTTTCTTTGTTTTTTTGTTCGACGCATAACGGCTTTTATACGTGCAATAAGTTCTCTTTTATCGCAATTCTTATCAAGATAATCATCAGCACCAAATTCTAAACCAAGAACTCTATCGCTGATTTCTCCAAGTTTTGAAAGAAAAATAAAGGAAATATCTTCGCTTTCGTAGATTTTTTTACAAAATTCTAAAGCATTTTCATTCTCAAATAAGGCTTCGCTCAATATTAAATCAAATTTTCTTTCTGCTAATAAAGCTATGGCTTCAGCTTTATTTTTTACATATGTTACTATATATGAATGCATTTCTAAATAAGAAATCAATTCAGTACAGTAGTTTATGTCGCTGTCAACTAAAAGTATATGTTCTTTAGCTTTAAATTCATTCATCTTTATGAGCACCATTTGTATTTTTTCTTTACTTTATGTAACAAAATATTGCATGTCAAGTTTTTATATGCATTTTTAATACTATAAATTAAAACATGGACTTTTTAAAAAAAGTTGTTATTATTAATACACTATTTTTTTATTTTTTGTTTTTCTTTTTAGTATTTCTTTTTTCATAAAAGAAATAGCTCTTTGAAAAACTTCTGGTAAATAATATTATAACAATGCCTTAGGGATTTAACTTTTACCTTGGCAAGAAATTTGCATAAATTTAGATTAATCCTCTTTCTGTCGATATTCTGACTCTCTTAACAGAATTAAGATTGAGTTCTTAAAATTTATGAGGTTGTATTGATGTCTAGACTTATAAAAGTTTCAATATCTGCACTTTTATTGCTTTCTCTCACAGCTTTTGTGCCTTCACATAAGCTTGCTCTAGATTTTAATCAAGAAAAATTTGCTTTTGATCCACAAAACTACCGCTATTATTTTTCTCATAGCGAATTAAACACAAAGCAAAGCCTAGCAAAGAAAACTATAACAAAACATTCTCCCCTACTTTTTATAACAAGAAATTCAGTAGAAATAAAAACTGTTAATGGCAATAAAGATTTAGAACTTTTCAGTACACAAAACCTGCATTTTTTACCCACAGGTGTGAGCGAAGATGCAAATGTAATTAAAATTGCTGAAATCCAAGATTTTTTAAATAATCAAGCTCCACTAAAACTTCATTCTCATCTCAACACAAAACACAGTGCAGAGCCTTATTACGCACCTGTTTCCTTGAATGAAAGTTATGTAGTTGGTTCGCTTTGTCTGCCCCCTTCTTCTGATTTTAAGCATACAAATCCATTCTTTATTGCCTATGGTAATTCTATAGATCCAAATCTTCAAAGAATACCATTTACCCAAAGAGCGAAAAGTTATACTCCTCTTGTCAATAAATACGCCGCCAGATACAGACTTTCTACTTCTCTTGTCTATGCAATAATGCATGTAGAAAGTGGCTTCAATCCTAATGCTGTAAGTCCGAGCAGAGCTCATGGCCTTATGCAAATTGTTGTAGAAACAGCCGGCAAGGAAGTGCATGATTATCTAGGCAAATCATCGCCTTTATCGCCTAATCTTTTGCACAATCCAGAATTTAATGTACAATACGGCACAGCCTATCTTTATTTGCTAAAAACAAGGCATTTTAGCCGAATTTCTGATCCATTATCACGAGAATATTGCGCCATTGCAGCCTATAATGGTGGTTCAAGCCGAGTACTCAGGCTTTTTGGCTCTGGTGAGCAAGCTTATGCAAAGATTAATTCTATGAAGCCAAGTGAAGTCTATAATGTTATTAGACTTTCTTTCCCTAGCGACGAAACAAGAAGATATTTACAAAAAGTAGTCGCGGTAAAACAAACATATTCCTCAATATTTTAGATTGCCCTATGTTCAATGAATACGATAATATCATATCCTTAGGCGAAGCTTGTTTTGTAGCAACAACACTCATCAATCTAAACCTGCGTCAATTCTCCTCTCCTTTTGATTGGGTTATGGGCTCAGGCTTAAAGTATAGACTAGATTGCCTGCTTACAGATTTTGATAATTTCATCGAAAAAGAAAATCTTTCAAAACTTGACTACAACGATCCAGACACAGATTTTTACTCCTATCTGAATACAAAATCGTCTATAGTATTTAATCACGAATTTCGTAAAAATGAAGATTTCAACTCTGCTTACCCAGAAGTGAGAGAACGCTACGACAGAAGAATACAAAGACTTTTAGACTTGCTTTCAAGCAAACAATCTAATCTACTTGTCTATATGGATTTAAAAAAACCAAAGCAAGAAATCACTATAGATCAATTGATTGAATATATGGTGCGGATCAACCATAAATTCAAAACTAATACTATAGAATTATTATATTTTAGATATGTAGATAATGTAGAAGATGCTTCTATTAGAAAAATCAATAAATACCTTTCTGTAGCGGATTATAATGGTCTTATTGATGAACAAGCAGCAAATCAAAATCTATGTGATTTAAAATTAAAAAAATAAGAAAGTTTTTTACTTTCTTATTTTTTTTATAAATATTTATTGTGAATTAACTTAAAAACTGAATTTGTTTTTCATTGCTAAAATTATACAAAAAAGTTTTTGCCATAAAGCCATTTTCTATAAAGAAAGAACAATTGAGGATAAAGAAATGCAAGTCTTCGTCTTTAAAAGAAAAAGCATTTTTATTATCTTCTGAAACCAATCCAAGAATGTATTTTTCTTGATAAAACTTATTTTTTTCTTCTTGCTCTTTTGTCACTTGCAATAAGGTTGATAAAGCCTCTAAAGCATTTTTAGCTTTTTGTGCTGACACTTGCTGCATTTCACGAGCAGAAGATGCCTTTATCCCGGCGTGCTCGTCAAGAGTATGTATATTTTTTTCATTCATTTTAAACCTCCATGTTGAAAATGAATAGTATCCCTTTCATTAATTCAATCGACATTAATTAATTTAACTTTAGAGCCTTTTTAAAAAAAATTCAATATTAAAATATTCACACTCATTATTTGAAGAAAAGCAAAGACAATCTTTTATTTGAGTAAGGATTATTTGCCGTATATTAAATAAAAAAGGGCATATTTCTATGCCCTCAAATTCTTTTCTTAGTAGATAAAAACTAACCGCAGCTTCCGCTTCCACAAGAGCTACCGCATGAACCAGCGTTAGCAAATGGTTTTTTAGGTTCAATAATGAAACCCATGTATGAAACATCAACTGTCAAACCTTCAACTTCTGTCATAAGATCTTTGTTTACGCAGAATGTAAAGTCTGATTGTTCGATCACTGTATCATCTTCTAATGGCTCATCCAGAGCCAATGCCAATCTTGGCCCACGTCAACCACCTGGTGCCAAATAGATACGAATTGCTTGTTTGTCTTTGCCTTCAAAGAAAGCGTTTAGCTCCTTAAGAGCTCCTTCAGAAATTTCTAGCATAATGCCTCCGAGCTGAATATTTGATTAAAGGGTACTGATGACCTTTGTATAATGCCACAACCGCCGCATCTTGTTTCGCATGCCGAAACATTTGAATAAGGCTTTTTAGGCTCAAGTAGAAATTTTCCTCTAATTTTATCATAAGAGATTTTCAAAGCCTTGATTGAGGCGAGTAAATCTTTATCAATAAAGAAAGAATAGCTTCCATTGCTTATAAGGCTGTCATTATCATCAGCCTTCCTAAAATCCATTGCCAAACGCGGTCCTTGACAACCGCCAGATACGAGAAAAATTTTTATAATCTGCTTTTCTTTAGTGCCAAAATAGCTATCAAATACAGCTAATGCATCAGTTGTTAACTCTATCATTTAGCTTCCTATTTAAAACTAATTTAAAACAAATAACAAAGAAAATATAAGTCAAATTTTTGCTTTGTCAAGTTTTCAAATCTCAATTTTAAAAACTTATCATAAGCATTTTAGAATGCAACACTCATAGTCTTGCCTGTATCTTCATATGGCTTTTGTTTTTCGCCATTATGAACAATTTCAACACCGCTAGGATTACCAAGAAAAATAATTGCTTTTTTATCGTATTCTAAAAGCACACTCTTTCCTTGTTCAAGAGTGAAATTGCCTCTCACAAGCTTGCCGTCTAAAGTTATTTGCATCCAGCAAGCTGCTTTAGCTTTAATCAAAAGATACTGTGAGCCTGCACCAATTCTTTGATCAGCTTCGATTGTATTTTCTGCTTTCTTTTGAACTTTTGGTGCTGCTGGCTGATTCTTCTTATTTTTTGAACTTTCTATAGCAGCTGCCATATTTTCTTGAACAAGTTCGTCCAATTTATTCGCAGCTTCTTGTGTCATGCCATTGAGCAAGACAACTTCTTCTTCAACTTGACTTTGACTTGTTTGTGTTTGCACTTCAGGCTGATTTGTTGTCTGAACTGGTGCTTGGACGCTTTCAGTCACAGGATTTTCGTTGAGGTAAGGTGAGTTTTCAGCTTCTTCGATAAGTCCGCGAACAAAATTACTTTCCATAAATGCAGTTGCTGCAATATATGCAAATAAGATCACCGCAACAGCTATTATAATACGAAGTAATATTTTGAAATTTTTATTTTCTGGAAGTGTGTTTGTGATGTATTCATTTTCTATTCTATTCTTATTTGCATAATTCGGTTCTTCGCCTACAAATGTCAAACATTTCATAGCTTCTTCTATAAGTGCATCGTCAAATTCTAAAAACTTACAATAAGACTTCACAAAAGCTACTCTGAAAGCAAGTTCTGGTAATCTTTCTCTATTTGCGTCTTCAAGAGCTATCAAAACATTAATAGAAATTTTTAAAATATCGGCAACATCTTTTATTTCGAGGCCTTTTTCTTCTCTTTTTTCACGAAGCATTATCCCTAATTCTACTAAGTTCATGCTTTTCCTCACTCATAACTTTCGTCAATTTTTTCTTAGTATTAGCCTAATTTTCTTTTTTCTCACTCTAAGTAATTTTTTATCTTATCGTAACAAAAATGACATTTAGGTATTTTAGTATTTTATATCAATAATCGCTCTTTCATTTAACTCTTTTGCGTATTCAGTAATGACTTTGTCGTAAAGAGGTTTTTCTAAGATAGATCTTATACTTTCTTTGATTTGATCAGTCATTTTTACGCTTGATGCCTTTTGCATTTGGCAGCTATTTACATAGACTTGGCCAAAAGTGTCACCCATAGGGAGTAAAGGACTTGCGCCTTTTGTTATTGGTGCAATAACTTGTTGTATCACGGGAGCAAGATCTTTTACATGCATTGAGCCTAGTGAGCCGCCGCCTTCTTTATTTGGGCCAACAGTTACCTGTCTTGCTGCTGCACTAAATGAAATATTACCAGACAAGATTCTTTCATTGTACCTTTTTGCAGTTTTTGCATCTGGGTAAATAATCATTGAAATATTGCATATACCGGTTTTTTGGGCATATTTAGAACGATTTTCATTGAAATAAGCTTGTATCGCTTCCTCAGAAACAAGCAAATCTTCTTTATCAAAGTTTTTTTCGATAACAGCTTGAATTATTGCACTTGATTCAATTTCATCTAGTATATAGCTTTTTGAAACACCTTGCTTTGCTACTGATTTCAAGAATTGTTCTTCATTCATACCACTTCTTTTTACGATATTTTGGTATTGATTTTCAACAAATCCAGGTTTCAAATTAAAGCCTGTTTTCTTTGCTTGTGCAACAACGAGCTTTTCTTGGATCATTCTATCAAGGGTTTCTCTATATAATTTATCTACTTGTTCGTTGTTTTCAGGTTTTTTACCTTGTAAACCTCTTTCGTAGAGTATTGGTTTTACTTTATTTTCTAAATCTAAAGAAGATATCATGCTTCCGTTAACATTTGCAACTACTCTCAATTGAACAGCATGGGCAGCTTCTGAAAAGATCAATAGACAAAGGGACAAAAAGACAAGAGTGTTTAATCTCATATTCAGCTCCAATTAATTACTTTTCTACTAATACTCTTTAACATCGTGTTTTGCAAGCAATTTAATGTCAAAAATTTTGTATTCAAGTATTTTTAGAAAAAGATGATGAAATAGAAAAGTTTAGATTTTAAGTGAGAGCAAGGAAGAAGTATTTTCTGTGTAAGGAGTGTAGTAGAGCCTACATGACTAAGCAGAAAATTTTTCTGACGCTGCTCTAACAAAAATATAGGCTTTTATAACATTATCTTTTTTTTAAAAGTGCTCTAATGCTGTTTATAGAGATATTCACTCTTGCCGCCGCTTTTTTTTATGAGTCTACATTCTTGAATACATATATCTTTTTGCACAGCCTTACACATATCATAAATCGTAGCCGCAGCTATTTGTGCTGCAATTATTGCTTCCATTTCAACGCCTGTTTTGTCTGTAGTATGCGCTTCGGATTCAATTTCTATCGAAGGAGGACAATCAACAACATTAAAACGTATATCCACATAAGAAAGAGCAAGAGGATGACATAAAGGAATGAGAGAGGAGGTTTGCTTTGCTGCCAAAATACCTGCAATCTTTGCCGTTGTGAGAACATCGCCCTTTGGAAGAGCATTTTGCTTGAGCAATTGCAAGGTATTTTCATTTACTAAAACCTTACTAGAAACAATTGCAATTCTCTTTGTCGCTTCTTTAGCCCCAACATCTACCATACACGCATTGCCATCAGCATCTAAATGTGTAAAAGCATTTTGGCTTTGGCTTAATTTTTCGTTGGCATGTTTTATTAATATGGCAAAAACTTCTTCTAGATTTTTATCAGAAGTATCTATAATAATGGCATCTTCTGCCGGTTTTAGTGGATCTGTTGCTCTTGTTCTGTCTATTTCATCTCTTTGTACTAAGGATTCAAACAATTCTTCAAAAACAGGATTTTCGCCCTTTGCTACCATTTCATCGTAACGTCTTTTTGCACGAACTTTTGCATGAGCATCTAAAAATAATTTACAAACAGCATTTGGAAAAACCTTTGTTCCCATATCTCTGCCTTCGACAACTAAGGAAAAATTTCTTGCTATACTTTGTTGATTTTCTTGCAAAACTTTGCGTATAGCAGGAATTTTAGCCACAATAGAAGACATGCGAGCCGCTTTATCAGTTCGTATAGGCAAGGAAGAAGTCAATTTCCCATTACAAAGAAGTTCGGCATCGTAGGTATTTGAAGTTAAAGAAAATTTATATTCTTTTGCTTTTTTTTCGATTTTTTCATCATCCATATCATGCACTTGAGAACCAAGTTTCAAACCTAAGGTTCTATACATA
Organism: uncultured Desulfovibrionaceae bacterium; assembly: GCA_964368455.1. GTDB lineage: Bacteria > Desulfobacterota > Desulfovibrionia > Desulfovibrionales > Desulfovibrionaceae > CAYJAZ01. The sequence continues at coordinate 62,627 of CAYJAZ010000013.1, forward strand.
GCACCAGTATCAAGCATAGGAAGATTTAAATAAGTGGCAAGTTTTTTTGCAAGTGTAGATTTGCCAACACCAGCTGGGCCGTCAATAGTAATCACAAAATTTTGTATCATGCTGTAAAAAATTCCTTTATTAAAGAAATAAGTATTTCATTTTCTTCAGGTAAACCAATTGAAACTCTTAAAGCTTCTTCTTGTCCATAGGAAGTGAGCCTTCTGATAATCATACCTCTTTCTAAAAGAAATTGAAATAATTCTTTAGCTTGCCCAATTTTTGGTGGCAAGATAAAGAGGAAATTTGACTGAGATGGTAAAACTTTAAAATTTAATTTTGTCAATTCTTGAGTTAAAAATTCTCTACCTATCTTTGTTGTTTCAATGCTTTTTTCATAAAATTCTTTGTCAGATAAAGCAGCTATAGCAGCTTCTTCAGCTAAAATATTTAATGAAAATGGCAATCTTACCCTACAAAGATAGTCGGCTATTTCTTTTGGAAAAATACCATAACCAATACGCATTCCCGCTAGGCCATAACATTTTGAAAAAGTTCGCATAAGAGCGATATTATCTTGTTCTTCTATGAGAGAAATACTGTGGTATTTTGCTTCTGCAAAATCAATATAGGCTTCATCAACTACAAGCAAACAATGTTTTGGTAATTTCTTTGCAAATGAGAGAATTTCTTCTTTTTCTATAGAAAAACCGCTTGGATTGTCTGGATTTGTGATAAAGACTAAACTTGTTTTGTCGTCTATTAAATCCAATAATCTATCAAAATCAAAGGAAAAATCCTGATTCAAAGGAGCACGTCTTAATTCTATATTACAAAATTTTGCCTGCGTACAATAAATACTAAAACATGGATCAAAGGCTACTATATTATGATAATTTTCTCTTGCCATCGCACGAATAAGCAAGTCAATAACCTCATCAGAACCATTGCCAACAACCAATCTTTTTTTATCAACATTAAGCCATGCCGCTAAGGCATTGACGAGGCGAGGTGTGCCTGATTGTGGATAACGAAAAGCAAGATCAGCTTTTTCTTGTAAAACAGCCAAAGCTTTTGGCGAAACTCCAAGTGGGTTTTCATTACTTGCAAGTTTTATCACTTTTTCAAGACCGTACTTTTGCTTAATTTCATCTATAGATAAACCAGCTTCATATGGTGAAAAAGCCTTCACTTCTTCCTTGATAAAAAAATCATACACAGACATATTCTACTCTTTTTTACTCTTTTTGCTCTTTTTAGAGTCTTTTTAATAAGATAAGCGAGCTTTCACTCGCTTATCATTTAAATCATTCAAATCATAATAAAATGCATTTGTTTATTCAACTACATCTTTTGGTCTAATTGTTAGCACAGGAACAGAAGAAGCTTTTACAACTCTTTCTGCAACAGAACCAAATAAAATTCTGTCTATACCTGTTCTACCATGAGTTCCCATGACAATAAGATCTGCATTTTCTCTTTCAACTAAGTCTAAAACTTCTTCGGCTGCATAGCCAACAACTATTTCTGCACGAACTTCAACACCTGAAAAATGTTCAGCTATAAATTCGGCCATTGCAGTTTCAGCTCCAGAAACAATTTCACCAACAAAAGAATCTATTGTATTTGGTGGAACGTGAAAACCTGAATATTGTGTGAGAGTTGGTGCTGCATAAACAGCAATAATACTTGCCCCACTCAATTTAGCATAACTTGTCGCATAATCTGCTACAAGCTTACTGTGGTCCGATAAGTCAAGGGCACAAACAATTTTTTTAATCTCAACCATATTAAACCTCCATTGAAATACAATTACTTCAAACAATTTCAAAGTACTTTTTTTAAACTATACAGTATTTTTTTTCAATCGACAAGTAGGAAAATTTTTGCTAAAAATCTAAAAGAAAGCAATTTCTTTATTTCTTTTTAATTTTAATTAGGCACACAATTTGCATATTAGCATAATAAGAAAAGAATAGGAAATTATTACCACTTCTATTATGCGAGGTTTTTATGGATATTAACAACGACTTACAACAAATTCTTCTACAGAATGAACTCTTACAAAAACAACAAAAAGCAAATAAACTCCCTAAAGGGCATGCAGAATTTGCCGAAATTTTCTCACAAGCTTCTGAAACTGAAACTTTAAATTCTTCAGCTGTAGCTTCTTCTGATACAAATTACAAAGATCTTTCAGTAACAAACCTTGCTACAATCAATGCAATGCTTACAGGCCAGCTAGATTCAAATAAAGGCAGTGAAGGTTTAAATGAATTTGAAGATGAAATAAATTCCATTACAGCAATGCTCGATGGCCTTGATAGTTATGCAACAAAAATTGCACAATCTCAGTCAGATAAATCAGCTTGGGAAGAATTATCTTCAATCACAAGCCAAATTGGCTCATTAAAACAATCAAAACTTCCTAAAGAACTCAGCGATATTGTCGATGAGATAGATATGCTCGCCACAACCGAACAAATCAAGATGAACCGTGGTGATTATGATTACTAGGTAGGTTTTTATGAAATCAAAGTCCAACTTTCTCACATTATGTGCTTGTTTTTCTGCAATTTTATGCAGTGAAGAGAGTCTTGCACAAAGTCAGTATAATGAAGATGCTCTTAAAAAATATAATGAGCAAAAAATTATTGCTGAATACGAACAAGTTGAAAAAAAAGCTCATATAATAGACAAGACTTTACCTATTGATTTCAAGCAAGTAGAACATACTTGGGAAAGACATGCACAAAGAAGACCTTATAATGGAACCTCTACTGCAAGTCTTCCTTTAGATCCAGCCTATAGTACAGCATTAAATCCTGTAAAGAAAAAACCCGTTGTCCACGCTAAAAAAACGAAGATAACAACAAAGAAAAAAGCTGCGACTACTGCAACAAAGGCAAGCACACAAAATGTCAATCCTGACAAAAAGCCTACCAAAACACCTGAAATGACAACAAACTCTAAAAGTGATGCACAAAAAACAAATCCTTTTGGAAATTTACAAGAACAAAATTCTTTATCTAATAAAGAAAATTCTACAAATAATCAAAATCAAACACAAAGTGATGTTCCTTTCAATACTTTAAATAGCTTAGAAAATTCCTTTAATAATCAAAATCTTACAGAACAAGAAACAAAGGATACAGCTCTAAGAATCTTAAGAACTACAGATAATACTCTGGAAGCTTTAGAAAAATTATTGGAAGAAAATCCTAAACTTCAAGAAGAAGTGAAAAGATTGAGATTAAATCAAGAAGCCGCAATTAAAGACGAACTTGATTTACCAATTCCTGGCTATGTAGAAATTGTCAACTAATGAGATAAAACAAAAAAAACAAAAGAAAAAAGCAGGCTTAGCCTGCTTTTTTTAATGACAAAATGCCTATCTTTCAATAGGCACTTTTTATTTCTCTATTATTCTACATTTGCATTTTTTGCTTCTTCTTCTTCTTTGAGAACTCTACGAAGAACTTTTCCGACAAGAGATTTTGGTAATTCGTCTCTAAATTCAAAAACTTTTGGAACTTTGTAATTTGCTAATTTTTCCTTACAAAATGAGACAAGTTCTGGAATAGAAAGATTTTCGCCTGGTTTTGTTACAATATAGGCCTTAATTTTTTCGCCTCTTGTTTTGTCTGGCACAAAAAGTGAAACAGCGTCAAGAACCTTAGGATGCTCGTGTAAAACTTCATCAATTTCACGTGGGTAAACATTATATCCACCAATAATCGCCATTTCTTTTTTCCTATCCACAACAAAGATATAGCCTTCTTCATCTTTATAAGCGATATCGCCTGTATAGAACCAGCCGTCTCTCATAACAAGTGAAGTCTCGTCTTCTCTATTCCAATAGCCAGACATAACTTGCGGGCCTTTTACTATTATTTCGCCTTTTTCGCCAACACCAAGTTCAGTATTGCCTTCTTCTAAATCAACAATCTTAATATAGGTGCCAGGGAAAGGACGCCCCACAGAGCCGTCTTTTTGCACGCCATTGATAGGATTTGCTGAAATACAAGGCGAACATTCAGTAAGACCTAAGCCTTCAATAATATTAGCTTTTGTAAGATCTCTGAATTTTTTGAGTGAATCTACAGGAAAAGGAGCTGCTCCCACAACACAAAGACGAATACAAGTAAGATCGTATTTTTCTATTTCTTTTTGTTGCATAAGGCTTATATAGACACTAGGAGCACCTAAAAACAAGCTTGGTCTGAATTTCTTTATCAATTCAAGAATGTCATGTGGACTATACCTTGCAACTGGAATTGTCGGACTAGCTAAGGCCGCTGGAAAGAAAACTGTGCCTGTAAGGCCAAAGATATGGAAAAATGGCATAACTGCAATAGAGAGAGTTTCTTCTTTTCCATCTTCCTTTGTTAAATCCATTAATTGCTGTAAATGCGTAGAGATATTGGCATGTGTGAGCATAGCAGCTTTTGAAATGCCCGTTGTGCCGCCTGTATATTGCAAAAGTGCTAATGTATTTTTCGGATCTGCTGGTTCTTCGCTGTATCTTTCAGAAGATCTGAATAAATTTTTATAAGGAATAACATTGCCGCCAAAATCAATTACTTTATACTGTCCAGCTTTTTTCGCCTTAAGCGGATAAAGAAGATTAAGTGGAAAAGCCAATCCATCTGTAATATTTGTTACAAAATATTTTGAAACAGGAAGCTGATCTTTTAATTTTTGAATCTTATCCCAAAAAAGATCTAATGTGATGAGAAATTTTGCTTGTGAATCGTTGAAATGGTGTGTGAGTTCTTTTTCCATATACAATGGATTTGTCATCACCAATACACCGCCAGCTTTCAAAACCGCCCAAACAGTTACTATAGTTTGCGGGATATTTGGAAGCATGACAGCAACCTTTTCACCTTTTTGCAAACCTTCTTTTTTGAGTGCACAAGCCATTATTTCTGCTTTTTCACGCAAAGTTTTGAAATTCATTTTCAGATTTTGAAAAAGAATAGCCTTTCTTTTAGGAAAATTTTCCGCTGCTTGATCCAGATAATATTGTATAGATCTTTCTTCAAGCTCATAAGGCATGGAAGCTTTTTCCTTTGTGAGGTGCATGCCCCATTCTTCTTCTAAGATATTTAAAGTCATATATATCCTTATTGTATTAGTTTTGCCCAAAATAATATATAATTTTGATAAATACAGATTAGTAATTATAAAGTATTATACCCTTTCGTCAAGTAAAATTTTATCAATACAACAAAAAAAAGAAGCTTTCTCATTCCGATACTTGCTTCTTTTTCTTTTATTTTCATATAGTTAACTGTTTTATCTATTTTTCTAATGCATGTTCAAGAAGTTTAATAAAATCTGCTCTTGAAATTTCTTTTGCACCCATTGAAAGCATATGACTTGTTGTTTGTTGACAATCCACTACAGTAAAACCCTCTTCCAATAAATGTTTTGCTAGTGAAACAAAGGCAATTTTAGAAGCATTTGGCTCTAAATGAAACATAGATTCGCCAAAAAAAGCTCCGCCAAGTGCTATACCATATAAACCGCCTACAAGTCTATTTTCCTGCCAAGCTTCAACTGAATGTGCATAGCCAAGTTTATGCAATTCATAATAAGCTTCTATCATTTCAGGCTGTAACCAAGTTCCGTCTTGTCCTGGACGTGCAACATTTGAACAAAAATTGATAACCTTTAAAAAAGCTTTATTTTGTGTAATGGTATAGGGATTTTTATTCATTGCTCTTTGTAATGAGCGAGAAATTTTTAATTCAGCTGGAATCAATACACAACGCGGGTCTGGCGACCACCACATCACAGGGCAATCTTTGCCATACCACGGGAATATTCCTTGTGAATATGCTTTTATAAGGCGAGCAGCAGACAAGTCGCCACCAACAGCAAGCAAGCCTGAGCTTTTAGCTTGCTCTACAGGTGGGAAAGCCAATTCTTCACCCTCTTCTAGCAAATATACTGTTCTATCGCGCATAATTAAACCCATAGTATTATTTTTATCTCTTAATTTTTTTAACGACTTTAAGAATAAAAACTTAAGGTGTTAAAGTTAATTATTTAACCACGAACAATCTTCTTTCATTGTATTATACGCATCGCATAAATTATGCGTACAAGCCAATTTATAGGCTTGACACATCTGTGCATTTAAGCCTTTCATCTGTGCTATTGAGCCTTTGAGCACAATAAAATAAGCATAAATATCATTCTTTGTATCAATCTTAGATAATACTTCTTTCAAGTCTAATTCTGCAAGTCCAATTTCACCCCTTCTCATTGCTGTAAGTATTGTTAGATATTTGGAAAAATAGCTTTGTATATTTTTAATATTTTTTAATGTATCAAGTGCCGCCTGCGGTCTATCTAAAAAAAGATAATACTCTGCAAGTGCGTTAGAAAAAGAAAGAGTGTGTTTGCCGTATTTCATCAAATGCTCTAATTCTACTTGCTTTTCTCTTGAAAAATCCATTTCAAAAACCAATTCTTGCAAATAAGCTTCTAAATAGTTCAGGGCATATAATGTCTTTATTTCATTTTCTAAAGCAAAAACTGAAAAGTCGTTTTTTTCAGCTGTATTTAAGTCGTCAAGTAGGTTTTTAACTGCTTTAATGCTGTAGATTCTGTCATTCTCTACTTCCTCAAGTCTTAATAATAAATAAATATCCTTTGTCATTTCTGGCAATTGTTTTACAAGTTCTGCTTTATTGATCAACTTTGCCGATTGCGTATAAAAATACACATTCTTCTTGCTAGATTTTGTACTGACTATTGCGTCTGAATATTTAAGTTCAACTAATGTAGATAAAAGAGCTTTTTTCTTTTCTGTTGAAAAGTTCAAAAGTGAAAAGAAGTTCACAAATTCGTCTTCTTTGAGCATTAAAGAAATAAGTTCTTCTTTGAGTAAGGTTTGTAAAAGTGTTCTTGTGAGACTTGATTCAAGTAAGGTATTTATTTGAACTTCTATTTCAATTTCCTTGCTCTCTTGCTTTTGTTCTATGCTATAAGCGTGGGCAAATTCTTGCCAAAAATGGAAAGAAAAAAGGCATAAGCTAAGGATAAATGAAAGACAAAATCTATACATAATTACCTACGTGATTCTCATTTGTTTCGGCACGCTGTGCACGAAATCTCGCTTACAAGAGGCGTGGTTCTTGTTTCGCGCGAGGATAATCCTCCGCTAAAGTCTTTGTTCGCTACGCTCGCTTTTATACTATAATTTCAGATAGATAACGTGAGAATTTAAATGACGTGCATAACTACCTATCTATAATAAATTTCAATTTTTTATTGAATTTTATTCACTTCTACTCTATCAATGCTGCTTGATTTAAGCTTTGCAGTTGGCGGAATTTTAAAACGCAATAAAAGAGTTTCGCTTTCTGCTCCTGTTGGCACGATATAGGCACTCAATGCATTGATAAATTCTTCATTTCTTATGAGATGATCAGGCATAAGAACATTGAGCGTAACCTTTTCTTCTGAAACTTTATACTTCGCTTCTTTATTATTAGAAACAACAGTAATAGGAACAATATAATTCACGGTAACAAGGCCGCTTTTTATTTCATAATTCACACGCACAAGAGGTGGAACAGCTTCTACATGTTTTGGTAAAACAAGGGCTAGGCTTTCTGAATATTTACCAGCAGCTATGTCTGTATCTGGGGTGAAAGGTAGAGAAATTTTATTTATCTTATTGATTTCGCTTTCAGCGCCCTTTATTCTTACTTGTAATGGATCTACTTGTAATGTGCCTACAATTTTCTTTGGATTTTTCACGTCTTCTGAAAGAAATGTTTCAATCTTTACATCTTTTTCTGTGATTTTTTCAGTCACAATCACAAGTCTAGTCGGCGAAATTGACAATACTTCAAAAAATCTGCGTGGAAACAAGTCGTCCAATTCGATTTCTATTGCATTTGCTCCTTTTTCTATTTCTGAAAGATCTATTGTAAAGGAGAGGTTTTCGCCTTTGAGTTGAGCAAAAGATTTTGCTGTTGATTTAAGGCGAACTTGCACATATTCTTGCACATCTTCAACAATAAGCAAATCTTCTGGTAAGGCAGAATATTCTAGTTTCACTGAATAAACGCTTTCTACTTCTTCTTTGTCTGTCACGGCAAACCACAAGAAAAAAGCAAGAGTAAAAGAAAGCAACAAGTAACCCATATGCACACTTTGCGGAAGGTATTTATTTTTTGGTAAATTTATTTCGTAAAAATATTTTTTCCAATCGTTTTTGTTTGGATTTTTTGTTTTTTCTTCATCTATATTCTGTGTTTCTTTGCTCATTTCTTTATCCATTTCTTGCTGGGCTTTAGGCTCTTTATTTTCTTTGACTTCTGAATTATTTGATAACATTTTTTAGCTCCTTATCAAATTCTTCTTGCTTGAGAACCTTTGATATATGTCCATGCTCTCGAGATTGCTGAACAATACGCACTTGCCCTCTTTCCTCAGAAACAACTATAACAAGAGCATCGCATTTTTCACTCAAACCAAGTGCCGCTCTGTGCCTTGTGCCAAATTCGTGATTGTTCACGCTTGCCGCCAAAGGCAATATACAACCAGCAGCTTTAATCTTGCCATTTCTATCAATGATAACAGCACCATCGTGCAGAGCTGTTTTTGGAGTGAACAAAGTAGTCAAAAGCTCTTGGCTCAAAAGGGCATCAAGTTTTATACCTGTTGAAACTATATCATTCAAGCCTTCGCTGCGTTCTAAAACAATCAAAGCACCTATGCTTTTTCTTGACATTTCATACACAGCTAAAGAAAGAGTTTGGACAAATTGTTCTGTATATTCTTTATCTTTTGAGAAAAAAGAACGTAATGAAATAGAAGCAAGTGCCGAACGTATGTCATCACTAAATAAAATGACTACCACTAAGAAAATCGAGGAGAAAAGATTTTCAAATATCCAAACTAAAGAATTAAGGCCAAAAACAAGTGCAAAAACATAGACAATAAGCAAGACAAAAAGACCGCTTAAAGCTGTACTGATTCTTGTGCCACGTACATAAAGAATTACACAGTACACAAGTATTGTAACAAGAAGTATATCTAATGCGTCTAGCCATGTAAATTGAATTGAAGGCACTGTTTTCTTTCCTCTTTCTTTAGATTATGTTTTTAGTAAAAAATTATCAAATTTCATTTATTCAAGAAAACTTTCAAGAGTGAAAGCTTGCTTGACTATTTCAACATTATGCACTCTATGATGCGTATAGCCTTTTTTATGGAGACTAAGACTTGCTATTGAAGTGAGTCTATCAAGGACTTTTCTTTGTCCTTTTATTTCTGATTCTAAGCTTGCCTTTTGAATAGAAAAAATATCTCTCAACCAAGATTTTCGAGAAACAGCAGCCATGAGTTCTTGGCCAAGACTGAGAAATTTTTCCCCCGCCTGCATAAGAGCGAGATTGTGTTCTAAAGTTTTTCCAAAGCCAATACCAGGATCAAGTATCACTTTTTCCAGAGGAAAACCAGCCTTGTCTAATCTTTCTAATTTTGCTTCAAAAAAAGCAAATACTTCATCAACTACATTTGTATAGTTTGGACTTATTTGCATATTTTGCGGTGTGCCCAAGCAATGCATAAGTACATAATATGGTTTATACTGTACTAAAACATCTAATAAAGACGGATCCCATGAAAAAGCAGAAATATCATTAATGTAAGAAACATTTTTCTCAAGAACTTTTTGTGCTACCTCTGCTCGCCAAGTGTCAACTGAAACACTAGAAAATAATTTATTGTCATTTTCTTCTAGCAAGTCAAACAAGGGTTTGAGCCTTTGCCACTCTTCTTGTGCTGAAATAAATTCAGAACTTGGCCTTGAAGAAGCTGCTCCAATATCGATAATATCTGCACCTTTTTCCTTGAGTAAAAGGAATTGTTTCAATGCCTTATCAGGCGTAGAAAAAAGACCTCCATCAGAAAAGGAGTCTTCAGTAATATTGACAATGCCCCAAAAAATTGGGGCATTAGTCGTAGAATTATTCTTTGTTTTTATCATTCTCTTCTTTATTTTCTTGCGTATCTGGATCTGCTTCAAAAACAAAATCGTCTTGATCTTCTTCATCTTCTGAGTTTTGAACTTCTTGAGCGGAAGAATTTTTATTTTCAAGCTTTTCATCGCTGATAACAAATGGCGGCAATTCTTCGCCACGCATGATCATATCAATATCTTCACCAGAAATTGTTTCGCGTTCAAGCAAAGCATTTGCAATGGCATGAAGATCGTCAAGATTTTGTGAAAGAAGTTTATGACAAAGATCGTGTGCTTCAGCAATAACTCTTTTCACTTCTGTATCAACAATGCGTACTGTTTCTTCGCTCACAGAACGATTTGAAGTAAGCTCTCTGCCTAAGAATGGTTCATTGCTTTGTTCGCCAATAGCTTGAGGGCCAATAACATCAGACATACCCCATTCACAAACCATCTTTCTTGCAAGCTTTGAAGCTCTTTCTATATCATTTCCAGCACCTGTTGTGATGTCTTCCATGATAAGTTCTTCAGCCACGCGGCCTGCCATAAGCACAGCAATATTTCCTTGAAGGAAGCTTTTTGAATAGCCATGCCTGTCTTCTTCTGGCAATTGCATTGTCACACCTAATGCTCTGCCTCGAGGAATAATACTTACTTTATGTACTGGATCTGCTTTTGGAAGCAATTTTGCAACAAGAGCATGGCCAGCTTCGTGGTAAGCTGTGATTCTTTTTTCTTCGTCTGAAAGAATGAG